>CALMGU010000061.1 GCA_937865685.1 uncultured Alphaproteobacteria bacterium | reverse complement strand
CCGCGTGTGTCTGTGCTGTCACGATCGAGTCCGATGATTTGCGGATACGCCTGCGCCGGGCTGTCCGGCTCAAGCGGCAACCGCTGCGGCGCGCTCCAGCCCGCCGGATTGCTGATGTCCGGGTTGAAGCTGATATAAAAACCTTCCGTGCCCCAATCTGCGCCGACCGCGTGATTGAGCAACATCACGTATTGATGCAGCCAGGTGTTGTAGTGAAGCGCGGGGCCCCAATAGGCATTCAGGTTCGACTGCTCCCAATCAACGCGCGGCGGCAGGATCGGCGTGAGTTGCCCATTCACACCCGGTTCTGTCCACGCGCCGTTGAACCACTTCTGCACATTGCCAACGGGATTGAAACGATCTTGATAGGCAAGCCGCGCAATGCCGATGCCTTGTTGATCGTCCTGCGTGTGATAGGCGGTGAAGTAAAAGTAAAAGGCCTGCGAAGCGGAATCATAAAGCGCCGCGAAATCGCCTTCGCCATTGGCGAAATAGCGATTGCCGGTTTGGCAATTCACGACATCAGGCGCGGCGAGAATGACGCCTTGATCGTCCCAGGTCTGCCCGGCGTCGTGCGAAACCATCTGGCGAATGCGCGGCACGGCGAGATACGGGTTGTCACAACCAGCGCCGGTTTCGTTGTGAAACCAGCCAAACAACGTGCCGTCTTCATCACGGTAGGCGGCTTCCAGCCATAAGCCGCCTTCGATGTCGTCGCGGTTGTTAATGACGACGCGCGTGGATTCGGCCATTTGCGCGATGTCCGCGCCGCTGCTGCGCCAGGGATATTGCAGCGAGTTGAACAGGATGAGTTGGCCGTCGGCGTCACGCACGGCGGGCGAATTGCCATCCACTCCCCAAACTGAGTTGAACTCGTGCGCGCCAGGCATGCGCAATTCCGGCGCATCCTGGATGCTGAATTGCACAGCGGCTGACGGCGTTTGCGCTGGGGCCAGTGCGACGGCAAGCGCGCAAACACAAAGCGCGGCAAAAAGCCGCGCGCACATCGAACCTCGCATAAATTTCTCCTTCTCTCGCTTGATTCTTATGACGAGCGCGCGATACGTGTTGCGCGCTTCTCACAAAAAAGTCGGCAAGCACGATGCCAGATGCGAGGTGTTCTCAAAAAAAAGAAAAAGGCCGATGAATAAAGGAGTTTGGCGAGATCAAAGCTTGCGCTGCCCTAACAAAGCCCGTCTGATGCAGAAAATCACAGAGGCACGATAGTCGCGCGCCGGAAGTGTGAGGCAAAAGTGTACAAAGATTTGCGCACGACTGTGCACAAGATGTTCAGTCCAGGTTGATATGCGCGTGCCGCAACACCTTGCTGATTTCCGGCCAGAATTCCTGCACGACATTGAAGGCCGCGCCGGTGATGAGTTGGCGATTGGCGTCGCGCACGCCGTCGCCCGTCGCCGTTTGACGTCCTGGCTGCCATTTTGTGGCAATCATGCTGCTGGCGTAATACGAACCGATGTTGGGCAAGTTAAAACGCATTTGACCCGCGTCGTTATTGGTCATGAACGTGTACAGCAAGGCGTGCCCCACACGCCGCGCGGGGCTGTGGCTGACGCTGCGGATATAACGCGGGTCGAGATGCAGCGCCGCATCGCCCGCCGAGACGATGCGCGGGCGCAACGTTCACGGGATACCGGCTTCATGTTCTGGGAAAGGGTGGGACGGGCCGCCCGATGGGCGGGAAGAACGGGGTCCGGTCTCCTTTCTATTTGAGCGCCAAACTACGTCAATCCGTGAGGTTTGTCCACGCTTGGCACAGCGAATTTCGAGAGGAAAATCAACTGCTACGGCACAAGTCGTAGGACTGCGGGCGCCAGGGCCCCGTGACCCTGGCGGTGGTGACGTTCGCGGCGATCTCCTTCGTGCTGTTTTATGCCCAGGTGCCGGGCTTTTTCCTGCCGCCTCTCTGGGTGCTCTCCTTCTTCGGCTTTTTCGCGGGCGACGCCTTGCTCGCGGGCTTTGCCATGGAGATCGTACCCACGCGATACCGCGCCACGGTTTCCGGCCTGCGCTACCTGGTCGAACTTCTGGGCGGCGCCGCCGCCCTGGCGCTGGAAGGCGTTCTTTACAATCATTTCCAGGGACACGGCCCGGCGATCCAGGCCTTGCTGGTGAGCGTGCCCATCACCCTGGCCGCGATCCTGTTCCTGCCCGAACCGGCGGGAAAATCCCTGGAAGACATGACTGCTTAACCGAGGCGGCAAACATGACTTGCCGGCGCGAAAATCCACCTCTATACACCGGGCTTTAATGACATCACCCAGTCCTTCCCCGATCCTGAAGACAAGCCATCTGCTTGGGATCGAAGGCCTTTCCGCGCCGGAAGTCATGGGCCTGCTCGATCTTGGCGAGAGCTATGTGGCGCAGAGCCGGGCCGCCAACAAAAAGGCCGCCCTGCTCAAGGGCCGCACCCTGATCAATCTTTTCTTCGAAGCCTCCACCCGCACCCAGTCCAGTTTCGAGCTGGCGGGCAAAAGGCTGGGCGCCGACGTACTCAACATGTCGGTCAAGACCTCCTCGGTCTCCAAGGGCGAGACCTTGATCGACACCGCCTCCACCCTCAACGCCATGCGGCCCGACATATTGGTGGTGCGCCATCAGGATTCGGGCGCCGCCGAGCTTCTGTCGCGCAAACTGGATTGCAGCGTGATCAATGCCGGGGATGGCGCCCATGAGCATCCCACCCAGGCCCTCTTGGACGCGCTCACCATCCGCCGCCGGATGGGGCGGATCGAAGGGCTGACGGTGGCGATCTGTGGCGACATCCTGCATTCGCGGGTGGCCCGCTCCAACATTCGCCTTCTGGCGATGCTGGGTGCGCGGGTGCGCCTGATCGCGCCGCGCACCTTGCTTCCCTCAGAGGCGGAGCGCTTCGGCGTGGACATCTTCACCGACATGAAACGGGGCCTCGCCGGCGTCGACATCGTGATGATGCTGCGTTTGCAGCTGGAGCGGATGAGCGGTGCCTTTGTGCCCTCGACGCGGGAATATTTCCGCTTCTATGGCCTGGACCGCGAGAAACTCAGTTGCGCCAAGCCCGGCGCGCTGGTGATGCATCCCGGTCCGATGAACCGGGGCGTGGAAATCGCTTCCGACATCGCCGACGATCTGGACGTCAGTCTCATCGCCGAACAGGTGGAAATGGGCGTCGCGATCCGCATGGCGGTTCTGGACGCGCTCGCCAGGGGATTGTCATGACCATCCCCAACGGAAAAAGCGGCCGCCTCGCCTTCCGCAATGCGCGGCTGATCGACCCGGCGTCCGGATTGGACATCAAGGGCGGACTTCTGGTCGAGAATGGGCGCATCGCCGATATCGGCCCGCGCCTGTTCAATGACGCCGCCGATCCGGAAATCATCGATTGTGGCGGACTTACCCTGGCACCCGGCTTGATCGATTGCCGCGTCTTCACGGGCGAGCCGGGCAGCGAACATCGCGAGACCCTGGCATCGGCCAGCGATGCGGCGGCGGCGGGCGGGGTCACCACCATCGTCACCATGCCAAACACCAATCCGGTGATTGACGAGCCGTCGCTGGTGGATTTCATCCGCCGCCGCGCCCAAGCCACCGCCAAGGTGAATGTCGCGCCGATGGCCGCCCTCACCCAGCGCCTGGCGGGCGAAACCATGACCGAGATCGGCCTGCTGCAAGAGGCGGGCGCGGTTGCCTTCACCGACGGGGATCGCACCGTCGCCAATGCGCGAGTGATGCGGCGCGCGCTGTCCTATGCGGCAACCTTCGACGCACTGGTGGCGGGTCATGCGGAAGACCCCGAACTGGTGCAAGGCGCCGCCACCACCGAAAGCGAATTCGCGACACGATTGGGCCTGCCCGCCGCGCCGGCACTGGCCGAAGCCATCATCGTGGAACGGGACATCCGCCTGGTCGAGCTGACCGGCGCGCGTTATCACTTTGGGCAGATTTCCACCCGTGCCGCGCTGGACGCCATCGCCGCGGCCAAGGCCAAAGGCCTTCCCATCACCTGCGGTGTCTCTGGACACCACCTTCTGCTGAACGAGCTGGACGTGGGCGCTTATTACACCTTCCGCAAAGTGAAGCCGCCGCTGCGTGCCGAGACCGACCGCGCTGCCATGGTCGAGGGCGTCGCCAACGGCACCATCGATGTGATCGTCTCCAGCCACGAACCTCAGGGCGCGGATACCAAGCGCCAGACATTCGCCTCTGCCGCCTTTGGTGCGGTGGGGCTTGAGACATTGCTGCCCGCCGCCCTCAACCTGCATCACAATGGCGATGCCGATCTGATGCGGATATTGGCATCGTTGACGATCACCCCGGCCAAGCTGCTCGGCCTGCCCGGCGGGCGCCTGGCCAAGGGTGCCCCCGCCGACCTGGCCCTGATCGATATCGATGAGCCCTTTGTGGTGGATGAGCGGGCGCTGCATTCCAGGGCCCGCAACACCGCCTTTGAAGGCCGCAAATTCCAGGGCCGTGCCCAGATGACCTTTGTCGGCGGCGAGTGCGTTTTCTCGCGCGCCGATTGACACGCAGCCGATAGATTTACCCCCGGAACTTGCCTATCGTCGCCGGCAATGATCGGTTCGCTTTCCCTCACTTCCGCGCTTGAGGCCCTGCTCCTGGGATATGTTCTGGGATCGATCCCGTTCGGGCTTTTCTTCGCTTTCGCCTCCGGCGCCGGCGATGTGCGCAAGATCGGTTCGGGCAATATCGGCGCCACCAATGTCCTGCGCACCGGCAAGAAATGGGCGGCGGCCGCGACGTTGCTGTGTGACGGCCTGAAAGGTGTCGCCGCCGTCCTGATCGCGCGGAGCTTGTTGCCGCCGGGATGCGAGATTTTCGCGGCCTTGGCAGCCGTGCTGGGTCATATTTTTCCCGTGTGGCTGGGCTTCAAAGGCGGCAAAGGGGTTGCGACTTTTCTCGGCGTCACCTTCGCGCTTTCCTGGCTTGCCGGATTGCTGGTGGCCGGCACCTGGCTTCTGGCGGCTGCTGTCTGGCGCATCTCCTCGCTTTCCGCGCTGGTTGCGATCGCGTTATCGCCGGTCTTTTTTTCCCTGGTCGGGCACAAGGATTATGCGCCGCTGGCCCTTCTTCTGGCGGCGCTGATCTTCTTCATGCATCGCGAAAACATCCGCCGCCTGTTTGCCGGCAAAGAACCGCGCATCGGGGCAAAATGATCCTTGGCGATCGCGAACGCCTGGCCTGGCTGCGGCTGGCGCGCACCCACAATATCGGGCCGGTCGCCTTCGCAAATCTCGTCGCCCGCTTCGGCAGTGCTTCCGCCACATTGAAGGAAATTCCCCGCATGGCTGAGCGCGGCGGGGCGAAGAATTTCGTCCTGCCGCCGGAAGGCGACGTGGAACGCGAGATCGAAGGCCTGGAAAAATTGGGCGGGCGCCTGATTGCCGCCTGCGAAGAGGATTTCCCGCCCGGTCTTGCCGCGCTCGCGCCCACGCCGCCGCTCATCTCGGTGATTGGCAATATCCACCTGCTGCAAAAAAACATGATCGCGCTGGTGGGCGCCCGCAATGCGTCTGCCTTGGCCCGCAAATTCGCGCAGATCCTGTCGCGCGATCTGGGCGAGGCCGGCCTGGTCATCGCCTCCGGCTTGGCGCGCGGGATTGATTCCGCGGCGCACGAAGCCGGGCTGGAGCATGGCACCGTTGCCGTGGTGGCCGGCGGCGTGGACATCATTTATCCGCCGGAAAACGAAGCGCTCTATCGCGCCATCACCCGGCAAGGTGCGGTGATTTCCGAAATGCCTTTGGGCGAAGCCCCCCAGGCCCGGCACTTTCCCCGGCGCAACCGGCTGATCTCCGGCTTGGCGCGCGGGGTCATCGTGGTGGAAGCCGCCGAGCGCTCCGGTTCGCTGATCACCGCCAATTATGCGCTGGAACAGAACCGCGAGATTTTCGCCGTGCCCGGCTCACCGCTCGATCCGCGCGCCAAGGGCCCCAATCGTCTGATCAAGGATGGCGCGACCCTGATCGAAAATGCCGACGACGTGCTGGCGGTGTTGCGGCCGATCCTGGGCGGCGGCTTTGGCGAGCCGGACGGCGGCGCGCCTGCCGCTCCGGCGGACATTGCCATGCTGGACGCGGAAGCCGACCGTGTGCGCAGCCGGATCGAGGAAGCGTTGGGCGTGGCCCCGGTCGGCATCGACGACATCATCCGCCAGACCGGCGCCTCCCCTGCGGCGGTCCTGACGGTGATTCTGGAATTGGAGCTGGCGGGACGGTGCCGGCGCCATCCGGGCAACCGGGTGAGCTGGGCCGATATGCCCGAATGCTGAGCCGGCTCACGGGCCCACGGCAAAATAAATCCGGAGAAAAGTTCCCCCAAAGATGGGTTTTGCTCCTTTCGGGCGGATAAGAGGAAGATTTTACCGAATGTTTTCGACGGAAACTTCTTGGTGGGCAGCGACTGCTGAACACAACTTATAGTTTTATATACCGGCAGAAGTAGCGGATTGCTCAACCAAAAGCTTTGTCCGGGGTCCTGGGCCGACGTTGACAGGCTCATCCCCCTTCCATCAGTGTCCCGCCGCATTTTGCAAAAAAGGCTCTGTTCCGCGGTTCCCAGCCTTGTCCCACGGCTCCGCGACCCCAGATAAGCCGCCCCAGAGGTCAAAAGCAGCCGGTATGAACGTTCTCGTCGTCGAGTCACCCGCCAAAGCCAAAACCATCAATAAGTATCTGGGCAGCGGCTATAAAGTTCTGGCCAGCTTCGGCCATATCCGCGACCTGCCATCCAAGGACGGCTCGGTAAAGCCCGATGACGATTTCTCGATGGTGTGGGACGTGGACGCCCGCGCCCAATCCAAGATCAAGGACATCGCCAGCGCCGTGAAGGGCGCCGACAAGCTGATCCTGGCCACCGACCCCGACCGCGAAGGCGAAGCCATCTCCTGGCACATACTGGAAGTGCTGCGGCAGAAGCATGTCTTGGGCAAGATGCCGGTCGAGCGGGTGGTGTTCAATGCGGTGACCAAATCCGCGATCCTGGACGCCATCGCCCATCCCCGCGAGATCAACCAGGAACTGGTGGACGCCTATCTTGCCCGCCGCGCGCTGGACTATCTGGTCGGCTTTACCCTGTCGCCGGTTCTGTGGCGCAAGCTGCCGGGCGCCCGTTCCGCGGGCCGCGTCCAATCCGTGGCGCTGCGCCTGGTGGTGGAGCGCGAAGCCGAGATCGAGGCTTTCAAGCCACAGGAATATTGGAGCATCGATGCCGATGTCTCCACCGCCAAGGGCGATTTTCCGGCCCGCCTCATTCAGCTCGACGGCAAGAAGCTGGAAAAGCTGTCGCTGGGCAACGAGGCCGACGCCAAGCGCGCGGTCGAAGCGATCCAGGCGCAGAGCTTTGCCATCGGCAGCGTCGAGGCCAAACCGGTCAAGCGCAACCCCGCCCCGCCTTTCATCACCTCGACCTTGCAGCAGGAGGCCGCGCGCAAGCTGGGTTTCGCCGCCAAGCGCACCATGCAGGTGGCCCAAGGTCTCTATGAAGGCGTCGATATCGGCGGCGATACCGTCGGCCTCATCACCTATATGCGTACCGACGGCATCACCATGGCGCCCGAAGCCATTGCCGAGGCGCGCGACGTAATCGGCAGCAAATATGGCGCCCGCTACGTGCCGCAAGCCGCGCGCGTCTATACCAGCAAGGCCAAGAACGCCCAGGAAGCCCATGAAGCGGTGCGTCCCACCAGCTTCGCCCGCACGCCGGATGAGGTCTCGCGCTATCTCGATGCCGACGCGGCCCGGCTGTACGAACTGATCTGGAAGCGCGCGGTCGCCAGCCAGATGGAAAGCGCCGAACAGGAACGCACCACCGTCGATGTGATCTCGGCCGACAAGAAGATCACACTTCGCGCCACCGGCACCGTCACCTTGTTCGACGGCTTCCTCACGCTTTATCTGGAAGGCGAAGACGACACGTCGGACGAAGAAGGCTCGAAGCTCCCGAAGGTCGTGGTCGGCGATACCGGCAAGGTCGACAAGGTCACGCCGGCACAACATTTCACCGAACCGCCGCCCCGCTATTCCGAAGCCAGCCTGGTGCGCAAGCTGGAAGAGCTGGGCATCGGCCGGCCTTCGACCTATGCCACCATCCTCTCCACCTTGCGCGATCGCGCCTATGTGCGGATGGACCGTTCGCGTTTCTATCCGGAAGAAAAAGGCCGTCTGGTCACCAGCTTCCTGATCAGCTTCTTCCCCCGCTATGTCGCGTACGACTTCACGGCCGATCTGGAAGAGAAGCTGGACGAAGTCTCCGCCGGCGATCTCAACTGGAAGCAGCTGCTTCGTGAATTCTGGAAGAATTTCTCCGCCGCGGTGGGCGAGACCAAGGATCTCAAGATCAGCCAGGTGATCGACGAGCTCGATTCCGTGCTGGGTCCGCACATTTTCCCGCCGGGCGAAGACGGTGTCGATCCCCGCAAATGTCCCGCCTGCGCCGATGGCCGCCTCAATCTGAAGCTGGGCCGCTTCGGCGCGTTCGTGGGCTGCACCAATTATCCGGAATGTCGCTTCACCCGTCAGATCGGCGCCAAGCCGGGTGAAGGCGATGCCGGCCCCCGCGAGCTGGGCCTTTTTCCCGGCACCGATCAGCAGGTCACTTTGCGATCCGGGCGATTCGGTCCCTATGTGCAATTGGGCGAAGACAAGAAGCCGAAACGTTCCGGCCTGCCCAAAGGCACCGATCCTTCCGCCGTCGATCTGGCATTTGCGGTTAAGCTTCTCTCCCTGCCCCGCGAAGTCGGCGCCCATCCCGAAGACGGCAAGATGATCACGGCGAATTTCGGCCGCTTTGGGCCTTACGTCGCCCATGACGGGAAATACGCTTCCCTGGAATCGCCGGACGATGTCTTCACCGTCGGCCTCAATCATGCGGTGACCATCCTGGCGGAAAAGAAGGCCAAGGGCGGCGGCCGGCGCGGGCCGCAGGCGCTCAAGGAGTTGGGCCAGGACGGCGACGGCAACGCCATTAAAGTCCTGAAGGGCCGCTATGGCCCCTATGTCAGCGACGGCGACACCAACGCCACCATTCCGGAAGGCGACGACCCGATGGAAATCACCTTGGAACGGGCGTTGGCGCTGATCGCCGAGCGCGCGGCCAAAGGCGGCGGCAAAAAGAAGAAAAAGAAAGCCGCGGCAAAGCCCAAAGCGGTGAAAGCCGAAGCGCCCGCCAAGAAGCCCGCGACCAAGAAAGCGGCGGCAAAAAAGAAAACTCCGGCGAAGGCGAAGAAAAAGCCCGAACCGGTGGCGGGCGAGTAATTGCCGCGCCGCGCCACCAACGCGCCTCCGCTCGACAAGGCCCGCTTGCTTGCCCTGCTCGCCGAACATCCCGGCGCCACCAAGCGGGATCTGGCGCGCATCACGGGCCTCAAGGGATCGGACCGCATTGTCCTGAAGCGGCTGTTGCGGGAATTGGAAGCGGAAGGCGCCATCGAGGGTAAAGCCAAACGCGGCCTGACCAAAGCGGGCGAATTGCCGGACATCGCGGTGCTGGAGATCACCGGCACCGATGCGGACGGCGAATTGCTGGCGCGGCCGCTGGGCTGGGAATCCAACAATGAGCCCCCGCCGATCTATGTCACGCCGCCCAAAGACGGCGCCGCGCTGACGGCAGGTCATCGCATTCTGGGACGGCTGGAGCGGCGCGGCGAAAGCTATGAAGCGGTCATCGTGCGCCGGCTGGAAGACGAGACGGGCCCCGAACGCATTCTGGGCGTTCTGCGCGCGACCGGCACCGGGTTTCGCGTCCTGCCGGTGGACCGCAAGGCGCGGGGCGAATATGCGCTCGACCGCGCCGACGCGGCCGACGCGAAAAACAACGATCTGGTGCTGTGCGAACCGGTGGGCCGCAAATCCGCCGGCTTTCCCAAAGTGCGGGTGGTGGAACGCATCGGCAGCATGGACAGCCCCCGCACCATCAGCCTGATCGCCATTCACGCGCATGGCATCCCCACCGTCTTCCCCGCCTCCGTGCTGGAAGAAGCCGGCGCGGCAAAGCCCATGGACCCGCGCGGGCGCACGGATCTGCGCGCAATTCCGCTTGTCACGATCGACCCGGAAGACGCCCGCGATCACGACGACGCCGTCTGGGCCGGACCCGATGACGATGCCGGCAACAAGGGCGGCCATGTCATTCTGGTCGCCATCGCGGATGTCGCCCATTATGTGACGCCGGGCTCGGCGCTGGACAAAGAAGCGCTCAAGCGCGGCAACAGCGCCTATTTCCCCGATCGCGTCGTACCGATGCTGCCGGAAGAGCTTTCCGCCGATCTTTGTTCCTTGAAGGAAGGCGTGGACCGCCCCTGCCTGGCGGTGCGGATGGTGTTCGACGCCCATGGCCATAAGCGCGGGCATACCTTCCTCAGGGCCGTGATGCGCTCGGCGGCGCGGCTGACTTATGCGCGGGCGCAAGCGGCCTTTGACGGCAAGCCGGACGCGGAGATGAGCGCGACGGTGCGCAAGACCTTGGCCGATCTATGGTCCGCCTATCAGTCGCTTGTAGTCGCGCGCGAGAAGCGCAGTCCCCTGGACCTCGACCTGCCGGAACGGCGCATCCAGCTGGGCGCCGACGGCCATGTCGCCAGCATCGCCTATCGCGAACGGCTGGAATCCATGCGCCTGATCGAAGAATGCATGGTCTTGGCCAATGTCGCCGCCGCCGAAGCGCTGGAGAAGGCGCGCACGCCCCTCATCTACCGTGTTCACGACACGCCGTCGCGCGAGAAGCTTTACGCCTTTTCCGATTTCCTCCGTACCCTGAATATAAATTTCGCCAAGGGCCAGGTGATGCAGCCGGGCACCTTCAACCGCATCCTCTCCCAGGCCAAAGGTACGCCGCATGAAGCGGTGATGAACGATGTGGTCCTGCGCAGCCAGGCCCAGGCGATCTATGACGCCGCCAATATCGGCCATTTCGGCCTCAACCTGGCGAAATACGCGCATTTCACCTCGCCGATCCGGCGCTATGCCGACCTGATCGTGCACCGCGCCTTGATCCGGGGCCTGAAGCTGGGCGGCGGTGATGGCCTTTCGGATCGCGAGATCAAGCAGCTGACGGAGATCGCCCAGGCCATATCCGTCACCGAGCGGCGCGCCATGGCTGCCGAGCGCGATTCCACCGACCGCTATGTCGCGGCTTTCATGCAGGACCGGATCGGCGCCACCTTCGAGGCGCGCATCACCGGGGTCACCAAATTCGGGCTGTTCGTGCGCCTGAAGGAGTCGGGCGCCGAAGGTCTTTTGCCGGCGCGGTCCCTGGGCGCGGAATATTTCCGCCATGACGAGCGGGCCCAGACCATGCGGGGCGAGCGCACTGGCACCACCTATGGGTTGGGTGACGCCATCACGGTGAAGCTAATGGAGGCTGCCCCCGTGACCGGCGGCATGCGCTTCGAGCTGGCTGAAGGTGGCGCGATTCCCGCCCGCGCCCACCGGCCGCCCAAGCCGGGAAAGGTTGGCCGGGACCGGGAAAAGCGCCGGTTCAAGCCGAAAAAACGTTGAATTTCAGGATATTGACCGGGTCCGCTTGACAGAATGGACCCCATCCCTCACAAACCCGCCCGTTCGACCTGTTTCTTCTGGAGTCCGCCATGGCCAAGCCCACCACTGCCAAAATTCGCCTCAACAGCGAAGGCAATACCGGCTTTTTCTATGTCGCCAAGAAGAACACCCGCACCATGACGGAAAAATTCTCGATCAAGAAATATGATCCCGTCCTGCGCAAGCATGTCGAATTCAAGGAAGGCAAGATCAAGTAAGCCTTCCGCTTACTCGCCTTTTCCTCACGCCATCGCCAACGCATCGCGCACCGCTTTCGCGGCGGCGGCTATCGCCTCATGCGCTTGCGGCAAGACCGTCTGCAGATAGATGAAGCAATGGACCATTTCCGGATGGTCCGCGACGGTCACGCGCACGCCCGCCTCTTTCAGTTTCTGCGCATAGGCCAGCCCCTCGTCATGCAAGGGATCATAGCCCGCCAGCATGATGTAGGCAGGCGGCAAGCCCGCAAAATTCTT
Source organism: uncultured Alphaproteobacteria bacterium (assembly GCA_937865685.1). Classification (GTDB taxonomy): domain Bacteria; phylum Pseudomonadota; class Alphaproteobacteria; order Micropepsales; family Micropepsaceae; genus Rhizomicrobium. Next base: position 15,679 of record CALMGU010000061.1, on the reverse strand, counting down.
GGCTCGCAGGGGTGAGATTTCGGGCGAGCTTCTGTCGATATCTTGCGGAAAAAGCTGATTATTATTCCACTCGATGGTTTGGCGATCGAGGAAATAGCCGACACCGAATTTGTCCATCGACGCAAAGTGTCCGGCCAGGTCGGTCGACGGGAACAGAAGCATCTGGAAAGCGATCGCCGCCCCGCCCTTCTTCTTCATGAGCTGCGTCAGACAGGCCGTCAGCAATGCCCCGGCGGAGTCCCCGCCGACCGCCATGCGGCCCGCATCCACGCCCAGCGCCGTGGCATTGTCGAATATCCATTGCAGCGCCGCCGCCGCGTCATCCAATGGCGCGGGCCATTTGTGTTCCGGCGCCAGACGGTATTCGACCGCGATGACGCGAAACCCGCCTTCATGGGCGAACAGCCGGCAAAGCCCGTCATGGGTATCGAGGTCGCCCACGACAAAACCGCCGCCGTGAAAATAGACCAGCACGGGCTGGGCATCGCCACCCACCGCGATGGGCGCATAGGCGCGGGCGCGAATGTCGCCCTTTGGGCCCGGTATCTTGAAATTCTCGATTCGACCGACGGGAACATCCTGGGGGCCGACCAGCCCCATCATCCCGGCAAAACCTTTGCGCGAGGCGGAGAGCGGCATCTCCCATGCCTTGGGCCGCGGGATCGCCGCCGCCTGATCGAGAAAGGCTTTCACCAAAGGGTCGAGCGGCATGTTGTCCTGAAAGCGGGTTGGGCAATCAGCCTACCGCATGCCTCGCGCAGCGAACACAGACTTTCTTCCCCCCCGCGCGGCGAAGCCGCTGGCGGGGGAGTTCGGAAGCGACAGCGTACCGAACGTCTTCCGAGGGCTTGCCCGAGGAAGACAGATGGGGGCCATCTAATGAATCGTCAGCGGCTTGTCCGGATTGAGCCGATTGCTGGCGATATCGCCCAGCATGACCAAGAGCAGGAACCAGAGATAGGCGCGCTCGCCCTCGCCTTCGGCTTCAAAATTGACCACGGCGCGATAGGCGTAATCGCAGGCATCCGCGCCATGCTCTTCGGCAAAATCCGATGCGAGGCGCATGATTTCGCCGGTGCTGAGATGGATCTTATTCTGCCGGTCGTGACCGGATTTCGCTAACGCCATACCCAAGCCCCCCAAGGCCAGCGGTCAGTTGACCACAGCATGTTTAGCGAATCATTAACTTCTGGCTATTTTTAAGAGTTTGATATCGCTATTTGATTTCACCATTCCAAATAATTACACTTTTCGGGCGTGGTTCTATATATTCCCCCGCCCAGACACCGTATTTATGGGGTGTCCAAGGATTTCACACCAATGCGCGGCAAAAGCGTCCTTCTCATTATCGGCGGCGGGATCGCCGCTTATAAGTCACTGGACCTGATCCGGCGGCTGGCGGAACGGGGCGTGAAAGCCCGCGCCATCCTGACCCGGGCCGGCGCTGAATTCGTCACGCCCCTGTCCGTAGCCGCTCTGACCGGCGAGAAAGTCTGTTCCGACCTCTTCAGCCTCACCGACGAAAGCGAAATGGGACATATCGAACTGTCCCGGTCCGCCGACCTGGTGGTGGTCGCCCCTGCCACCGCCGATCTGATGGGCAAGCTGGCGGGCGGGCTCGCCAGCGATCTGGCGTCGACCACGCTCCTGGCCACCGACAAGCGCATTCTGATGGCGCCGGCCATGAATGTGCGCATGTGGCAGAGCCCTTCGGTGCGCCGCAGCGCCGAAACATTGGCGCGCGACGGCGTGCTGTTCGTGGGTCCCAACGAAGGCGAAATGGCCTGCGGAGAATTCGGTCCGGGACGGATGGCCGAACCGCTGGAAATCGTCGCCGCCATCGAACAGGCCCTCAATGTCCGAGGCGGACCGCTCGACGGCTTCAAGGCACTGGTCACCGCCGGGCCTACACAAGAGCCGCTCGACCCGGTGCGTTTCATCGCCAACCGTTCGTCGGGCAAGCAAGGTTATGCCATCGCCGATGCCCTGGCCGCCGCCGGCGCCGACACGGTGCTGGTTTCCGGACCCGTCGACATCGCGGCGCCATCGCATGTGAGACTGGTGAAAGTCACCACCGCGCGCGAGATGCTGGCGGCCTGCGAAGCCGAGCTGCCCGCAGACATCGCGGTGATGAGCGCCGCTGTCGCCGATTGGCGGCCGGACATCGCCGCTGGCAGCAAGATCAAGAAGGATGCGGATCACCGCATTCCCGCCCTCCGGCTGGTGGAGAATCCCGACATCCTCGCCACCCTCGGCCATCACAAAAGCCGTCCCCGCCTTGTGGTCGGCTTCGCCGCCGAGACGGACGATATCCTGGCCCATGCCATTGCCAAGCAGAAGCGCAAGAATGCCGATTGGATCATGGCCAATGATGTGTCCGCCAATGGAAGCGGAGAATCGGTGATGGGCGGCGAGCGCAATCAGGTTCATCTGATCACCGCGACGGCACAGGAAAGCTGGCCGGAAATGAAGAAAGCCGAAGTCGCCCGCCGGCTGGTCCAACACATAACTCAGCACTTCCGGGAAACGTCCTCATGAAAGTCGGATTGAAGCGCCTTGCCAACGGGCAAGATCTTGCGTTGCCGCATTATGCCACCTTGGGCGCAGCGGGCTTGGATCTGCTGGCAGCCATCGATGGTGATGTCGAAATTGCGCCCGGCCGCCGCGCCGCCATTCCCTGCGGCATCGCCATCGAATTGCCGCTGGGTGTGGAAGCCCAGGTGCGTCCCCGTTCCGGGCTGGCGCTCAATCATGGCGTCACGGTGTTGAACGCGCCGGGCACCATCGACAGCGATTACCGGGGCGAGATCAAGGCCATCCTGATCAACCATGGCGATGTGCCCTTCATGATCAAGCGGGGAACCAAGATCGCCCAGATGGTGATCGCGCGCCACGAGCAGGCCCAGATCGTGGAAAGCGACAGCTTGTCCGACAGCGCCCGCGGCGCGGGCGGCTTCGGGTCCACCGGCATGACGGTGAAAACGCCATGATGCTTCGTCTTTCCCGGAAAACGCTTCTGGCGCTGGAGGCGGTGATCGATATCGCCTTCAACGCCCGGCCCGAACCGGTCCAGGCCAAGGAAATCACCGCCCGCCAGGGCGTGCCGCAACGCTATCTGGAACAGGTGATGCAGCAGCTTGTGCGCGCCGGCGTCCTCAAAGGCGTGCGGGGTCCGCGCGGCGGCTACCGGCTGGCGCGCGAACGCCGCCGCATTTCGGTGGGCGATGTGGTGCGGGTGGCCGAAAGCATCGAGGATGGCGAGGAAGAGAAGATCCGCCCCCGTTCCGAGCTGGGGCTGCGCATCGTCGCGCCCCTGATCCAGACATTGCAGGACGACATCATGGCCCAGCTCGATGCCATCTCGATCGAGGATCTTTGCCAGCGCGCGCGCGCCCATGGCGTGGATATCAGCGGCGGCGCCAGCTCCGATTTCGCAATCTGACAGGAGACTTCATGCAGACGGGCAAACCCGGCCGAGGCCGCATCTACAATTCGGTCACCGAAACCATTGGCGACACGCCTTTGGTGCGGATCCACCGCATGGCCAAGGATGCCGGCGTCAAGGCGGACATCTTGCTCAAGCTGGAATTCTTCAACCCCCTCGCCTCGGTCAAGGACCGGATCGGGGTCGGCATGATCGAGGCCTTGGAGAAGCAGGGCGCGATCACGCCCGGCAAATCCACCTTGATCGAGCCGACCTCAGGCAACACCGGCATCGCGCTGGCTTTCGTCGCCGCCGCCAAGGGCTATCGGCTGATCCTGGTGATGCCCGAATCCATGTCCATCGAACGGCGCAAGATGCTGCAGATTCTGGGCGCCGAGCTTGAACTCACCGATGCCGCCAAAGGCATGAAAGGCGCCATTGCCCGCGCCCAGGAACTGCTCAAGGAAATTCCCGGCGCGGTCATTCCGCAGCAATTCGAGAATCCCGCCAATCCCGACATTCACCGGCGCACCACCGCCGAGGAAATCTGGAACGATACCGACGGCAAGGTCGATATCGTGATTTCCGGCGTGGGCACCGGCGGCACCATCACTGGCGTGGGCCAGGTCCTGAAAGGCCGCAAGCCCGGAGTCAAAATGATCGCCTTGGAGCCGGAAGACAGCGCCGTTCTGTCCGGCGGTCCGCCCGGCCCGCACAAGATCCAGGGCCTTGGCGCCGGCTTCGTTCCCGGCATTCTGGATCTGAAAGTGATCGACGAGATCATCACGATCTCCAACGAGACGGCGTTGGAAACGGCGCGGCAGACCGCCAAGCTGGAAGGCATTCCAGTGGGCATCTCGTCGGGCGCCGCCATTGCCGCGGCGCTGGAAGTGGGCGCGCGCCCCGAAAATGAAGGCAAGACCATTGTCGCGGTCATCCCTTCTTTCGCGGAACGCTATCTTTCAACCGCGTTGTTCGAGGGCCTGTAGCAGATCCGGCCGATCGGTGCAGATCGCGTCCAGCTTCAGGTCCAGAAGGCGCTTCATGTCGGCAGGTTGGTTGACCGTCCAGGCCGCCACCTGAAGGCCGCGTGCGCGCGCGCCGGTAACGCTGGCATCCGTGGCGTCTTCGTATGAAGGGAACCAGCCATCGCCTCCCGCGGACTTGATGATGTCCAGTACCGGTTCCGCCTCGCCCGGCAATTTGTCGGTGGTGAACCAGCAGCGGGCATGTGGCGACCGGCTCTTGATGCGCGCCAGACCTCGCCAGTCGAATCCCACAAAGATCGTGCGATCCAGATGTTCTTGCATCACCGCAAGCGCCGCATCGGCCAGGGCAATGGGATCGGCCGACTCCGGATCGGTCGAGGATTTCAGTTCGACCAGCAAGGTGAAAAGCTTTGGCGACGGTAAAGCGCACACTTCGGCCAGGGTCGGAATGCGAACGCCATCGGCCAGCGCCATCAAGGGATGCTTGCGGGCATAATCACTTTGAGGATCGGCGCGCCCCAGATCGAAGGCTTGCAGCTCAGCCAAGGTCAGATCCTTGATGCGTGGCGCCTCGCCCCGGAGCCAGGCTCCATCCTTGCGGGTCAGGGCTGGATTGAGACGAAAATCGTGGTGCACGATCACCATGCCGTCGGCGGAAAGCTGCACATCCAGCTCCGCCCCGTCGGCGTCCAGCGTGATGGCGTTGCGGAATGCCGCCAGCGTATTTTCGGATCTGAGGCCCGCGCCGCCGCGATGCGCGATGTTCCGTGTCTTCATCCGTCCGCGTCCTTTGACAGCGAAAGGGTTATATCGCGCGGTAACCGATCGCCCAATCGAGACGAACGGAACGCATGGCTCCCTTGCATCCCTTTGTCGCGCAAATCCTGTAGAAGACCGTATGGACGCCGAACTGGAAGTCGCAAACCCCGGTCCCCGGATCACCGGACATGATTTCGCCGCCTGGGCGGCGGAGGCGCGCGAACTCATGCGCCTGGCGGTCCCCATGGCGGCCACCCAGCTCGCCCAGATGATCATTCTGGCCACCGACACGGTGATGCTGGGTCATTTCAGCAAGGAAGCGCTGGCGGCCGGCGCCATCGGCAACACGGTGTTCTTTTTCATCTGGCTTCTGGGCACAGGGCCGGTTTCCGCCGTCTCGCCCATGATCGCCCATGTGGTGGGACGCCATGGAGCGGCGGCCACGCGGCTTTCACCCCGGCCGCGCGATCAGGGAGCGTCGGCCAGCGAAAGTGGGAACCGGTTTCGCGTCCGGCCGCGCGACCAGAAAGACGTACGGCTGGTGGTGCGCATGGGCCTGTGGTCGGTGGCGCTGATGTCGCCGCCGCTGCTGGCCGCGTTGTTCTTTACCCGCGACATTCTTCTGCTCTTTCAGCAGGAACCCAAACTGGCGGCGGATGCGGGGATCTATACGGCGGCGCTGGCGTTCGGGCTTCCCTGTTCGCTGGCCTTCCAAGTGCTGCGCAATTTCTCCACCTCGCTCAGCCGGCCTATTCCGCCGATGGTGGTGATGGGGCTTGCCATCCTGTTCAATGCGCTGGGCGATTACACCCTGATTTTTGGGCATTTCGGTTTTCCCAAACTGGGTCTGGTCGGCGCGGGTTTTGCCAGCGCCTCGTCCAATCTGTTCACCCTGGTGGCGATGGCAGTGATTGCCCTGCGCCTCCCCGTGCTCAGGCCCTACCATGTCCTGCACCGTTTTTTCCGGCCGCACTGGCGCTCGCTATTCGAGCTGTTTCATCTGGGTTTGCCCATTGGCGTGACCATGTTGTTCGAAGTGGCGATGTTCAATGCGGCGACCCTGGCAATGGGCACATTCGGGATCGCGGCCCTGGCAGCACATCAGATCGCCATCACCATTCCCTCGCTCACCTTCATGGTGCCGTTGGGCATCGGCCTGGCGGGCACCGTGCGTGTCGGCCTGGCGGCAGGCGCTGGCGACCACTATGGCGCCCGGCGCGCCGGCTTTACCGCCATGGGGTTGGGTCTGATCTTCATGTTCGCTGCCGCGCTGGTGCTGCTCCTGTTCCCCCACAGCATCGCCATGTTGTGGCTGCCGGACAGCGCGGACAATCGCGACGTGCTGGCGCTGGCGGTCACCTTCCTGCATGTCGCCGCTGCGTTTCAATTGATGGACGGCTTGCAAGTGACCGCATCGATGAGCCTGCGCGGCTTGAAAGATGCGCGGGGTCCCATGTGGGTGGCCGGTGCGTCCTACTGGCTGGCGGGCGCGCCGATGTGCGCGTTGCTGGGGTTCGGCCTGGGCATGAAGGGGTTGGGCATCTGGCTGGGATTGGCCTTCGGCCTGCTGGTGGCCGCGATCCTGCTCACCGCCCGCTTTGCGATATTGTCAAAGAAACCCGCGCCAGTGCGATAGAAGCACCACCGCGATCACGGCCAAAAGCGCGACCAAAGCCAGGCGCAGCGGCCGGCTCTTGCGGTCCTGCTCGCGCGCGATGGCGCGGGCCGTGTCGGGATGCAGCCGCACCCCGCCTTCCGCCACCATTTGCGAAAGCTGTTCGGCATTGCGCACCAGCTGCGGCAGGTCCTCCGCCAGTTTGCCCAGCGCGCTCACCCCTTCGGCAGCCCGCGCCAGGCGCGCTTCCGGCCCCAGATTGTCCGACACCCAGCGCTCCGCCACCGGCCGGGCCGCTTCCCAGATGTCGAAATCCGGATCCAGATTCCGCGCCACGCCTTCGACCACCACCATGGTCTTCTGCAAAAGAACCAGCTGCGGCTGGGCCTGCATGTCGAACCGCCGCGTGGTCTCGAATAGCTGTCCGAGCAGCCGCGCGATCGATACTTCCCGCGCGCCTTTGCCGAAGATCGGCTCGCCGATGGCGCGCAAAGCCTGGGCGAACGTCTCCACCGGATGATGCGGCGGCACGAAGGCATAGTCGTAATGAAGCTGCGCCACCCGCCGGTAGTCGCGCGCCAGAAATCCGGCCAGCGTGCCCGCCATGAAGCGGCGCATGCCGATGTCCAGCCGCCCCATAATGCCGAAATCCACCGCCACCAGGCGGTTCTGCCGGTCCAGGAACAGATTTCCCGGATGCATGTCGGCATGAAAGAAACCATCGCGCAGCGCCTGGGTGAGGAAACTGCGCACCAGGGTAAGCGCGATCTTTTTCGGATCATGTCCGGCCGCTTCCAGGGCGGCGGGATCGCGGATCGGCGTGCCGTCGATCCACTCGCTGGTCAGCACCCGACCGGACGTGCGAGCCCAATCCACATGGGGCACCCGGAATTCGGCATCGCCGCGCGTGCGATCATAAAGTTCGGACGCGGCCGCCGCTTCCATCCTGAGATCCAGCTCCAACGCCACCGATGCCGAAAGGGTTTCGACTAGCGCGACAAATCGCAGCCGCCGCGCTTCCGCGGAAAAGCGTTCCGCGATCCGGGCGAACAAAGCCAATGCCTCCAGGTCCCGGCGGAACAAGGCCTCGATACCGGGACGCAGCACCTTCACGGCGGCTTCGGCGCCTTCGGATGTGGTGGCGCGATGAACCTGCGCGATGGAGGCGGCGGCGACGGGTGCACCGAATGCGGAAAACAAGTCTTCCACCGGTCGGCCCAGGCTGTCGGCGATCGCGGCCCGCGCCTCGGCATCGGGAAAAGGCGGCAGCCGGTCCTGCAGATGCTCCAGCGCGCGGGCGACATCTTCGCCCACGATATCGGGGCGCGTCGCCAGCATCTGGCCCAGCTTGATATAGGCCGGTCCCAATCGTTCCAGCGCATGCGCCAGGCGTACACCAGGCGGCCCGTTTTCGCGCACCCGTCCGATGCCCAGCGCCATCTGCGCCACGCGCGCGCCGAAGGGCAGCCGGGCCCGGTATTCGCCGGGCAGAAGCGCGTCATACCGTGCAAGCAGCCTTGCGGATTGCCAGAGGCGCAGCAGGCTGGAGAAATCGCTCATCAGATGCGCCAAGCCGAATGCATGGCGGCGATGCCGCCGGAAAGAATGCGGACCTTGACCTGATCCAGCCCGGCCTCGCCGATCATGCGGGCGAACTGGTCCGGCGGCGGAAAGCGGCGGATGCTTTCGGCCAGATAGCGATAAGACTCCGCATCTTGCGCCACTATCTGGCCCATCTTCGGCAGAAGCTTGAAGGAATAGGCGTCATACAGCTTGTCCAGGCCCGGGACATTCACTTTCGAAAATTCCAGGCAGAGAAAACGGCCGCCGGGCTTCAGGACCCGCCGCGCCTCGCGGAGCGCCGCGTCGATATGGGTGAAATTGCGAATGCCGAAGGCGATGGTGAAGGCGTCGAACTCCGCATCCGGGAAAGGCAATCTCTCCCCGTCGCCACAGACCCATTCGATGTCACCCTCGCCCTTGGCTTCGGCCCGGCGCCTGCCTTCGCCCAGCATGGCGGCGTTGATGTCGCAGACCGTGATGGCGGCATCGCCGCCCCGCAACCGCGCCATCTCGGCGATGCGGAAGGCGATGTCGCCGGTGCCGCCCGCCACGTCCAGCACCCGCCAGCCCGGACGGGGATTGAGCCATTCCACCATGGCATCCTTCCAGATGCGGTGGATGCCGCCGGACATCACATCGTTCATCAGGTCGTAGCGCGCGGCGACCGAGGAGAAGACCTCGCCCACAAGCGCTTCCTTTTCGGCCTCCGGCACGTCGCGGAAACCGAAGCTGGCGGTTTTGCTGTCGTTCATGCGCCGCACCATAGCGCGGCCGAGCCTGGATGGGCTAGATAAACCCATGCCCGAACTGCCCGAAGTCGAAACCGTGCGCCTTGGCCTTTTGCCCGCGCTGGAAGGCCGCACCATCACCAAGGCGCATGTCCGGCGCAAGGATCTGCGCCGCCCCTTCCCGCCCCGCTTCGCCGAGCGGCTGAACGGACGCGTGGCCGAGAAGCTCACCCGCCGCGCCAAATATATTCTGGTGGCGCTCGACAGCGGCGAGACCCTGGTAATCCATCTGGGCATGTCGGGACGGATGAGCGTCTATGCGCAGGGCCGCGAGCGGCGCCTTGGCGATTACGTCTACAGCCCGCCGCCGGACGGAGCCGGTCATGGCAAGCATGATCATGTGGTGCTGGAAACCGACGCGCCCGCGCGCATCGTGTTCAACGATCATCGCCGCTTCGGGCTGATGACGTTGCTCCCCACCGACCGGCTGAATGAAGATGCGCTGTTCAAGGATATCGGCATCGAGCCTTTGTCCGGGGGCTTCGACGCGAAATATCTGGCCGCCGCGCTGGCAGGCAAGAAAACCTCCATCAAAGCGGCGCTGCTGGATCAGCGGGTGGTGGCGGGGCTGGGAAATATCTATGTCTGCGAGGCCCTGTTCCTGGCCCATATTTCACCCAAGAAGCTGGCGGGCGCAGTCCGGAAGGATCAGGTCGCGGCGCTGGTGCAGGCGATCCGCAAGGTTCTGAAAAGCGCCATTGCCGCTGGCGGGTCCACCTTGCGCGACCATGCCCAGGCCACGGGCGATCCCGGCAATTTCCAGCACCATTTTCTGGTCTATGGCCGGGAGGGCAAACCCTGCAAAAGCGGCGGGACGGGCCACAAATGCGGCGGCACGGTCAAGCGGATCGTCCAGGCCGGCCGCTCGACCTTTTACTGCCCGGTCTGCCAGAAATAGCAGCTGCCAAAGGCTTTATTGACCCCAAAGCGGGGCCGGGCTATATGCCCGCCTCTTTTCCAAGCCAGGAATGCCCATGCCCAATATCGCCTCGTCTCGCAAGCGCGTCCGCACCACCGCCAAGCGCACCGCGATCAACACCTCGCGCAAGACCCGCGTCCGCGGCTTCATCCGCAAGGTGGAAGAGGCCATTTCCAAGGGCGATAAGGCTGCCGCCCTGGCCGCCCTGAAGGCCGCGGAGCCCGAGATCATGCGGGGCGTTTCCAAGGGCGTGCTCCACAAGAACACCGGCTCGCGCAAGGTTTCGCGCCTGACCAAGCGGGTCGCAAAACTGCAAAAATAACCGAAGCCGCTGGAATCGCTTCGGAATCTCCAGACAAAGCCAAGTGTAGGAAAAGCCCGATCCCCAAAATCGGGCTTTTTTTATTGTCAGTATGCTGACAGTCATTTCGCCATAACATTTCTGCGGCGCAACAGCCGCGGGGCCAAAGCTAACCCACTGATTCGATGAGATTTGGTCGAACGGCGGTATTTTCCGTATACTGCACAATCAGTTAGCGGGATTTGCAAAAGTGAAAAAATTTGTCGAATCAGCCCTCGTTCCAGTTTTATTCCTCTTGTGCCTGCGCCTGACTTGATCGTATCTTCCTTAACCGTCGGGGCGGAAACCAAGATATGTCGAAGAACAGATACAGTAAAATTGAAGTATTCGACAAAATATCTGGCATTTCCGGCAATAGTATAAAGAAAATACCGGCCTGATTTCTTGAAATTGTGAACCTTTTATGCTGGGAGACCTTCCCGGCAATGCTCGAATTTTCCCAAGGCCGTGCCGATGTCTTCTTCCCCTTCTCACGAATATGCCGGCGATCTCCAATTGGCTGAGGCCTGGGCACTGTTGTCGCAAGATTCCAAAGCCCAGCTGGTCGATGTGCGCACCATCGCGGAATGGAACTTTGTAGGCCTGCCCGACCTTTCGGAGCTTCAGCGCCGGGCCCATTGCATTGAATGGCAGCGCTATCCGGCCATGCAGCCCAATCCGAATTTCGTCGCCGATACGACCGAGGCGCTTCAGGCCGCCGGGGCCGACCCGAAAACGCCCATCCTCTTTCTCTGCCGTTCCGGCGCGCGCTCCCGCGCAGCTGCCATGGCGATGACGCGCGCGGGCTTCGAAAAGGCTTTCAATATCGCCGGAGGGTTCGAAGGCGATCTCAACGGCGAAGGGCATCGCGGCCATACAAATGGATGGAAGGCGGCGGGCCTTCCCTGGCGGCAAACATGAGGGGGACAATTCATGCGACGAGGTAGATCGGGGCAGTAAGCGTCTGACGCAGCAGAGATAAGAGAGAGCTTTTGAAAGCTCGCCGGACACGCGGTTCACGCGTGCTGAAACAGATGGGTTTTGAATTATGGGACATTTGACGGGCAAACCGATGCGGCCGGACTGGCCGAACGCGTGGGCGGCAGTGCGCGAGCGCATGCGCCGCGAATTGGGAGACGCTGTATTCGAGGCATGGATCGGGCCTTTGAGCCTGGAATCCGCCGACCATGACGAATTGAAGATCGGCGCTGCCAAGCCCTTTGTCCGCAATTGGGTGGCCAACCATTATATCGCCCGCATCGAGCGCGCCTTCCGTGCCGAAGGGGCCGAGCCTGCTTCGATTTCCATCGTGATTTCGGCCGCCCCGTCTCCGGTGATCGGCGGCGGCGTGATGCGCGAAGTCCCGGCCTCGGCCAGCATCAGCTATCTGCCGCAGCCCGCACGGGGCGCGGAGGTCGCCGAAGACAACGCCAAGGGTCTTTGGACCCGGATGCTGCATCCCCAGCAGACCTTCGACAGCTTCATACCCGGCCGGGCCAATGAATTCGGCCATGGCGCCGCCCGCGCCTTCGCCGAAGGCCAGCAATCGGACATCCCGCTGCTGTTCATCCATGGCGGCTTCGGCTTCGGCAAGACGCATCTTCTGAACGCGGCGGCGCTGGAATTCCGCAAGCGCGGACGGCGCACTTTGTTCCTTCGCGCCGAGGATTTCATGCGCCATTTCCTGGGCGCGCTCTATCGCAAGGACACGCTGGCCTTCAAGGAAGAGCTGCGCACCGCCGAAGTGCTGATCATCGACGACCTGCAGCATATCTGCCGCTCCACCGCCACGGCGTCGGAGTTTCTCTACACTGTCAACGCCTTTGCGGATCTGCGCCGCCGGGTGGTGATCGCCGCCGACCGCGCGCCCCAGGCCCTCGAAGGGCTGGGCGCAGACGTCAAGTCGCGGCTGGCGGGCGGGCTTTGCATCGCCCTCGACAAGCCCGACCGCGATACCAGGCTGTCCATCCTCAAGGCCCGGGCGGCAGAATTCACGCGCCATAAACCGGAAGTGGTGCTGCCGGAAACGGTGCTGGAACGGATCGCCGATCTGGAAGACGCATCTCCACGCGAGATGATCGGCGTCTTCACCAAGCTCGCCACCTATGCGGACCTCACCAAGAAGCCCGTCACGTTGGAAACCGCGGAAGAAGCGGTGGGCCTGCGCGCGGGTCCGGGGGTCAAGACCTCGATCGAGGACATCCAGCGCAAGACCGCCGAATTCTACAAGCTGGACGTCAAGGACTTCCATTCGCCCCAGCGGGCCCGCCGGGTCGCGCGACCCCGCCAGGTGGCAATGTACCTGTCGCGCAAGCTCACGACCCGCTCCTTGCCCGAAATCGGCCGTCGTTTCGGAGGCCGCGACCACACCACGGTGCTGCATGCCTGCCGCCGGATCGAGGCCCTGATCGTGGAGGATCCGCTGTTTCGCCAGGAAGTGGATTTCCTTAGCCAGATGCTCCAACGCAAGGGCGAACTCTAGGCCCCGAAAAACCAGGAAAACGGCCCTATTTTGAGCTGAGAAAACGCCGGTTTTGCCGGCGTTTTTTTTGCCCTTTTCCGCCCCTTTTGGTATGGTCCTGGACTTGAGTCTTGGGGCCGCCTTCAGGCGACCGGCATCCGCTCCAAAACACAAGAAAATTGGGGTTTTCCGGGCTCTTCTCGATCTTTCGAAAGTGCCGTCCGGAAACGGGCTTTTGTCAGCGATGGGACGCTTCCCGAGGAAGCGCAAATCAGACCGATGAAGATCAATGTTGAACGCGGCGCATTCCTGAAGGCGCTTTCCCATGTCCAGAGCGTGGTGGAACGGCGCAACACCATCCCCATCCTGTCCAATGTGATGATCGAGGCCGGCAAGAGCACACTCAAGCTCACCGCCACCGACCTGGACATCGAAATCGTGGAATCCATTCCCGCCGATATCCTGCGCAACGGCGCGGCCACCGCGCCGGCCCATATGCTGTATGACATCGTGCGCAAGCTTCCGGACGGCGCCCAGGTCCAGGTCGAGCTTCTCACCAGCGAAGGCGGCCGCCTGGCCGTATCCGCCGGTTCCTCGCGCTTTGAACTGTCGTGTCTGCCGAAGGAAGACTTTCCCCAGATGGCGGCGGGCACCCTGCCCCACCGTTTCCGCCTGGCCGCGGACGATCTCAAGCGCATCATCGACAAGACCCGCTTTGCGATCTCCACGGAAGAGACGCGCTATTACCTCAACGGCATCTATCTCCATGCCGCCAAGGACGCGACGCCGCCGGTGATGCGGGCCGTGGCCACGGACGGCCACCGCCTTGCCCGTTACGAGCTGGAATTGCCCGATGGCGCGGCCCAGATCCCCGGTGTCATCATCCCGCGCAAGACCGTGGGCGAGCTGCGCAAGCTTTTGGATGACGCCGATGGCGCGATCGAGATTTCGCTGTCCGATACCAAGGTCCAGTTCGGCTTTAATGGCGTGGAACTTACCTCCAAGCTGATCGACGGCAATTTCCCGCCCTATGAACGGGTCATTCCGGCCGGCAACGACAAGGCGCTGGCCCTGGAAGCCAAGGAATTCTCCCAGTCGGTGGATCGCGTCTCGACCATCTCGGCCGACAAGACCCGCGCCGTGAAACTCAACATCACCAAGGACAAGGTCACCTTGTCGGTGGTCAATCCGGAATCGGGCACCGCCACGGAAGATGTTGGCGCCACCTATAGCGCCGCTGCCTTGGAGATCGGGTTCAACGCCCGCTACCTTCTGGACATCACCGGCCAGATCGAAGGCAAGGAAGTGCGCTTCCTGCTGTCGGACGCGGGCTCGCCCGCCATCATCGAAGACGCGGAGGATGCGCGCACCCTTTACGTCCTCATGCCGCTTCGGGTCTGACGCATTGACTGCCGCGCAGGACATGCGCCCTTCGGGCGGGGTTCGCGCCATTCCGGCGAAGCTTGCGGTGACACGCCTCAGCCTCGCCAATTTCCGCTCCTATGCGGCGGGAGAGCTTGCGACCGCCGGCGCGGCGGTGGTGCTGGCGGGCCCCAATGGCGCCGGCAAGACCAATATCCTGGACGCCATTTCGCTTCTGTCTCCGGGGCGCGGCCTTCGGGGCGCCAAGCTGGCCGAGCATATCCGTAAAGGCCCGGCCTCGTCCGGCGAGGCACTCTGGGCGGTTGCGGCGACCGTGCGCCGGGGCGAGATGGACTATGAGATCGGCACCGGACTGACCGAACAATCGAATGCGCGGCAAGTCCGCCTCAACGGCGTGGACGCCAAGAATTCCACCGAGCTGGGCGATGTGGTGCAGATGGTCTGGCTGACCCCGGCCATGGACCGGCTCTTCATCGAAAGCGCGTCGGGCCGCAGGCGGTTTCTCGACCGGCTGGTGCTGGGTTTCGATCCCGGCCATGCCCGCGCCGCCGCCCGCTATGAAACCGCGATGCGGGAGCGGGCGCGGCTGCTCAAATATGGCCCTCGCGATCCGGCCTGGCTGGACGGGCTGGAAAATGAAATGGCCGAGGCCGGATTGATGATCGCCACCGCACGCACCGCAGTGGTACAGCGCCTCAATCGGGCGCTGGGGGAACGCGCGGGCGCCTTCCCGGCCGCCTCGCTGACCTTGGCGGGCGAGATGTTCGAGACATCCGACGCGTTGCGCGACGCGCTGGCCCGATCGCGCCTGCGCGACGCGGAAAGCGGCCGCACCCATGCGGGACCGCATCTCACCGATCTGGCAACTCGGCACACGCAAAAGCGCACGGAGGCGCGCGACTGCTCCACCGGCGAGCAGAAAGCGCTGCTGATTTCCATCATGCTGGCGTTCGCGCGGGAGTTGACCCTTATGCGCGACGGCATGGCGCCCCTGCTGCTGCTGGACGAGGTCGCCGCCCACCTGGACGTGGTACGCCGTGCCGCCTTGTTCGAGGAAATCGCCGATCTGTCCGCGCAGGCCTGGATGACCGGGACCGATCTGTCCTTGTTCGACGGCGCGCGCGCCCAGATCTTTGAAGTGCGCGATGGAACTTTCCGCGAGGCTGGCGCATGACCTGGGCGGCCACGATGGGGTATGCTGCAGTTGCAGCAAAATTGACGGAACTGGTGGCGGATGCGCAAGCGCGCCGTCCCATCAACAAGGGTGCCGCGCTTGGAACAAGCGGCTCCTGCATTGCGATCATGGTGAAGTAAATGTCCGAACCCGCACATCAAGTGACCAACGAATATGGCGCCAGCAGCATCAAGGTGCTGAAGGGCCTGGACGCGGTGCGCAAGCGCCCCGGCATGTATATCGGCGACACCGATGACGGTTCGG
>CALMGU010000060.1 GCA_937865685.1 uncultured Alphaproteobacteria bacterium | reverse complement strand
CCACGGCGGCCTTGAGCGCGGCTTCCGCCGTGCGCTTGCCCGAACGGGTCTGGAGCATGAAGAGCTTGCCTTCCTGCACTGTGAATTCCACGTCTTGCATATCGCGATAATGCTGCTCCAGCCGTTCGCCGATGGCCTTCAGTTCGTCAAAGGCCTTGGGCATGGCTTCTTCCATGGACGGTTTCTTGCCGCCCTGGCGCTCACGCACGATCTTGGAAATGGGCTGCGGGGTGCGGATGCCCGCCACCACGTCTTCGCCCTGGGCGTTGATGAGAAATTCGCCGTAGAGAAGCTTTTCACCCGTTGCCGGGTCGCGGGTGAAGGCCACGCCGGTGGCCGAGGTTTCGCCCCGGTTGCCGAACACCATGGCTTGCACCGTCACCGCCGTGCCCCAGTCGGCGGGGATGTTGTGCAGCTTGCGATAGGTATTGGCGCGCGGACTTTCCCACGAGCCGAACACGGCGCCGATGGCGCCCCAAAGCTGTTCCTGCACGTCTTCGGGGAACGGCTTCTTCAATTCCTTTTCGACGCTTTTCTTGAAGCGGTCGGCGATGCGCTTGAGGTCTTCCGCATCCAGGTCGGTGTCGAGTTCGACGCCCTTGGCGTCTTTTTCCTCGTCCAGGATTTCCTCGAAGGTGGAATGTTCCACGCCCAAGACCACGTCCGAATACATCTGGATGAAGCGGCGATAGCTGTCATAGGCAAAGCGCGCGTCGCCCGTGAGCTTGGCAAGGCCTTCGGTGGTGGCGGCGTTGAGGCCCAGATTGAGCACCGTGTCCATCATGCCGGGCATGGAGACGCGGGCGCCCGAACGCACCGATACCAGCAACGGTTTGGCGGGATCGCCGAAATTGCCATGCGCCAGCTCGCCCACCTTTTTGACGGCGGCATCGACCTGATCCTTGAGGTCGCTGGGGTAATTTTCCTTGTTGGCGTAATAGTGGGTGCAGACTTCGGTGGTGATGGAAAAGCCCGGAGGCACCGGCAGGCCGAGATTGCTCATCTCCGCCAGATTGGCGCCCTTGCCGCCCAAGAGGTTCTTCATCCCCGCCTGGCCTTCGGCTTTTCCGTCTCCGAACGCATAAACCCACTTGGTCATACTGAAACACCTTCTATTTTGGAGAAGTCCCCGATTTGGTGCACGACCGCCCGAAAAGCGGCCAGAAGATGCAGCCGGTTTTCCCGGATTGACGCATCTTCCGCATTGACTTTAACGCCTTCAAAAAAAGCATCTACCGGAACGCGCAACGCCGCCATATGGCGCATCGCGGCCGCAAAATCCTCCTTCTTCAACGCCGTAGCGACCTGATCCTTTGCCGTGCCAAGTGCCGAAAACAAAGCGCCTTCCCCAGGGTCAGTTAATTTGCTTTGAGCAACCTCGCCTGCAAAAACCCGGCCATCCTTCTTTTCTTCGGCTTTGAGGATATTGGCGGCGCGCTTGTAGCCCGCCAGAAGGTTAATGCCGTCATCGCTCTTCAGGAATGTTTGCAGTGCTTCGACCCGCGCCACCAGGCGCACCAGATCATCCTCATTGCCCAACGCGAACACCGCGTCGATCAGGTCGTGACGAATGCCCTTTTCCTTCAGCGCGACTTTCAGTCGGTCGGCGAAGAAAGCTGCCAGATCGCCCGGAACCGTCAAAGGCAGGCGCAATCCATTTTCCAGCAAGATACGGATGACACCCAGCGCCGCCCGCCGAAGCGCGAAAGGATCGCCCGAACCGGTCGGTTTTTCGCCGGCCGCGAAAAAGCCCTTCAGGGAATCGAGCTTGTCCGCCAGCGCGACCGCGATCGAAATCTTGCCGGCCGGCGCCGCATCCGACGGACCGATCGGCTTATAGTGATCGCGCACGGCATCGGCGACTTCAACATCCTCATTGTCATGGATGGCGTAATAGCGGCCCATCACGCCTTGCAGTTCCGGGAATTCCCCGACCACGCCGGTGGTGAGATCGGCTTTGGCCAGGCGCGCCGCGCGTTCCGCTGTTTTCGGATCGGCGCCAATTTGGGCGGCGATTTCGGCGGCGAGTTTTGCGATCCGTTCCACCCGCTCGAACTGGGTGCCCAGCTTGGCGTGATAGACGATGCCTTTCAGGTCGTCGATCCGGCTGTCCAGCCGGCGCTTGCGGTCTTCGTCCCAGAAGAATTTGGCGTCGAACAGGCGGGCCCGCAGCACGCGCTCGTTGCCCGCCACGATTTCCCTGCCACCGTCTTCCGCCACCATGTTGGCGACGAAAGCGAAGCGGTTGGCCATCTTGCCGGTCTTCGGATCCTGCAACGAAAAATATTTCTGATGCGTCCGCATGGCCGTTTGAAGAATTTCCGGCGGCACATCCATGAACCGGTCCTCGATTGCACCGATCAGCACCACTGGCCATTCCGCAAGGCCGGACACCTCGGCCAGAAGCCCCTCGTCCGGGATCATTTCCAGGCCATGAATGAAGGCCGCCTGTTTGATGCCTTCAAAAATGATGGCGGCGCGTTCTTCCGCATCCAGCACCACAAAATTTTTCTTCAGCGCGGCGGCGTAATCGTCGAACCGGCGCACTTCGAGTTTGCCCGATGACAGGAAGCGATGCCCTTGCGCATGACGGCCGCTGCTGACCCCGGCAAAACTGAACGGGACCACTTCGCCATCGAATGTGCAGAGGATGGAATGCAGCGGGCGCACCCAGCGGGTCGAAACGCCGGGTTTCCAGCGCATGCTTTTGGGCCAGGGCAGCTTCGCCATCATCTCCGGCAGGATTTCACCGAGAACCGTGGCGGTTTCGCGGCCTTCCCGCGCGATCACGGCGATATAGACTTCGCCCTTGGCCTGTTTCTCGATCTTGAGTTGATCTTTCGTCAG
>CALMGU010000059.1 GCA_937865685.1 uncultured Alphaproteobacteria bacterium | reverse complement strand
CAGGTTCGATCACGCCCATGTCCCAGCCGGAGCCTTTGATGCAGATCACTTCCACATCTTCGCCCAGCTGATCCTTCACGACAGTCTTCACGGAGGTATTGCCGCCGCCATGCAGCACCATGCGCGGATCGCTGCCCAAAAGGCGCGTGGTGTAGGTACGCACCGCCAGATCCGCATTCACGCCCTTGGGGGCGTAACGGGTGATGAATTCCTGGGCTTCGGCTTCAGACCAGCGCGACTGCATGGGGCACCTTTTACGATTTGGGGAACAGGCCGCGAAGGCCTTCTGTGGTGGCGGCACAAGTGCCGCGTTCGGTGATCAGGCCCGTCACCAGCCGGGCGGGCGTGACGTCGAAGCCGGGATTGGCGGCGGTCGCGCCGGGGGCGGCGATCTCCACCGTGGCGACTTTGCCGTCGGGCAGGCGTCCCGTCATTTTCAGCACTTCGTCCTGGCTGCGTTCCTCGATGGGAATGGCGCGGCCATCGGCCAGGGTCCAGTCGATGGTGGAGCTGGGCAGCGCCACATAAAAGGGCACGCCATTGTCCTTGGCCGCGAGGGCTTTGAGATAGGTGCCGATCTTGTTGGCGACATCGCCATTGGCGGTGACCCGGTCGGTGCCCACAATGACGAGATCGACCTGGCCCGCCTGCATGTAATGGCCGCCGGCATTGTCGGCCAGCACCGTGTGCTTGACGCCATGGCCGCCCAGTTCGAAAGCGGTGAGTGACGCGCCCTGGCCGCGCGGCCGGGTCTCGTCCACCCAGACATGCAGGGGAAGGCCCGCATCATGCGCCAGATAGATCGGCGCCAGCGCGGTGCCGTAATCCACCGTCGCCAGCCAGCCGGCGTTGCAATGGGTGAGGATGTTGACGGTCTTGCCCGGCTTCCTGGCCGCGATCTCGCGAATGATCTTCAGCCCATGTTCGCCGATCGCCATGGACATGGCCACGTCTTCGTCGGCGATGGCGGCGGCTTCCGCCCAAGCCAGCTTCGCGCGCTGGTCGCGCGGCTGGTTGAGCAACGCATCGCGCATGCGGCCCAAAGCCCAGCGCAGATTGATGGCGGTGGGCCGGGTCTCCGCCAGCATGTCATGCACGCGGATGAGATTTTCGTCGGACGCATCGTCTCGCATCGCCAGCGCCAGGCCATAAGCGCCCACCGCACCGATCAGGGGCGCGCCACGGGTCTGCATGGTGGAAATGGCATGCGCGGCGTCACCGGCGGAGCGCAAGGTCAGGGTGACGAATTCATGCGGAAGTTTGGTCTGGTCGATGATGCCGAAGGCATCCTCGCCGATAGGCCAGACCGAGCGGTAATGTTGGCCGTTGATCTTCATGTGGGTTTGGCCGCCGTGGCTTTCATCGCCGGATATTCGCAGAATTGCGCATACCAGGCGGCCAACCTGGGGCGGCCCCGCTTCCAATCAAGTTCCGGCATGCGGAATTCGATATAGCCCAGCGCGCATCCCACCGCGATTTCCCCGATCAGGGGCGGATCGTTGAACGGCGTATGTTCCAGCGCATCCATCCCGGCCAGCATCGCCGCCATCTGGCGGGTGCGGTATTTGGCGGGCGGCGGCTCTTCGCGGCCGAGAATGGAATACATCACCGCCGCTTCGCCGACCCCATCGCCCAGGGATTGCAAGGTCAGTGCCTTCCAGCGCTCCGCCCCTTCCGGGAAAAATTTCCCTCCGCCCCGCTGGTCGAGATATTCGCAGATCACCCGGCTGTCGATCATCACCGTGCCATCGTCCAGCGCCAGGGCCGGAATCTTGCCCAGCGGATTTACCTTGCGAAAGCCTTCATCGCTGAGCGGCAAGATCTCGATCTGCTCCAGCGCGATGCCATGAGCATGCGCGATCACGCAGGCCTTGCGGGCAAAAGGCGAAAGCGGGTTGCCGTACAGTTTCAATGCTTAATTCCTGTCGCAATGCCGGACGGAGTTGCTAGCGCCAGCGTGGCAACGGCTTCCACTTTTCTTGGCATTGCTCTTAGTGCCCTTCAAACGAAACCAGCGTATTCACGGGCTTGCCCAAGGCGCGCAGCTTGTCGGCGCCGCCCAGTTCCGGCAGGTCGATGACGAAAGAACAACCGATCACTTCCGCGCCCGCTCGCTCCATCAAGCGGATGCCGGCGCTGGCGGTGCCGCCGGTGGCAATCAGGTCGTCGACCAGAAGGACATGATCGCCTTTCTGGAAGGCGTCGATATGCACTTCCACCCGGTCCTGGCCATATTCCAGGGCATAGCTTTCGCCGATCACGGTGTAGGGCAGCTTGCCTTTCTTGCGGATGGGAACAAAACCGCAGGACAGCTGATGCGCCACCGCGCCGCCCAGGATGAAGCCGCGCGCTTCCAGCGCCGCCACCTTGTCCACGCGGATGCCGGCATAAGGCTGCACCAGCTCGTCCACCGCGCGGCGAAAGGCCCGCGCATTGCCCAGCAAGGTGGTGATGTCGCGGAACATGATGCCCGGCTGGGGATAGTCGGGAATGGTGCGGATGGTTTCGCGGAAATCCATTGGATCTATCCTTTTCTCAAAATGCGGCCGGCCACGGCATCGAGCTTGGCGGTCAATTGCGGATCGCGGCGGTCCGGCGGGGTCACCACGGCCATGTCCAACGTGGTTTCCACATGCAGCGGACAAGGCAGGCGGTCCGGTCCCAGCTTGGGCGCCACCGCCATGATCAGGCGGCGGGCATTTTCCGCATTCTGGTGCATCACCTTCATCACCGCATCGACGGTCACATGCTCGTGATCTTCGTGCCAACAGTCATAGTCCGTCACCATCGCCACGATGGCGTAAGGCAGCTCCGCCTCGCGGGCGAGCTTGGCTTCGGGCATCGCGGTCATGCCGATCACGCTGCAATCCCAGGAGCGATAGAGAAAGCTTTCCGCGCGGGTGGAGAATTGCGGGCCTTCCATGCAGATGTAAGTGCCGCCTTCGGAATGATCGATCCGCTCTTCCCGCGCCGCCAGGGTGAGCGCGCCGGCCAGGCGCGGACAGACCGGATGGGCCATGGAGACATGGGCGACAAAACCGGGCCCGAAAAAGCTCTTCTCCCGCGCGAAGGTGCGATCGATGAACTGATCCGCCATCACAAAGGTGCCGGGCGGCAGTTCGGCGCGCAGCGAACCGCAGGCCGACACCGAGATCACATCGGTGACGCCCACGCGCTTCAAGGCATCGATGTTGGCGCGGTAATTGATGCTGCTGGGGGTCTGGACATGGCCCCGGCCATGGCGCGGCAGGAACACCATGTCCACGCCATGAAAAGTGCCGGTGAGGAGCTGGTCCGACGGCTCGCCCCACGGGCTTTTGACGGTCTGCCAACGGGCATTTTCCAGGCCGGGGATCTCATAGACCCCCGATCCGCCAATCACTCCAAGCACGGTTTTGGCCATATTTTAAGCGCTCCCGCTCGCGCGTACGCGCAGTAAAAAGGGCGCTGCCGCGAAGAAGCGCCCTTTTATCATGGCCGGGTCAGCGGGCAATGCCCGCTTCTGTGATAGCCGAAACGTCAGTGCATATCCGCCCAGACTTTGCGGTAAGCGGCGAAGAGCACACCCGACAGAACCACCAGGAAGATCAGCACGCCGAAGCCGGTGCGCTTGCGCTCTTCCATCTTGGGGTCCGACGCCCAGGCCAGGAAGGTCGCCACGTCATGGGCTTCCTGCTCGATGGTGGCCTTGGTGCCGTCCGAATAGGTCACCGCATTGGCGACCAGCGGAGGCGGCATGGAGATGTTCCAGCCTTCGAAATAGGGGTTGTAGTATTTGCCTTCGGTCACCTTGAACCCCTTGGGCGGGGTCATGTGGAAGCCGGTGAGGATCGAATAGACGTAATCGGAACCACCTTCGCGGGCCTTTTCGATCATCGACAGGTCGGGCGGCAGCGAGCCGCTGTTATTGGCGCGGGCCGCTTCCTCGTTGGGATAGGGCGAAGGGAACTTGTCGGCCAGGATGCCCGGACGGGTCAGGCGGTTGCCCTTGTCGTCGGTGATCTCGCCCTTGTCGTTGGGATCAGCGGGAATCTTGTAGCCGGCCGCGATCGCCTTGGCCTGCGCCTCGGTGAAGCCCGGTCCGCCTTCCTCGTCCAGATTGTGGAAGGCGATGTGGTTCAAGCCATGGCAG
The DNA here is from genome assembly GCA_937865685.1 of uncultured Alphaproteobacteria bacterium. Lineage (GTDB taxonomy): Bacteria > Pseudomonadota > Alphaproteobacteria > Micropepsales > Micropepsaceae > Rhizomicrobium. Next base: position 800 of record CALMGU010000059.1, on the reverse strand, counting down.
GCGGCGCAGACTTCCTTATAGACCTGGAAGCCCCGCTGCAGGGCGGCGCGGTCGTAAGTGCCGAACGGGCCTTCGAACTCGAAATGGCCGTCCTTCACCGGCAGCCGCTTGGTGTCGATGGTGGTTTCCTGGGCCAGCGCCGGCAGAGCCAGCGCCGTCAGCCCCACCGCCAAAGTGAAACGAAGTGCAAAGCGCATGTTGGTTCTCACTCGGCAGCGGCCGCGGCGGTGTCGCCGAGCACGGATTGGGCAATGGAAGCGGGAAGCTTCTTCGGGGTCTCGATCAGGCCGATGATCGGCATCAGGATCCAGAAGAAGAGGAAGTAGTAGAGCGTCGCCAGACGCGCCACCCACAGCAGGGGAATGCCCGCCACCGTGGCATCGACGCTCTGCGCGCCGCAATAGCCCAGGATCACGCAGGCCACCGCGAAGGCCCAGAAGAATTGCTTCATCAGGGGGCGGAAGCGGCAGGAGCGCACGCGGCTGGTGTCCAGCCAGGGCAGGAAGAACAAAGTGACGATGGCGCCGCCCATCACGATCACGCCCATCAGCTTGTTCGGGATGGAACGCAGCATCGCGTAGAAGGGCAAGAGATACCATTCCGGCACGATGTCCGGCGGGGTCACCAGCGGGTTGGCCTGCTGGTAATTGTCCGGATTGCCGAAGAAGTTGGGCGCATAGAAGACGAACGCCGCGAACACCACCACGAACAGGCACAGATAGAAGGCGTCCTTCACCGTGTAATAGGGGTGGAAGGGCACGGTGTCCTGCGGGCTCTTCACGTCGATGCCGAGCGGATTG
>CALMGU010000058.1 GCA_937865685.1 uncultured Alphaproteobacteria bacterium | reverse complement strand
CGCGGCCGCGTCACGCGAACCGAAACCGGATCGCCAGGCTCGCGCGCCAGCGCGATCTGCATCGCGCCCTGCCCGCCAGCGCCCCGCGCCGCCTCGACGATCTTGTCCAGCGGCAACTCCGCGCCTTGCGTGGAAATGTGCGGCATGGGCGCCAGGATTTTGGCGATGGCATCGTCATAAACCAGAATGCTGCCCGACAGTCCCAACAGCGCCAGCAAAAGGCCCAGCACCAATCCCACCCACATATGGATCTGGAACATCAGGCGGCGGAACGTGGCGAAACTCATGGCATCCTCATACATCCGCCCAGCGGCGGACCAGATTGTGGTAAAGCCCTGTCAGGCTGACGACTTCGTCATTGTCGCCGACCTGTTTGCGCAATCCCTGAATGGCCTTGTCCATCTCGAACAAGGTCAGGCGCGCGCGCTCGTCGCGCACCATGCTTTGGATCCAGAAGAAGGAAGACCAGCGGCTGCCCCGCGTCACCGGCGTCACATGATGGCGGCTGGTGGCGGAGTATAAAATCATGTCACCCGCCGGCAGCTTGACGCGATGTTCGCCATAGGTGTCTTCGATCACCAGCTCGCCGCCGTCATAATGGGCCGGATCGGTGAGGAATAATGTCGCCGACATGTCGGTCCTGACCCGGATCGGGGCGGCGCTTCCGATCGACGGCTTCACGAAGCGGATCGCGTTGTCGATATGGCTTCCGAAATTCATGCCGCCGTCATAACGGTTGAACAAAGGCGGATAGACCCGGAGCGGCAGCGCGGCCGACGTGAACAGCTCGTTGCGCCCCAAGGCCGTCAGGATGACATCGCCCAGGGCGCGCGCTTCCAGAGAATTTTCCGGGATCTGAAGATTGTGCTTCATCTGCCCTGATTGCGCGCCCGCCGTCACGCGGCCATCCACCCACTCGGCCTTCGCCATCAGCTCACGCATCTGCGCGACCTGATCGGCGGAAAGCAGCGCTGGTATCCGGACCATCATCGCTAGAGCGAAGCCTCCAGCGATATGATGAAGGTGCGGCCCGGTGACGGCGTGCCGCGATTGCCGAAGGACTGGCTGTAATTCAGCCGGTCGGTGATGTTGTTGATGTTGAACTGGATGCGATAGGCGCCGCCGAAATCATAGGAGGCGACCGCATCAAGCTCGATGGTTTCAGGAATGACCGCGATACGGCCGATGCCCGTGAGATTGGGCGCCGTGCCGGTGGCGGTGATCGCATTGAAGAGGCGGCTTTGATAGACCAGGCCGCCGCCCAGGACCAGGCCGGGGATGAAATCCTTGGCGCTGTAATCGGCCCAGAGCGACGCGGCATTCTTCGGCACGAAGGTGATCTGCGAACCGATGGTGTAGGGATTGGGTTTGCAGACACTGGGCGTGCCGCCGCAGCTGAGATCGTTGGTCACCACCGGATCCAGATAGGTATAGGCGGTGGTGATGTTGAAATTCTCCGTGATTTTGCCCGTCACCGACAATTCCACGCCCTGCACGCGCTGCTTCTGGCCCGATTGCAAGGTCAGATTGCCGGACACCGGATCGACCAGCGCGGCGTTGGCCTTGTCGACCTTGAACACCGAACCGGCCAGGCCCAGCGCGCCATCGAACAGGCCATATTTCGCGCCCAGTTCAAAGGTCTCGCTCTTTTCCGGATCGAGTGCCTGATTGGCGGTGGTGATCGGCGTGGGCGAACCCACCACCGAAGTGCCCTGCGGCACCCCCGATTTGCCGTAGGAAAAATAGACGGTCGTGTGCTTATCCGGTTCCCACACCAGGCTGGCACGGGGATTGACGATGGTGGATGGCGATTTGGCGATGGTGGTGACGGGCGCCACAGTGGCGCTCCCAACGGTGGTCGCCGAATAGGTCGCATTGTAGCGATCCACCCGCACCCCCGCGATCAGGGAGAATTCGTCTGTGAACCACAGCCGGTCGGTGGCAAAGAGCGCCAGATCCGTGGAGCGGCCGCTGGAATTGACCACCGTGGTCGCCGTGGCATTGGTATTGGCCACATTCGCCGGCGTCGGCAGAACGACCGTATAGAAGGGAGGCGGGTTGGGATCGGGATTATAGAGGCTGCGGCCGATATTGGCGCGCGAACGGCTATGATCGTTCAATGTGTAAGTGAACTGCGCAACGGTCGGAAGATTGTAGGCGTAGATCGTCCGGTCGGCATTCTGATGGGAAACATCCAGTCCCGTGATGAACTGGTTGCGCATACCGCCGACGCGGAAATTGGCATTGGCGGTGAAGACATCCTGCACGCCCCAGCTATTCTGCTGATAGGGCCCGCCGCCGCCGATCCCGCCCAAGGTCGCGGCCGGATTGGCGCCGAACAGCGAGCCGGCGCAATTGTTGGTGGCGGCAGTGGTGTCGCAGCGATCGATGGTCGTGTACTGGAAATAGCGGGAATAGGCCGCGCCCCGGATATCGTTTTCGATCGTCAGCCAGTCGGTGGCGACATGAGTCAGTTTGGCGGTGACGATATCAGCGTCGTTGCGGTCGGTATCTGTGTTGTAGCCCAGATAATTTCTGCGCGGCACGCCATATTCGCTGACCGGAAGCGCGATCACGCTGTTCGGCTGCACGGCTACCGGCAGGCCGTAATCCGGCCGGTTGTTGGTGTGCTGGTGAATATAAGACGCCGTGAACACCGTATCGGTGCCCAGGCCCAGCGCGATAGACGGCGCGATGCCCCAGCGGTGCGAATGGGTGAGATCACGGTCCACCACGCCCGTGTCGGTCAGCATCAGATTGAGGCGAACGGCGGCGGTGTCGGAAAGCTGGTAATTGAGGTCGGCGGTGCCGCGGAAATGATCGCCATTGCCGCCTTCGACATGCGCGACATAAGTGTCGGCCAGGAACGGCGTCTTGGAAACCGTGTTGATGGCGCCGCCGGTGGTGCCACGCCCGAACATCAGGCCGGACGGTCCTTTGAGAACCTGGACTTCCTCGTAATTGAAGCTGTCGCGCGTATAGGCCGCGAAATCGCGCAGACCATCCAGATAGACATCGTCCTTAGCATCGAAGCCGCGGATCTTGAACTGATCGCCCGCCAAGGTGCCGCCTTCGCCGATGGCGATGGTGATGCCCGGCACATTGCGCAAGGCATCGCCCAGGGTGGTGGTCGCCTGCTGCTTCATGGTTTCGCCGGTCACAACGGTGACCGCCTGCGGCGTATCCTGGATGCTTTCGCTCGGCATGTTGGAAACTGGCGGCGCGTGGTTGAGCGCGTTCTTGTCGGTGTCGCTCTGGACCGTGACGGGGCCCAGCGAGACAGGCGCGGAATTGTCCTGCGCCTGCGCGGGCACGATCATCAGCGCCAGCGCGCCCAGCGAGGCGCCGGTGAGCGCCTGGGTCTTGGTGGCATTCAATTGGCCAAACATGAAATCCCCTTCAGAGTCAGCATTGGTTTTGGTTGAACCTGGCTGGCTTCCGTCCGCCGGAATGGCGGCGGGGCTGGCTTGGCGTTTTCAGCAGCCGATCCTGTCATTTGGTGAGGATCAGCTTGCCGTTGCTGGTGAGACGAAGCCGGTACTCGGTGCCGTCATGCACCAGAACCGCCTCGCGTCCGCCGCCCATCAGTTCCGTGACCGGAACCCTGGGAAGCAGGCTGGAATGGGATGAGGCCGCCTTGCGAACGTCCATTTCGCCTTCAGCCGCCATGCCAACCCTCTCATTTGCGGTTGGACCCTAATAAATCGGCGATGGAGTTTGCAAGTGCTTTTCAGAGTCATTCGCAAATTAGGGGCGAAATGACGCGATACCACATAACTTATTGATAGAAATGCATATTTTAAGAAACCGGCGTCAGATCCGCGAGGAATGAGCCGCCGCGGTGGCTGGCGCCGCCGCCAATTCCAGAAGGATGGGATGGTGGTCGGACGGTCCCCTGTCCAGGACCTCCCCGCGCAGGCAGCGCACATCGCGGGTGATGCAGCGGTCCAGGCGCAGCGAGACGATATTGCTGGCCCTATGGGTGCGTTGGCGCGGTCCCACATCGCGGAACTCCGGAACCCGGATGGGGCCGACCGCATTGAAGTCGCCCATGATCACGGCGGGGCCTTCCAGCGCATAGGCGATGTGATGCAGCTGGAACCGATTGAGAAACTGGCCGTGCGACAGATGCACATTGGCGAAACAGATGCCCTGAAACTTCACGATCTGAGCAATCCGGGGCGGCACGCGGCCGGGCAGCACGGAAGCAGGCAACCGCAATGCCGACGTGCTGGGAAACGGGTGCGGACTCCAGGCCGCCAGTCCATAGATGCGCTTCTGCATCGGATGGCGGAAGAAATGCCCGCCCACCAGGGAAGGAAGCGCGGCAATTTCCTCCGTCGCTTCCTGCAGCAGCAGTAGGTCCGGGCGATAGGCGCGAACCAGCTTCGCCACATCCTCAGCCTCGGCGCCTATGCGCCGCAGCAAATTCCAACTCGCGACGCGGAAGCTGCCGGAAATTTCGCGATGCCCGTTGCCGTCCGTCATGGCTGCCAAACCCGGCTCTTAATTGATGACGAAGGCGATTTTTTCAAGGCAAACTCCGGACCGGCGGCACAGTGGCCCATGTAAGATAACGGGACGGAGTTGATATGTTTCCCATCGCCGCGACCTGGCCGATCCAAGTGATAGAGGCGGTGCTGGCCATTGTCTATCCGCTCTCGGCGGTCCTGGTGACGGTGGACGTCCTTCTCAAGAAAAGCGATGTGCGCGCCGCCCTGGGCTGGATCGCGGCGGCCTGGCTTTCCCCGATTTTCGGCGCGCTGCTTTACTATCTGTTCGGCATCAACCGGGTGACCCGCCGGGCCTTGAAACTCCGACGCTTCGAGGATGCCCAGAGCCGGCATCGCTTAAGCGGCACCAAGCCGGCTGCCAGCCCCAATGTCGCGACCCTGGCCGAAGTCGGCCGGCGGGTTACCGAAAGCGAGCTGGTTGCCGGCAACGCGATCGCCGTGCTTCAGGGCGGTGACGCGGCTTACGGCGCAATGCTCAAATCCATCGGCGAGGCCCGCCATTGCATCGCCATGGCGTCCTATATCTATCGCGACGATGTGGCGGGGCGCGACTTTTCCGATGCCCTGATCGCCGCGCATCGCCGCGGCGTCGAAGTCCGTGTGCTTCTGGACAGTGTGGGTATCGGATATTTCTTTCCCGCCGCGCTGCGCCGGCTGACAAATGCCGGCGTGTTTGCGCGCCGCTTCCTGCATACCTGGGTGCCCTGGCGCATGCCGTTTCTCAATATGCGCAATCACCGCAAGCTATTGATCGTGGACGGCGCACGGGCCTTCACCGGGGGCATGAATATCGCGGCCGAACATTCCAGGCACCTCAACCGGGGAGACTATGTCGACGACATTCATTTTCAGGTCGATGGGCCGGTGGTGCGCTCACTGATGGATGCCTTCGCCCGCGACTGGTCCTTCACCACCGAGGAAACACTGGACCAGGATTATTGGTGGCCCCCGCTTGGCGAAGCCGGAAAGGTCCAGGCGCGGGGATTGCGCTCCGGGCCGGACGAAGACATCTACAAGATCGAAATGCTGGCCGGCGCGGCACTGACCCTGGCCAAGAAGCGCGTGCGTATCGTCACGCCCTATTTTCTTCCCGATCAGCGCCTGCAATTCGCCATCGCCCAGGCCTGTATCCGCGGCGTCGAGGTCGATATCGTGCTGCCGCGCATCAGCGATCACATCTATATGGAGTGGGCGACGCTGGGCAATCTGCGCTTCTTCAAGCACATCCCGGCCAACATCTATCTCAGCGATCCCCCCTTCGATCATTCCAAGTTGATGACGATGGATGGCGAATGGTCGCTGATCGGCAGTTCGAACTGGGACACGCGCAGCTTCCGGCTGAATTTCGAATACGACCTGGAATGCTACGATGCCGGCCTGACCGCATCGCTCGACGCCATCATCGACACAAAAATCGCCAGCGCGCTCAGGCTGGATCCCGTCAGGCTGGCGGCCAAGCCGGTGCCATATCGCTTGCGCGATGCCGCCGCCCGGCTGCTGATGCCGTATCTCTGAGAAAATTCCCCGCCAGCGGCGGAACAACAAAAAAGGCCGCCCGAAGGCGGCCTTTTCCGAGAAGTCATGACTGCCGAGTTCAGGCGGCGATCGCCAGAGCGCGTGTCTGGCGGCGGCGCATCATCAGACCGATGGCGCCGAAGCCCAAGAACAACATCGCCCAAGTGCCCGGCTCCGGAACGGCGGAAGCAAAGCTGAGATTGTCCAGCGCGAAGTCGTTGCCGCTAGGAGCGTTGATGTTGTTGATCGCGCGCAGGCTGACCGTGCCGGTGGCGCCCGCCATGTAGACCGCGCTCAGCGAGGTCAACACGCCCGCATCGCCCGGCGGAGTCGTGGTGTGGCTGACCAGGTCACTCCAGGAGAAGCCATTATCCGTGCTGATCTGGAAAATGATCGAGGACGGCGAATTCGAACCGGTGAAGCTTTGGTTGCAGCAGACATTCATCACATCGGCGGCGAAATTATACTTGCCACCCGAGACGACGTTGATCGCACTTTCCTGCCAGATGGTCAGGTTGCCAGCGGTCGCGCCGTTCGCAATCAGCATCGGGTTGCTGCCCGCGATATTGACCCAATAGCCATGCACGCTGAAGGGATTGGCCGCGATCGTGACATTGCCTTCCGGCCACATGACGTTCGGCGCCGGCGCAACGTAATTGTATTGGGTGGTGAAACCGGAATTGCCGGCGCTGAAATCACCATTGGTGATCAGGTTGGTCGCCGCTGAGGCGATCGAGGGCGCCATCGCAAAAGCAGCGACGACAGCGGACAGAATGATTTTACGGGAAAGCATCGGCGATATCCCTCTCAGTAATTCCGACTCGGTTCTATCGGATCAAGTTGGCCCAAGCTAGTGGCGAAGTCCTTGTTAACCATGAAATTTTCAAGACTTCCGGTTGCAAAGCAGGCACTTACAGTAGTTTTCCAGTTCCGGGCCCCAGCTATCCTTATGAATATTCAATAAAAACCCGGAATTCCCAGTTGTTTCTTTTTCGCAAATTGAAAGGCCGGCAGACCGGCTTCCACTTCGCGTTAGATGAACTCCCTGCCCCACCGGAAAGATCCGGCGGGGTACGAAATTTCCGCCCCCCGGCCGGATGGGCAAAACCGGCCATTTTCCGGCCCGCTGCGGACCAATCGCGTCATTTTTGAATATGCCGAGCCTGAAGGCGTTTTTCGGATGGCGCAATGCATCGGGGCGCTTCGCCCCTCCCTGCTAAGATGCGTTCTCAAACATGGATCGTGTTTTTCGATCCGGCGTCGCAAGGCATCAAATTCGCAGGCTGGCATCTCGATCCCATGGGCGCGGGAACGCTCCGTGCTCTGCGTGGTATCCGCGAGGTATTGCGGGCCAAATTCGGGCGCGAGAATCCTTCTTTCGATCGATTTCTCGCCGCTTACAGTCAGATCCAGAACGACATTCATGGGGGCGGCGGTTCGCGGCCGGGGAAAAGCGGCCGTCTATATCCGCGCAGGGCTTGCTCTGAGCGCGCCACGGGAATCCCCGGACATTTTTTCGACGAAAACCGCCATGAATCTGGCGGCACAGCGGATTGCGAAGAAATGCCCCGCTCACTAAAACCTTAAATGTTCAATGGCGGAGCGTCGATGCGCATACTGATTACTGGCGGGGCGGGCTTCATCGGATCCTGCGTGATCCGCCATTGCTTGCGCCACACCGCGCACCAGATCGTCAATCTCGATAAGCTGACCTATGCGTCTGATCTTCGCAGCCTGAACGAAGTCCTGCCCAGCGACCGTTATGTGTTCGAGCAGGCCGATATCGCGGACCGCGCCCGGCTCGATCAGATTTTCGCGCAGCATCAGCCTGACGCCGTAATGCATCTGGCGGCGGAGTCCCATGTCGACCGCTCGATCGACGGGCCGGCCGCCTTCATCCAGACCAATATCGTTGGGACGTACACGCTGCTGGAAGCGGCGCGGGCCTATTACAATGGACTATTCCCGGACCGCAAAGCGCGATTCCGCTTCCATCACGTCTCCACCGATGAGGTATTCGGCTCGCTGGGCGACGCAGGCCTGTTCACCGAAGCCTCGTCCTACGCGCCCAACTCTCCCTACTCCGCCAGCAAGGCCTCGTCCGACATGCTGGTCCGGGCCTGGCACCACACCTATGGCCTTCCGGTCGTCACCAGCAATTGCTCGAACAATTACGGGCCGTATCAATTTCCGGAAAAGCTGATCCCGGTTGTGATCCTGGCCGCGCTGGGCGGGCAACCGATACCGGTTTACGGAACCGGCACGAATGTCCGTGACTGGCTGTTCGTCGAAGATCATGCCCGCGCGCTGGTGCGGATCCTGGAAGCGGGCCGGGTGGGCGAGACCTACAATGTGGGCGGACGCAACGAGCTGCGCAATATCGATCTGGTCCGCCTTCTGTGCGGAGCTTTGGACGCGTTGCTGCCGGATAGTCCGCATTGCCGGCACGACCAATTGATCACCTTTGTCGCCGACCGGCCTGGCCATGACCTGCGCTATGCCATCGACGCCTCCAAGATCGAGCGTGAGTTGGGCTGGCGCCCTGAAACCACCGCCGAACAAGGGATCCGCAGCACTGTTGCCTGGTATCTTGAGAACCGCTGGTGGTGGCAGCCGATCCGGGAGAAAGGCACCTCCGGCGACCGTCTCGGTTTGGGCGCGAAAGCGCCCGCCCGCGCGGATGCGGGCTGATCATGGTCAGCGTCGAGCATTTTCCCGTAGCCGGCCCCCTGCTCGTTCAGACGCGGCGATTTGAAGATTCGCGGGGTTTTTTCAGCGAAACCTACAATGCCCGCGCCTTTGCGGAGGCCGGGATTTCATCGGTCTTTATACAGGACAATCATTCCCTCTCGCGGGAAAAGGGCACGGTGCGGGGCCTGCATTTCCAGCGTCCGCCCCACGCGCAGGAAAAACTCATTCGCGTCGCCAAGGGACGCATCCTGGATGTGGCGGTGGACATCCGCAAAGGATCGCCCACCTATGGCAAGCATGTCGCCGTGGAGCTGACCGGCGCCGATGGCCGCCAGCTTTACATCCCCGCCGGTTTTGCCCACGGCTTCTGCACCTTGGTGCCGGATACAGAGGTGATCTACAAAGTCACCGATTTCTGGAGCCCCGATTGCGAGGATGGGGTGCTCTGGAACGATCCCGCGCTCGCCATTACCTGGCCGGATTTTGCCGGTGCGCTGCTTGCGGCCAAGGACGCCGCGCTGGCGCCGCTCGGCGCGTTGGACAGCCCCTTCACCTTGGGCCGCGAATGACGGCCGCCTTGAATATTCTTCAGTTCGGGTCGAGCGGTCAGCTGGGAACCGAACTGATCGCGGTCTTGTCCAAGGACCCCGGTGTCCACGCCACTGTTCTCGGCCGTGCGGAAGCGGACTTTGCCGATCCATCCGCCATCGAACGCGCCGTCCTGAAAGCGGGCGCGCTTGATGCCGTGATCAATGCCGTTGCCTATACCGCGGTGGACCGTGCCGAGCAGGAAGAGGCGATTGCCCATCGGGTGAATGCGGAGTCCGTGGAAGCGATGGCGCGGGCCTGCGCCGCGCGCGGCGTGCCGCTGATCCATATATCGACGGATTATGTTTACGACGGCGCCAAGCCCGGCCCTTATGTGGAAAGCGATCCCACCGCCCCCCTCAATGCCTATGGCCGCACCAAGCTGGCCGGGGAAAACCGGATCCGCGATCTTCTGTCCGCGCATGTGATCCTGCGCACATCCTGGATCTATAACGCCTCGGGACGCAACTTCATGACCACCATGCTGCGGCTGGGACAGGAGCGCGACGAAGTCCGCGTGGTCGACGATCAGCATGGCGCGCCGACATCCGCGCGCGAACTGGCGCAAGCGGTTGGCGCAATCGCGCGGCAGATAACGGGCCCGGCGGCGCAATTCGGGACCTATCATTATGCCGATGCCGGCGAGACAAGCTGGTGCGGTTTTGCGGCGGAGATATTCCGTCAGGCCGGGCTGAAGACCCGCGCCGTGCCCATCCCTGCCAGCCAGTACCCGACCCCCGCCAGGCGGCCCGCAAATTCCCGGCTGGACCTCACAAAGATTTCCCGGATATTCGGCATTCATCCGCCGGCATGGCAGGTGTCGCTCGCCAGAGTGCTCGCCGGAATGAAGGAGACTCGCAAATGAAAGGCATCATATTGGCCGGCGGCTCGGGAACGCGGCTGCATCCCGTGACGCTTTCCACCTCCAAACAGCTTCTGCCGATCTACGACAAGCCGATGATCTATTACCCGCTATCGACCTTGATGCTGGCGGGAATACGCGAAATTCTGATCATCACCACGCCGGAAGACCGTGCAGCGTTCGAGCGCCTGCTGGGCGACGGCAACAAATGGGGCCTGTCGCTGTCTTATGCGGTGCAGCCCAGGCCGGAGGGACTGGCGCAGGCCTATATCATCGGCGAAGAATTTGTCGGCGGCGGCCCCAGCGCGCTGATCCTGGGCGACAATCTCTATTTCGGCCATGGCTTGCCCGAACAGCTCATCCGCGCCGCGAAGCGGCCCAAGGGTGCCACGGTGTTCGGCTACCGGGTCAAGGACCCCGAACGCTATGGCGTGGTGGAATTCGGCGATGGCGGCAAAGCCATCTCCATCGAGGAAAAACCGAAACATCCCAAATCGAATTACGCGGTGACCGGTCTCTATTTCTATGACGGCCAGGCGCCTTCTTTCGCGAAATCCCTCAAGCCTTCCGCGCGCGGCGAGCTGGAGATCACGGCGCTCAACAATCTTTATCTGGAGCGCGACGAACTGGTGGTGGAAATTCTCGGCCGCGGGCATGCCTGGCTCGATACGGGAACACACGATTCTCTTTTGCAGGCTGGCGAGTTCGTCCGCACCGTGGAAGCCCGTCAGGGATTGAAGGTGGGGTGTCCCGAAGAAGTCGCCTACCAGATGGGCTTCATCGACCGGGAGGCGGTCCGCGCCTTGGGCAAGGCATTGGAGAAAACCGGCTATGGCCAATATCTCCTGGATATTGCCTCTGTCGGCCGCGGCACGCCGGGAGCGCAATAGGCCGTATCGCATGGCGGACCGGCCATGGAAGCGCCGCATTTTTCCAAATACTGGCCTGCGTACGCCGAAGACAGGATTCTGAATCCATTGGGAGAACCAATTCGAAGGTAGCGCGTTGTCCAAGCTGCGCCACACCGGGCGGGCTTTAACACTTACAAATGGCCGCATTTTTTTCACGAAACGATCATGGTCTTCCCGATGGTTAACTATACAAACCCCTGTTCTTTTCCGGCCCGCGGAACCACTATATGGTCCAGCGCCAAGAAAGCTTTTGTCGCCAACTCTCCGACGTGCCAGCCCGGCTGATCGGCCGAATGCCGAACACCTAGTTTCTCGTTTTTGGGGTTTGAATGCCGGACGTGATTCAACAGATGAATTGGGCAGGCCAGAGTCCGGCCGAAGAGCTTAACGGGGTTAGCATTTCCTCCGCACCGTCATCCTTCTATGAAGGCGCGCTCCGCATCCGCCAATCCGCCGCCAAACGCGTCCTGGATTTTGTGGGGGCCGCGATCGGCTCTTGTGTCCTTTTCCCCTTTCTGGCGCTGATCGCACTGGCGATCGCCATCGAAAGCCGGGGGCCGATACTGTTCCGCCAGCGGCGCTCCGGCCGGGACGGCAAGATCTTCGTCATCTACAAGTTCCGCACCATGCATGTCCTGGAAGACGGCAACGACATCGTCCAGGCCACGCGCAATGACGGGCGCACCACCATGGTGGGACGTTTCCTGCGCCGCTCCAGCATCGACGAGCTTCCGCAATTGCTCAACGTGCTCAAGGGCGAAATGTCGCTGGTGGGACCAAGGCCCCATGCCGTGGCGCATGACCAATATTATTCGCAGACCGTGCCGGCTTACGATTTGCGGTTTTTCAGCAAGCCGGGAATCACGGGGCTGGCGCAAGTCCGCGGTTTCCGCGGCGAAGTGCGCGACATCCACCATATGGAAGAGCGGATTGCCTGCGACCTCGAATATATCGAGAGCTGGTCGCTGGGAATGGACATGCGCATCCTGTTCCTGACCGCTGTCAGCGCGCCGTTCCACCGCACCGCCTATTGACGCGGCCGGCCGCGGCGTCCGAAGCCGACGGCGCGCCGTTCTCGCAGAATTGAACGATACTAGCTGCGAACCGTCTGTTCGACGGGAGCGCTCTGCACCAGATCCGGATCGGATGCGGCATCCAGGGTCTTGCCGTCGCCGATATGGGTGCTGAGCAGCCACAGATAGGGCGCGATACTGTCTTCCACAAAACGGTAGATCACCGAATCCTCGGACGGCATCTCGATCAGAAGGTCACTGGCGACCAGCTGCGCGATCAACTCCTCGCAGCGGCGGATGGTGTCGGAATTGGCCATCGCGGTGCGGATATCTTCCTTGCGGAAACTGCCGCCGCCCAGAAGCGCCGTACCCGCCAGGGCGCCCAGCGCCCTGGTCTGGCCTTCGCGCACGGTCTTCCAGAGCAGGCCCTGGCAGCGGTTGGAAAGCCGGGCCTTGAATTCGCGCACTGCCATCTTGATGGCGGCGGCGGCATTCTCGCCCGTCACGTTCGAGCGTCCCGCCTCCAGCGCATACAGGCCGGCATTGAGGCTGATCAGGCTGGCGATATAGGGCGAGCCATGCGCCGCCACCACGATCGCGCGCGTGGCATTCTCGTCGAAGCGCACGCCGCCCAGCTCTTCGCCATTCTTGATCAGAAGGCGGATCTCCGACACCGTCATCCAGGGCACCTGCAGCGCATAGATATTGCGCTGGATCGAGGGGGTATGCTCGATCAACTCCACCAGATTGGCGGCAACGCCGGCGATCACGAGCTGAACCCGCACCAGCCGGTCGGACAAATTCTTGATCAGTTCGGCGACGTCGCGGCGGAAAAGCGTGGATTCGCTGCGATCGAATTCATCGAGCACGATGACGACGCGGGTGCCCACGATCTTGGCCAGAAAATCGCTGGCGATGCGGGCGGAGATCGGCGTTTCCGGCAGGATGTCGGCCAGGGTCTGGCCCTTTTCGACCTCTTCCGAGGTCGGGCCCACCGTGCTGTGGAACAGCATCGGAATGCTGGCCGCGACGGTGCGGAACACTTCGTCGAAATTGGAGTCCGAGCCGCAGGATACATAGACCACCAGATAGCGCGCATCGCGCGCCGCCTGGGCCAGTACATGCAGGACGGAAGTCTTGCCCAGGCCCCGCGAGCCATAGAGCACCGTGTGCAGGCGCTGTTCTTCGATGGCGCGAATGAGGTGAGTGAGAATTTCGGTGCGGCCGGCGAAGCGTTTGCGGTCGCCCACCGGCTGCGACGGCGTAAAGGCTTCCAGCAGCTTCATGCGGGCCCGCGCCTGGGCGTCGATCGCCTGGGGATTCACATGGTCGTTGGCATTGGCCCGGAAGCGCGGAAAGGGCTCGCTCTTGGGTGCCGGCGCGCGCGGCGCGGCGTTCGCCGGCGGCAATGGCGCCAACCGTCCCGCCGGGGCATCGGGCCGCGGTGCGGGCTCGACATCCGGCCTATTCCAAGGCGCCAGGCGGCCTAGTTTTTCAAAAAACGTCATAGCAGCACTTTAACCCATTTTTGCACTGCACCATGCTCAATTCGCACTGCCATGTCGAAGGGCAAAAGATAGCAATCCTTGTTTAAGAAAACCTAGGACTTTCGGCTCAGGAATTCTAATTGATCGTCATTAAGTTAATATGATCGGCCCGAACAGTGTTTGGCCCGCACTTCAAAAGGCCGGGTCAGCCCGATAGTCTAACGCATCTATGGCAAAATAGTGCCGGCCCCGGGACGGTTTTCGCGCCTCAGGCGCCCCGCCCCGCCAGCAGGCCCATGGCGTTGAACATCCGCCAGAAGCGCAGGCGATAAAGAATGGCAAGCGCACCGAACCGCTGCCGGATTCCGGCAATGCGCCGCGAGCGGATCGCCTTGCCCGAATGGGCGACGGCCGACAGGGGCAAAGCCAGGGTCCGGAGCAGCCATTTGATACGGCCGTGCCGCTCCCGGCTCGCCAAGGCATAGGTTTCCGCATTGATGCGAACCCATTTGTGCCGAAGTTCCTCCCAGGTGCGGCGCGCCGGATGACCCACCAACGCGTCGGGGGCGTAGCCGAGACGGAAATTGAGCGCGATGGCGCGGCGGGACCAATCGACATCCTCGGACACGCCGGTGCCGAAACCATTCACGGCTTCGAACACCTTGCGCGGACAAAAAAGATTGCCGGACGGGGCAAATCCCTTCTTCAACACATAGCTTTCGGCGTCGAAAGCAAAGACCCGTTCGAAGGCTTCGGTCGCACTCATCCCTTCGGCGCTGCGGGTCAAGACTTCGATGCCGCCGCCGGCAAAATCGCATCGCGACAGAGCCGCAATGCCGCTTTCCAGCCACCGCTCATGCGGCACGCAATCCGAATCGATGAAAGCCAAAATCTCGCCCGTCGATGCGGCCGCGCCGCCATTGCGGGCGGGCCCCGCCCCTCTTTGGCGCACCGTCACCAGGCGCGCGCGGCCCGCGATAGCCCCTTGAACGGCCGCCTCGCCTTGCGGCGAACCATTGTCCGCCACCACGATCTCGGTATCTTCGGCGGGGAAAGTCTGGCGCCCCAAAGCCGCCAGGCACAGCTCCAAAGCCGCCAGATCGTTATAGTGCGGAATGATCACGCTGACTTTCACGGGCGGGCTTTCATGGACCGACGGCACGCTCTTGTCGTGTGGCGAGGAACCCGCGATATGGTAGCGTCATAACGGCATCACGCAATCTTCGAAACGCCGCCAACAGACACACCGGAATCCGGATATATGCAAACCATTTACGATTGGGTCACCATGGCCGTATTTTCCGGCCTGGTCGTGCTTTTTCTCAACCGTTCGATGGCGCCCGAGGAAAAGCAGGACAATATCTATCACTATGGTCCTCCGGCTCTCGGCTGCGCCGTCGCCAACTATCTGGGCAACCATGACCAGCGCGTGGCGGCGATCGCCCTTATCATCGCCGTGGTGGGCTATATCCTGTTCTTCCTGCAGCCCTTCGCAAAGCGCTAGGCCCCGATCGCCATCAGGGCGGAAGCGCGCGGGGTCCCGATCAGCGCCCGCCGCTGCTTGGCGGCCACGTGCATAACCAGATTCGGGATAAAGCGTTCCATGATGGCGAGCGACGCCGCCTTGTCGGGCCCGATAACGGAGAAGCGGGCCAGCAATCCGTCCGGTATGAAGCGATGCATGGCCGTGCGAAGACGCTCCACGCGCTGCTCGCCGACCGTGGTGGGAAATGCTTCTCCGAGCCGTGTCCAATAAAGAATGGTTTCGTCGCGATCGCTGGAAGTGGCGATCAGGCGGCGGCAGGGAACCGTCACGCCAGCCGGAAGGGCCAGGGTCAGGGGCGTATTCTCCTGAATGGCAAACCCGAATGCCGGATAGCAGACCTCGGGACGGTGCAGCTGCAACTCGTTGCTTTCCACATCGCCATGGGCCATCAGCATGATCACCTGATCGCCGGTGGATTCCTGGCGATAGATCCGGCCCACCGTTTCGCCGTAAAGCCGCGCCGCCAGGCTATCCGGGGTTTCGGGCGCCACCAGGTCGCTGACATCGCGGGAGGTCCAGCCTTCGAGCTTGGCCGGCAGGATTTCGTTCAGCTTCTTGCCGCCGTCCATCAAGGTGGTGCGGCGGCGCGGCTTGAGCGCATAGGCGGCGCCCGAACCCAGGCAGCACGCCCCGCCGATCAGAAAATCGCGCCGTGCTATCATGCCGTCCGCCGTCCCGGCTTAAGAAGAATGCGCGACAGGCCCTGATCCACCGCGAACATCAAGACCAGGGCGGTGGCGAAGACGAAGACCCCCGCCGCCATGTGCAGGAAGCCCTGCGCGACATCGTCGCCCGCGTAATAGGTGAGAAGGATGAGGATCACGATCCGGATGATGTTGGCCAGGATCGCGATGGGAACCGACAAGACGCCCAGGATCAGCGAATACCACCAGGAGCCGCCGCGCATCAGGTAGATATAGAAAAGGCTGATCGCCAGAAGCCCGAAGATGGAATTCATGCCCGAACAGGCGTCTTCCACCAGGAGCTGATACTGCGCCACATAGATCACCACGCCTTCATGGGCGACCGGAATGCCCAAAGGCTGCAGCATCTCGGTCGCGGCGGTGGAAACGAATTGCTTGAGCGGAAATGTCAGCCGGTCGAGCCACATGCGCGGCGGCGGCACCGCGAACAGCAGATAGAAAAAAATGAACCAGTTGCGGACGATCGCGCGGGCGCCGAACTTGGAATAGAAAATCGAAAAACCCGCGCCATAGAGTCCCGCCGCGCTCAAAGTGATCAGATCGAAGGCCTGTCCGGTCACGTAAAAAAGCAGCGCAAAGCCTAGCAGCAACGCGACCGCCCAGCCCTTTCCGGGCACGCCCTCTTTGCGGATGGCGGGCCATTGCAGCCACAACAGCCAGGCCGCGGTGGCCAGCACCAGGGGACCATGCGCCCCTTCCTCGCGCGACCAATTGTTGGCGGCCAGGATGAGCAGCGTGGGAATTGCCAGCACGGCCGCGCCCAGGATCAGGGGCCAGGACGACAGGAAAGCGGCGGTGACCGCTTCGCGGGGCGAGGCCTCACGGCTCGGCATGGCCGTCGTCATCGCTTCAGGCCTCGTTCAGGACCGAGCCGATGACTTCCGCATGATCGCCCCTGAGCTGTTCGGTAAGGATCTTCACGTCATTGACCAGGCTCTTGTTCCGCCGCGTGACGATCAGGCTGTATCCCACCACCGTGCTCACCCGCCGCGCATCCGAACATGTGTTGGCGGGCGGCGTGTCGATGATGGTCGCGTCATATTCGCGAAGGCAGAAATGCATCAGGGCTTCGAAACGGTTGCTGGCAAGAAGCTCCTGCGCATTGGCGGCGCGCCCGGTGGCAAACAGCACCGACAGGGACGGCAACACATCCGCCTCGATGCAGGCGTCGAAATCCAGATCGGATCCCAGCGCGGCGCGGATATCGGCGCCCTGCCCCTTATGGCCGAAGATCGCGGCGATGGACGGATTGCGCATATTGGCGTCGATCAGGATCGTATTGACCCCGATCTGCGACAGTGAAACCGCCAGGTTGGCGGCGACGAAGGAGCAGCCGACCCCTTCGCTGGCCGCGCAGACCGCCAGGGCGCGATGCCCTTCGCGGACATGGCGGGCCATGATGTGAGTGCGCAGGCCGCGAATGGCTTCCGCCGTTTCGGAAACCTGGCCGGAGAGCGTCACCAGCGATTTGGTATCGAAGAATTTGCGCGGCCGGTCATCCATGGCAATCGGGGTTCCAAGCATGGGTCACCGCGCCGCCTCAAGAACCGTCAGGAGCGGGACGCCCATCAGGGATTGAAGATCTTCGGCCCCGCGCACACGGCGATTGAGCAATTCGATCAGGAGAGCCAGAAGAACCCCCAGGCCCAGACCCAGGCCGACGGAGCCGCCAACAATGAGCGGGACCTTCGGGAAGGATGGCGACAGGGGCGCCGAGGCATTGCCCAGCGCGGTGACGCCCGCATCGGTCGCCGCGGCCTGCTGGCGGAAGTCGATCTCCTTCTGGGCGGTCTTGTTGTAGAAGTCCCGCTGCAACTCGACCTCGGTATGCAGATTGCGAAGCTTGGCCAGCTTGTCCCGCTCGGCGATGATCAGCGCCTTTTGCTGATCGACCCGCGAGCCGTGCGCCGACTGGGCACCCCGCAGCCCGCCCTGGGAGATTGCCGCCGCGATGGCGCTGCGCTTGGCTTTCATCGCGATCAGGTCGGGATGGTTCGGTCCCAGGATCGCCGAGGCGTTCTTGATCTGGGCGTCGATTTCCGCCAGCGAAGCTTCCGCACCGCCCCCAGCTTCGATCACATTGGTCTGGGCCATGGCGGTCAGGCGGGCGCTGTCCACGTCGGTGCGCTCATCCTGGGTCATCACCACGTTGTTATCCCGCTCGAATTTGGTTTCCGTGGCCTGGGCAAGCTCGAGTGATTTTTTCGCCTTGGCGGCCTGCAGCCCATACCAGTCGGCATTCTTCAGCGCATCGCTGCGGCGCGTAGCCAGGCTGTTCTCGACATAGGACTGGGTCACGGCATTGGCCACCGCTTTGGCGGAGTCCGGATCGCTGCCCGTATAGATGATATTGATGATGCTGCTGTTGTCGGCCGCGGTGACCCGGGTGCGATCGATGATGATCTGGGCCGCCCAGCGCCGGAAATCGCGCGAGTCGGTGCTCGAGCGGCTCTGATATTGCTGGATCAGATTGGGATCCGACAACCATCCCAGCTTGTCGACCGCCTGGCCGATCACGCCGTAATCCGTGATCAGGCCGATCTGGGTACCGATATAGGCGCGGCTGGCGCCGCCGCCCAGCATTTCGCCCGTCACCGGGTCGGGCTTGAGCAGATTGAGCAGGACATGCGCTTCGGCGTCCCAGCGCGGCGGCAAAAGCTGAACCGCGATGATGCCGCCGGCGAGCGAGAACACGGTCGTCGCCACGATCAGCAGCCAGCGCGCGCGCAATATTCTCCAGAATTGAATTAGGCTCATGACAAGCTCCGCGCGGGAGTGAAATTAAAAGAAGCCCTCGCCGACATCGATCACATCGTTCGGCTCGATCTTCACGTTAAGGTCTTTGGGCGTGATCGTGACATTCTTGCGCACGATCTTGATGTGGCTGTCGCTGCCCAGATCGGTGATCCCGCCGCCGCGCGCCAGCGCCATGACCAAGGTCATGTTGGCGGTGATGGGATAGCTGCCGGGCGCTTTGACCTGGCCTTTGACATAGAAAATCTCGGCGGTCGGAATGAAGATCTTGTCGCCGGGCTGGACATAGGGATCGGTGGTTTCATCGCCGGTCGCCAGATCCTTCACCGCCAAATTCCGTTCGGGCCCCTTGGGCGATCTCAAAACCACATAATCGGCGCCGTCCCCGCGAACCCCGCCCACGCGCGCCAGGATTTCCGAGAGCCGGTAGGGCCGTTCCACCGGGATCAGGCCCGGCGCTCCGACCGCGCCCAGCACGGTGACATAACGGCTGGCGAAAGAAATGACTTCGACCTGGATGATCGGCTTGGCGAAGAAGCCGCCCTTCTGCAGCGCCGCTGCGATCTCGTCGCGCAATTGCACCACCGTGCGGTCTGCCGCCGGGAACGCGCCCAGGAACGGCAGTTGAACCGTTCCATCGGCGCCGATGCGGGCCTTGGTGCTGAAATCGCTGCGGCCCAGCGCGTCGACCTGGATGACGTCCTGGGGGCCCAGGATATAGGTCGGCGCCGGTATGTCATTGGGCGCGGGCGCAACCGTGGCGGGAACGGGCTTGGGCGGCGGCGGAACGGACGGGGTCTGCGCGCCCGCCGGCACAATGCTCGCGCACATGAAGACCAGCCCGAAGGCGGCAACAATATCGCGAACTCTCATCATACGCCTTTGGTCCCGTTTAGAACGCCTGCGACAGGGTCAGGCCGATCTGGTTGTCAGTGTAGCTATACGCCCCCAAGTTTGCATGCCTTTGCGTGCTCCTGGCAATAAAGGCCAAATTCATTCTGCTCGTAACGTTAAAGCCGAGCGAGCCGTAGAAAGACGTGACGGATTGTTTTGACAGGTCTGTGGCGGAAATTAGGTTGGCCCCCTGGAACTTCTGCAATTTGTTGGAAACTCCCAGGCCGGCGGTAAGCCGGCTGGTCAGCCGGTAATGCGCATCGGCCGACAGGATCTGGTCGATCGAATAGGCGGCGTTCAGGAAGTTGGACGGGCTGGTCTGGCGGCCGAAATGGGCCGTGACGTCGAACCGGGAATCCGGATGATAGGTGACGGTTCCGTCATAGGTGATGCCGGAGAAATTCAGGCCCAACCCGTCATAGGACAAGGATGTCTGGTAAACCGACGCGCCGACTTCCAGGGTCGCGCCGATCGGCCGTTCATAATGCAGACCGCCCGAATAGACCTTGTAGCCGTCCCGATGCAGGGATGAGAGAAACGGGATGAAGCGGTTGTCATACTGGGTGTCGGCATATTGGCCCACCAGCGAGATCGTCCCGAAGCTGCCCGCCTGGTAGCCCAGGCCCGCATTCGCGGAAAAGCTTTGATAATCGGTGGAGAAAAGAGAATTGGAACTGTTGGTGGCCCAGGTCTGCTGAACGGAGGCCGAGGGTATCAGCCGTCCGAAACCATTGCAGACCACGTCCAGGCCGACCGAAACATCCTCTTGGGTGTTCTTGGTGACGCCCACATTGAGGTCCTGCAGATCGCTCTGGCGGCGCATATAGGAGGTGCG
Source organism: uncultured Alphaproteobacteria bacterium (assembly GCA_937865685.1). GTDB lineage: Bacteria > Pseudomonadota > Alphaproteobacteria > Micropepsales > Micropepsaceae > Rhizomicrobium. Next base: position 4,443 of record CALMGU010000058.1, on the reverse strand, counting down.
GGGCGTCAGCTGGCAGCCGCTCATCTGGGCCGAGACGCCGGCCAGAATCCCGATCCGTTCGCGATTCAGGATGTCGTTGTTCGCATAGAAGTCGTAGCCAACGGTGCCTTGCGTGAAAAACGCTAACGCTCCCAATTGCTTGGTATAATTGACGGCCACCGCGGGGCTGAAAATCTCGTCGTCCTGCTGCAGGCCGCGCGCCGAGGCAAACGCACCGTTCGAAGCGGCGACATTGCTGTCATAGCGAATCCCCAGCTGGACATTGATCGGCGGCGCGTCAGACGCCGGGATCGCGACGCCAGCCGCCAGAGCCGGTGCGGCGTTAACGATTAAGGCAAACGCCGTAGCAAAGACCGCCTTTTCAATCCGCATTCTCGTCCCCTCAAAAAGGCCAAATCAGCCAATAGGCTGGCTTACCTTATTCGCGACATCTGAACAAATTTGAGGCGGCAACGAAAAAACCCGGCCGGCGGGCAAAAAGCCGCCTCAGCCGCCGGTTTTTGCGGTGGTGGCCGCGGCCGGCGCAGGCGCGGCTTTGGCGGGGGCGTAGTCCTTGCTTACCACGATCGTGCTCTTGGCCTTTGCCAAGATTGCCGCCATCTGCCTTTGCACGGCGGTCTGGGTACGCTCCATCCGGAGCACGTTCATGGCATATTTGTTGGCGGCATCACCCGTGAAGGGTTCGGTGCGAGCGCTTTTGACCTGGTTAATCATGATCTGATTGCCGGCCGGAAACACGAAAACTTCCTGGGGCGGAAGGGCGACAATCGCATCGATCAGCTTGGGATTCTGGCCGACCGCATCGATGGTGGAGGTCGCCCGCTGGAACGGTATCTTGCTCTCGGTGAGCAGGCTCACCACTTCGTCCAGCGTCTTCAAGGGCTGTAATTTGGCGAGAATGGCGCGGTCGGACGGCTGATTCATCCGGATTTGATCGACTTCGAAAATCTTTCGTTCAGCAAAAATGTTGGGATTGGCATTTTCGAAGCGGTTGGCTTCATCCAGCGTGATCGCCGGAACGGCGGCGGCGACCTTGGCCTGCAGCTGCTGCGCCAAAAGCGTGTCCATGGCGCGCTGGCCGAGCAGAATGAAGTCCGGATCCTTGTCGATGCCCTGTTTTCGGGCCTCGTCCGCCAGCACCGTACGCTCGATCATGAAATTAAGTGCCGCCCGCTTCTGCTCTTTCTGAGCCGCGGGCGCGACGGGCGCTGCCCCGTTCAATTCGGCATTCAACTGCCGGACGGTGATTTCGTGGCCGCCCACTGTGGCGACCACCTGGCCGGTGGGGGCCTTGGGCTTGGATCCGCCGAAATTACAGGCGCTCACCGCCAGCGCGACGGCCGGAATGAGCAGATGCCGTGCCTTAAAAATTCCCAAGAGTTATCGCTAGGTTGAGGTGTTGCCGGAATGGGACCTAGCACAAGGCGGCAAAAAGATAAACGGAGGGAACCCCGCCCGATGGAGTCTTGGCTAACGGCCCGCGTTTTTACCACAATTCCGGATAGGGCTCACCGTCCGAACGACATAGAATTTAGGTATCCGACCAGATCCAGACGTGATCGCCAGGCATGAACATTAACTTATCGATGCCGCCGCAGAGCGCGGCCGAAGACATGCCGCGCAAAAATCTGCGCGTGTGCCTGGCTGCCTCCGGAGGCGGGCATGTCCGTCAGTTGCTGGATCTTGAGAAAGCCTGGCGGCCCTACGATTATTTTTTCCTGTCGGAAAAAAGCCCCCTCTCCCAAAGCCTGGCGCAGGCCCATCCCGTCTTCTTCGTGGACCATTTCGCGCTGGGCCAGGCGAGGCTGGGCTCGCCATTCAAGATGCTGGCGGCGGCCTGGCGCAATTTCCTGCAATCGGCCCGCATCATCTGGCGCGAGCGGCCGGACATCGTGATCAGCACCGGCGCGGGCGCGGTGTTCTTCGCGGTTGTCCTGGCCCGGCTTCTGGGCGCCAAATTCGTCCTGATCGAAACCTTTGCCCGCTTCGACAAGCCTTCCGCATTCGCCCGCGCCGCCGCCCGCTTCGCCCATCACAAGATCGTACAATCCTCGGCCCTGGCCGCGAAAATTCCCGGATCGATCTGCCTGGATCCTTTCGAAGTCCTGGACGCGCCGCGGCCGCAAAAAAAATCCCTGCTGTTCGCTACCGTCGGCGCGACCCTTTCGTTCGACCGCATGGTGGAGACCGTCGCCAGCCTGAAAGAAGCGGGCGAGATACCGGAGGATCTGGTGATCCAGACCGGGATCGGCGGGCTTTCCCCCCCGGGGCTGGTGACGCACGAAACCCTGCCCTTCGACAGCATGCTGTCCCATCTGCGGGAGGCCGACATCGTTGTCTGCCATGGCGGCACCGGCTCGCTGATCACGGCCTTGCGCGAGGGATGCCGCACCATCGTGATGCCGCGCCTGTTCGAAAATGGCGAGCATTACGACAATCACCAGAAAGAAATCACCGGCGCCTTCGCCGCGCGCGGCCTGGTCTTCATCGCCAACAACCGGGAAGAACTGTCGGAAGCCCTTAAGGCGGCGCGGGCCGGCGCGCCGGTTCTGGCAACCACCAACCCCACGCGCCTGATCGGACATCTGGCGGATATTCTGTTGGCGCATGAAAAGGCCGATACGCGACAGTGGCAGCAGACCATTTAGCTGGTCGCTACCGCTTCCTCGTAGACATCCTTGAGGATGCCGTATTCGCGCAGCACGATTCCATTCTTGACCACTTTGGCCGGATTGCCGGCGCAGACCGAATGGGAGGGCACATCATGCACGACCACCGATCCTGCACCGACGATGCACTGATCCCCGATCGTAACCCCGGGCATGATGATGGCATGCGCGCCGATGAAACAATTTTTCCCGATCCGCGTATCCATATGAATCAGCCGCGACATGTCATGGGCGAGAATGACGGCGTTGAAAGCGATGTAAGTCCCGGCATCTACATGCACGCCCCGGGGATTGGTCCGGTCGAAATTGACCTTGAGGGAGAAGCGGCAACTGGGATGAATGTCCATGCCCAGGAATTTGCGCAGGTAAAGGCTTTTCGCGGCGATCAGAGCGTGCCGGATGCCGATCAGCGCGTGCCGGATCGGCCCCCGGCCAGCGCCTCGATTGCTTCGGAACTTTTGGACCGCCGCCGATTCCACGACATCGCGATTCTGTGCGGGAAGGTCGGAAGCCTGATTCATCCTGTACACCTGGCAGAGACGTTAATGATTGCCGGCTTTTGCCGCCACAGATGAATTAATTCCGGTTTTACAGTCCTGTAGCACAGTTCTATCCTATTGTAGCACCCAATGCTTACCAGCACTTCAAAAGCCGTCTATAGCTGCGGTGGCATCGCCAAAGAAAGGACGCGCCGGTTTCAACCATGACGGATGGAAGAATAGGCGGCGCATATCATCAAGTCCGGGGGCTCTTTGGCAGCTGGCCAGGTCTCAGACTACCCTTTCGCCGGTCGGCGACGGGCCTCGCCAAACCGTCAGGTATTCTCAAACCTTTCGGCAAGGCCGAACGCCGTTGGTACAAGCCTGGTCCCTCCTGGCTGCTGGTCTCTCTGCTGCTGCTGTTTTGCCTGATTTACGGCTTCGCTTTCGCCATTCTGGCGCCATACATCGTGGTGCCCTTCGCGATCCCGATCCTGGTCGTCCTGCTGCTCATCATCTGGGCGATGCCGGACGCGGCCGCGCCTGCGCGAATGCTCAACTTTTTCTTTTTTTCCTTCTTCATCGGCCTGGTAATCTGGCCGAACTATCTTTCCATCTCCCTGCCGGGCCTTCCCTGGATTTCCGTCATTCGCCTGACGGTATTTCCGATGACACTCCTTCTTCTTTACTGCGTCTCTGTTTCCCAGGAATTCCGGGACAAGCTCGGCAACGTCGTCAGCAGCATCACGTAACCGGCCAATCGCAGCGTTCGCTCGTGTGGGGGCTTGCTCCGCTTGCGCTGCGACCGTCGCGTGAGCTTGTGGCGCGCAGCCTCCGCGCGCTCCGGGGGCAACGCGAGCACGATCAGACGCGCGGCCTGCACACGACCCTCATGCCGCAGAAACACCTCCCATTCCACAGGGCCCTTCGCCGCGTCCGCCGCCGCGCACAGCTCGTCGTCCAGTTGATCCAGACGACGCCCCTGAGCGTCCCACATCTTGAGGTTGCCCAGGTGCGCGCGCACGATCCACCAGACGTTGCGCGCGCTCAGCTCGAGGAGCGACTTTGCCCGCGCGAGACCTCGGTCGGCGATGGCGAGATCGCCAGCGACGTGGGGCCCGCGCGAGATCGATTCGGGCTGCTTGTTGTCGGTGAGCTGCACGCTCGTGGACTGCGCGCCCATCTGCGTCTACGGCGGCACGGAATACCCCGTCGGCGCCGAATTCCCGGCGCTCGATGGCTGCAACAAGTGTTCGTGCAGCGTGAGCGGAGTCACGTGCACCGAGCTCGCTTGC
>CALMGU010000057.1 GCA_937865685.1 uncultured Alphaproteobacteria bacterium | reverse complement strand
CGTTGTTCCGCGAGACGTGACGCCGATCAACACCCGGCAGCTGATCCTGGATGTCTCATCCATCTTCAGCCAGTTCGCGGTTTCAATCGCATCGATGGCGGTGCTGGCGAAGCAATAGTGGGCGGGCCCTATTATCGGCCGTAGCTGTCCTCGAAGCGGACAATATCGTCCTCGCCAAGATAGCGGCCCGACTGCACTTCGATCAGATGCAGCGGTTCGGTGCCGATATTTTCAAGCCGGTGCCTGGCACCCAATGGGATGAAGGTCGATTCATTCTCGCCGAGCGTGAAGACTTCATCGTCACGCGTCACGCGAGCGGTGCCGGAGACCACCACCCAATGCTCCGCCCGCTTGTGGTGCATCTGCAGCGACAATTTCGCGCCGGGATTGACGGTGATCCGCTTGACCTGGAAATTTTCTCCGATGTCCAGACCTTCATAGGCCCCCCAGGGCCTGAAGACCTTGCGGTGCGTGACATGAAGCTCGCGGCCGGACTGGTCCAGCTGTTCGACGATTTTCTTGACGTCCTGCGAAGCGTCCTTGCGGCTGACCAGGACGGCGTCCTTGGTCGCCACCACCACCAGGTCTTCAACGCCGACAGCAGCAACCAGTGGGCCTTCGCTGCGCAGATAGGAATTGCGCGTGGCGTGATGCAGCACGTCGCCTTTCAGGGCGTTGCCGCCACTGTCTTTGTCGGACGCATCCCATAGGGCTTCCCAGGAGCCGATATCGCTCCAGCCCATTTCGACCGGCACGATCGCGGCCTTTTGGGTGTGTTCCATGACCGCATAGTCGATGGAAATGGACTTGCAGGCTTCGAATGCCTTGGGCTCGAGGCGGAAGAAGTCCAGATCCTGTTTCCCGCCGCGGATCGCCGCCTTGCAATTGGCGACCATGATGGGTTCGAGGCGCTCAAGTTCGGCGAGGAAACTCGATGCGCGAAACGCGAACATGCCGCTGTTCCAGTAATAATCGCCCGCCTCGATGTAGCGCCTGGCGGTTGCCGCGTCCGGCTTTTCCACGAAACGACGAACCGTGAACGTATGTGCGCTTTCGGGCAATGGCGCGCCGCGCTGGACATAGCCATAGCCGGTTTCCGGTCCCCGGGGGGCGATGCCGAATGTCACCAGAAAACCTTGCGCCGCCGCCTCTGCGGCCGAATCGGCTGCCTGTCGGAACGCATCAAGGTCCCGTACCACATGATCGGCGGGCATCAGCAGAAGGATGGCGTCCGGGTTCTTTTCCGCCAGCATCAGGGCGGCTATGGCGGCCGCGGGCGCCGTGTTGCGTCCCATGGGTTCCAGGACGATGGCCCCCGGCATATGGCCGGCAGCCCGCATCTGTTCGGCGATCAGAAAGCGGTGCTCGACATTGCAGACAATGGTGGGTTCCGCAAAAGCAGGCCCCGCGGCGCGGCGGACCGTGTCCTGTATCAGGCTTTGATCACCCGCAAGTACCAATAACTGCTTGGGAAAAAGGCTTCGCGACAGGGGCCACAGCCGGGAGCCGACGCCTCCGGACAGTATGACGGGGTGCAAAAGGGCCATAAATCGTCCTTGATGTCAGATAATTCGCAACTGATGCCGATGTTCCGCGTTTGGAGAACGGGGCTACCGGTTCCCGGCCTGAAATGGTCAATGGTATAGAAAGGCTGGTTGCCAATCTGTTGCCGGGTACAATTTTGGGTTTACCAGTTTTATTGACTTGTGTATTGCCGGTTCGTAGAAAAGCCTAGGGCAGTCAGACCATTAAAGGAGTTTTCAATGCGGATTATCGGTGCAGCCATTCTGGCGTCGAGCCTGATTGTTTCGAGCGCGTTTGCTGCGACGAATGCTGCGGCCCCTGCGGCCCCTTTGGCCCCTGGTAAGCCCGCGGGCGTCAAGAAGGCACAAGCTGCCGACAACACGATGTTGATGGTCCTGGGCCTTGGCGTGGTCGCCGGCGGCATCGCCCTGGTTGCTTCGGGCAGCGGCAACGGCTCGGTCACCACCACGACCACCGGCACGACCCCATAATCGCGCCGCTGGCGCGTCAAAGCGAATGAATGATGAGGAGGGCCTTGCGCCCTCCTTATTTTTTAGCCGGGCGGGCGCAGGATCTCGGTCTCGACCACCGTGCCCGTGGGATCGACATGCTGAAGGCTGCGCCAGACCAGGCTTGCATCGGGGGCGACCCAGAACCGATCGGTAAAAGACCATTTGCGGTCCGAGGAACGACAGGATTCGTCAATGCGGATGGTTTGTATGCCCCGTCCCAGAATGGTGATGGTTTCGGCTCTCTTTTTCGAGAGCGTGCAGGTCAGCATGACGCCATAGGCCGGGATGTCGGGAAAATCTTCCAGGCGCCTATAGGTGACATTGCCGTTCAGCGCGGCCGTGACCGCCGCCAGCTGCTCGCCTGTTCTTGGCGACATTCCCGTCCTGTCATGGAGCAAACCGACCGTGCGGGCGATGCGGCCGTCCCGTGTGACGATCACGATGCGTGCCTTGGACGTCCAGAGTTGCTCCCCGTTCGCGTCAGTTGCCAGAACCACGAGCTGTTCGGTGCCGCCATTCACCCGGTAGCCCATGCTGGCATAGGCAATGGCGGCCGCCTGATCTTTGGTGATGCGGCCATTGCCGAAGCTGGCGGCCGCGCTCTGGCGCAAAGCGCGATAGAATTGGGAATAGTCGGAATTGCCGGTCGAACTGCACGCCGCCAGCATGAAAAGGAAGGCGATGGCGGCCGATGGCTTCACCCGGGCCACGCTACGGCGTGATATTTTTCAGGATGCCGCGCAGGGAAGGGGCGATATCGGGCCGCGAAAGGCCCACGGCGATATTGGCGTGCAGAAAACCCACCTTGTCGCCGCAATCGAAACGGGCGCAATCGGTCTTGACGGCGTGGAACGGCATGCGCCCGATCATCTTGGCCATGGAATCCGTCAGCTGGATTTCGTTTCCGGCGCCGCGCTCCTGGCGGTCGAGCTCGCCGAAAATCTGCGGCTGCAAGATGTAGCGGCCGATGATGCAGAGATTGGAGGGCGCGTTGGCGGGGTCCGGCTTCTCCACCACGCCCTTCACTTCCGTGGCGTTGCCTTTGACGTTGCCAGGATCGACCACGCCATAGCGCTTGGTTTCTTCGCGGGCCTTTTCTTCGGCGGCCACGATGATGCCGCCGCCCACCTGGTCATAAGCGCGGATCATCTGCGACAGCGCGCCGGGCGCGCCGACCATCAGATCGTCCGGCAAGAGCACCGCGAACGGCTCGTTGCCGACGAAGTGGCGCGCGCACCAGACGGCATGGCCCAGGCCCAAAGGCTGCTGCTGGCGGATGAAGCCGACCGATCCGGTCAGGGGCAGGGACTCCAGCAGGCTGTTCAATTCGGCGGTCTTGTCCCGCGCTTCGAGGAGGGATTCCAGCTCATAGGCATGATCGAAATGGTCCTCGATGACATGCTTGCCCCGGCCGGTGACGAAGACGAACTGCTCGATGCCGGCTTCACGGGCCTCTTCGACGGCGTACTGGATCACGGGCTTGTCCACGACCGGCAGCATTTCCTTGGGCACGGCTTTGGTGGCGGGCAGGAAGCGCGTGCCCATGCCGGCGACGGGAAAAACGGCTTTGCGAACAGGCTTTGTGACAGACATGTTGACGCTTTCTGAAAGGGCCTGTTTCATGGCATGGGCTCGCACTTAATGTCCAGTTTTCCAGGACTTGCGGGAAAAGCCCGAATACGGGCGATGGTGGCGGATGAAAAAGGCGGGTTTCGTTCCAGTCCCGATATGGCTGGGGGCGATGATATGGGGCGCCTCTTTGCCCATGGGGTCCGCTTGGTCGGAGCCTGACGTCCGCGCACCGGCACCGGAAGCCCCACAAATCCCGTCGCGGGCGGATTGGTATCGGTCTTTGGTCAGGAAGGGCCATGCCAGCGAGCGCCTGGGGCAGAAACAGGACGCTCTCGCCGACTACACCCTGGCGATTGAAAGCCGCACGCTGGCCGGTGACGAGCAGGCGCAGATTTTGTTTGGCCGGGGTCTGCTGCTGGAGGCCATGGGGCGTCCCAACGATGCGCTGGCCGACTATGGGGCTGCCCTGTCGCTGACGCCCGATTTTGCCGCCGCACGCAGCAGGCGCGCCGGTCTATATGCGCGGGCGGGCGAGGCGGCTGAAGCGCGAGGCGATTTGGTCCAGGCCCAGGACTTCTACAGCCGCTCTCTGGCGGCAGACCCGCAGTTCCGTCCGGCCGCAGAGAGACTGGAAGTGCTCGCCGCCAACCGTGAAAGCACCCGCTCGGTGGACGCTGTTTCCAGAGCCGTAGAAGGACAGGTTGCCCCGAATGGGCACCGCCGTCAGGCCCAGCTTCAACTGGGGGCCTGGCGAAGCCCGCAAAGGGCTGAGCAGGGTTGGGACCTTGCCAAGGCGCTGGCCAGCGACGTCCTGAAGGGCGCGGCTCCTCGCATCGTAGCGGTCGATTTGCCGGGGGCGGGGCGTTTTTACCGGTTGCGGGTCACGGTCACGCAGACCGGCTCCAAGGGCCTCTGTGTGGCTCTGGCAGCCAAGGGATTGGATTGCATTCTTATTCATGATTAACCGCCACGTGGCAGGGTATTCGCTGCCGCACAAACCCCCTATGGTGCCTGCCGCTCGAGGGATCGGTTTCATGATGCGTGGATATTGGGCAAGACGAGCCATCCTTGCCCTGGCAATCTTTTTGTACGGAACAGTACACTCTTTGGCTTCGCCCTGGGCCGAAGTCGGGGACAATCAACTCCGAGGCGATATCGAGCTTCTGGCCGCCGCCGGCGTGATTGATGGCATTACCACCCACTGGCCCTTGCCGTGGCAAAGCATCGTCAAGGATCTGCGGGACAACCCATTGGCCGGCCAGCCGGCTTCGGTGCGGGCGGCAGCGGCGAGGATCCTGGCGCGGGCCCGCGCCGAAAACCGTTCCGGCCTGTCCGCGTCGCTGAACATCGACGCCACCAACAGGCCGGGCCTGGTCTACGGCTTCGACGGAATGGGAAGGGGCGAGGGCCAAGCCCAATTTGTTCTCGACTACAACTCACAATCCACGGCGGCGCGGCTGGCGATCGGTGGCTTCACGCAGAATTTTCGCGCCAACACCACCAAGCTGATGCCGGATGAATCCTATATCGCGCAGAAGGCCGGCCCGCTGCTGCTCTATGGCGGATACATGTCGCAATGGTGGGGTCCGGGCTGGGTGTCGGCTCTTGCGTTGTCCAACAATGCCCGGCCGATGCCCAAGATCGGCCTGGAGCGTCTGGATACGTCCGCCTCGACCTGGCCGATCCTGCGCTGGCTGGGGCCGTGGCAGGCGCAGTTTTTTGTCGGCATGCTGGACGGCCCGCGCGCCCAGCGCGACACGTTCTACAACGCCTTGCGCTTCACATTTAATCCGGCGCCAGGGCTGGAAATCGGATTGGCCCGCACAGAGCAATTTTGCGGCCGGGGACATCCTTGCGTGCCCATAAGGGACTATTTCAACCTCAGCAATGATCCCTTGCATCCGGATAAGACGAATGACGAAGGTCTGATCGACGTCAAATACAGCAGGGCTTTGGGCAATGTGCCCGTCCAAGTTTACATGCAGCTGATGAATGAGGATTCGTCGCCCTTCACGCATTCAGGAACAAGCCATCTGTTCGGGACCAGCTTCTTTGTGCCGATGGCGAAAAACATGTTGCGCATCACCGCGGAATATTCGGATACCGTACCCACGGCGAATATTTTCAGTTTCGGAAATGTCTTTCACGGCTTCGCCTATACCAATGGCGATTTCATAGACGGCATGCGGTACAGGGGCCGGACGCTTGGATTTAGCCTCGACAGCGACTCTCGATTATTGTCGCTCCAAGGGAGTTGGATGGATAGCGGCGGGCGGTTTTACGAATTGAGCGTCCATCATGCTCAAGTTTCCAATCCCCATATCGGTGATGCCGGGTTTTCCGGAATCAATATTCTTACGTCATCTCCGGTACTCATAAATCTAGTCGAAGCGCGGGTGTCCCTGCCGCTTCGCTGGATGAAGCTCGATCTGGCCGGGCGTCTGCAGGACGACCAGTTGAGGCCGCGTCGCGGCTTCGCCGCGTCCTTCGAAGCCGGGCTGCGGATTGGCCTTTGATTTTTCCGTCTTCGCGGGAGGCGTCTGCCTTAATCCGGACAAGACGTTCCTGTCTGCTTCATCACGGCTGGGGCATGAATTCGCGGCATGCGTGCGATCGAGCATTTTGAACAGACGGTAAGCTGGGCGCGCGCGTATGAGCGGCATCTGTCGGCGATCTCGCTGGCGGGCGGCTTTGCCTTTGACAGCTATGCTTTCGGCCGCATCGACCGGCCGATGACGCAGGCCGTTTTTATCACCTATCTGATCCTTGCCGGTGCGACCATTGCGGTATTGCACGCTTTGGAATCGCGGCCGGACCACGCCAAGCCATCCGCCCGCACACGCACGGTCCTGATTTTTGTTGCCCAATTCGCGCTGGGCTGCCTGTTGTCGGGGTTCTGTGTATTCTACATCCGCAGCGCTTCGATTGGAGCGTCCTGGCCGTTTCTGCTTTGCATGGCCGGGATCTTCATCGGCAATGAATATCTGCGCCGCTATCACGCGCGGCTGGTGTTTTCGGCGCTGCTGTTTTTCTTTTCGCTCTACTCCTATGCGATCCTCTTGGTGCCGGTGGTGATCGGGCGCATCGGAACGGTGCCGTTCCTGATGTCGGGCGCCATCGCGGTGGTGGTGTTTTTCTTTTACCTGCAATCCCTGGCCGTATTGGGCCATGACCGTTATCGCGTCGCCCGCCTGCAGATCGCGGCCGGCATGGTGGGGATCACTGCCCTGGTCAATGCCTTTTATTTCGCCAGAATACTGCCGCCGCTTCCTTTGGTGCTTTCGGATGCGGGAATCTATCACTCCATCAAGCGAGACGGGCGCGACTATCAGGTGGCGGCGGAAGATGAGCCGCCTCGCTGGCGGGCGCTGTTCGGAACCTTTCCCGTCGAGCATATCCAGTCCGGCGACAAGCTCTATCTCTACAGCGCCATCTTTGCCCCATACCGGCTGACGGCCGACATCGTGCATCGCTGGGAATGGCGCGATCCCAGGAACGGCGCCTGGGTGCCCCAGCAGACCATAAGTTTCGCGATCCGAGGTGGACGGGAGGATGGCTATCGGGCCTATTCCAGCAAAACCGCGCCAAGGCCGGGTCAATGGCGCGTAAACATCGCCACTGCCGACGGGCATGCCATCGGCCGGGTGCGCTTTTCGGTCGAAACCCAGGCGGTGCCGCCAGCGGTCACGTTGAGGACCTTGAAATAGATCGCCGGCAAGGATGGCTTGCGCCGGGACGGATTTGTCCCTAATTCACAGCACAGATTTGGGGTAGCTGGAATTGTCCACCAACAAGACCGTAATTTCTCATCTGCGCCGGCTTGAGGCCGAGAGCATCCACATCATGCGGGAGGTGGCGGCCGAGTTCGCCAATCCCGTGATGCTCTATTCCATCGGCAAGGATTCGTCGGTGATGCTGCATCTGGCGATGAAGGCCTTTTATCCGGCAAAGCCGCCTTTCCCGTTAATGCATGTGGACACAACCTGGAAATTCCGGGAGATGATCGAATTCCGCGATCAGACGGCGAAGCGGCTGGGGCTGGAATTGATCGTGCATATCAATCAGGACGGTGTGACGCGCGGCATCAATCCATTCGATTCCGGCTCCTCGCTGCATACCCAGGTGATGAAGACCGAAAGCCTGAAGCAGGCGCTGGATCGCCACGGCTTCGACGCGGCCTTCGGCGGCGCGCGGCGGGATGAGGAAAAAAGCCGCGCCAAGGAGCGCATCTTCTCATTCCGCGACCGGCACCATGGCTGGGACCCCAAAAACCAGAGGCCCGAACTCTGGCGCGTCTACAACACCCGCATCAACAAGGGCGAAAGCATTCGCGTTTTTCCCCTGTCCAACTGGACCGAACTCGATATCTGGCAATATATCCTGGCCGAGAATATTCCCATCGTGCCGCTTTATTTCGCGGCCCGCCGTCCGGTGGTTTCGCGCGGCGGCACGCTGATCATGCGCGATGACGAGCGGATGAAGCTACTGCCCGGCGAAGTGCTGGAAGAAAAGCTGGTCCGTTTCCGCACGCTCGGTTGCTATCCATTGACGGGGGCGATCGAGAGCGATGCCGACACTCTGGAAGCGATCGTGACGGAAATGTTCACCGCGCGTACCAGCGAGCGCCAGGGGCGGCTGATCGACGGCGACGAGAAGGCCTCGATGGAGAAAAAGAAGAAGGAAGGGTATTTTTGAGCATGAATACCCTGGCTTCCGATCTGAAGACTTTTCTCGCCGCGCAGGAAAGGAAATCGCTGCTGCGCTTTCTCACCTGCGGCAGCGTCGATGACGGCAAGTCCACCCTGATCGGGCGGCTCCTCTATGACACCAAGCTTTTGTTCGAGGATACGCTGTCGGCGCTGGAAAAGGATTCCCGCAAATTCGGCACCACGGGCGAGGATATCGATTTCGCGCTTCTGGTGGACGGGCTGGAAGCGGAGCGGGAGCAGGGCATCACCATCGATGTGGCCTATCGTTTCTTTGCCACCGACCGGCGCAAATTCATCGTCGCCGACACGCCGGGCCATGAACAATATACCCGCAACATGGCGACCGGAGCGTCGAACTCGGATCTCGCCGTCATCCTGATCGATGCACGCAAGGGTGTCCTGGTTCAGACCCGGCGGCATGCCTATATCGCCTCGCTTTTGGGCATCCGCCACATTGTACTGGCGGTGAACAAGATCGACCTGGCGGAGTATTCGCAAAGCGTCTTCGACCGGATCGTGGCGGACTTCACTGCTTTCGCGAAGAATTTGAATTTCACCAGCCAAGTTGCGATTCCGCTTTCGGCACGGCATGGCGACAATGTGATCGCCAAGAGCGCCCGTATGCCCTGGTATGAGGGACCGTCGCTGCTCGATCACCTGGAAACGGTGGACGTGGATACGGCGTTGGCGGACACGCCGTTTCGCATGCCGGTTCAATGGGTGAACCGTCCGAATCTGGATTTTCGCGGCTTCGCCGGTACCGTGGCGGGCGGGCGGATCAAGCCGGGCGACGCCGTAGCTGTCGCCAAATCCGGCCGCACGTCCAAGATAGCACGCATCGTCACCCTGGACGGCGACAAGCCCGAAGCGGTTGCGGGCGATGCCGTCACCATCACCCTGGCGGATGAAGTCGACATCTCCCGCGGTGATGTCCTGTGCGGGCCGCAGAACCGGCCGGAATTGTCGGACCAGTTTGCGGCGCATCTGCTCTGGATGGCCGACGAAGAGTTGCTGCCGGGCCGCCAATATCTCCTCAAGCTTGCCACCGCCACCATCCCGGCCACGGTGTCCAGCCTCAAACACAAGGTGGACATCAACACGCTGGGGCATCTTGCCGGAAAGACCTTGGCGCTGAACGAAGTGGGATATTGCAATTTCGCATTGTCCCAGCCGCTGGCCTTTGATCCTTACCGCGACAATCGCGACATGGGCGGCTTTATCCTGATCGACCGGTCCACCAACGCGACGGTGGGCGCGGGCATGATCGATTTCGGCCTTCGGCGCGCCACCAATGTCCATTGGCAGGCGCTGGACGTGAACAAGGCCGCGCGCGCCAAAATGAAGGGGCAGAAGCCCGCCATGCTGTGGTTCACCGGCCTGTCGGGTTCGGGAAAATCGACCATCGCCAATCTGGTGGAAAAGGCATTGGCCGCCGAGGGCCGTCACACCTATCTCTTGGACGGCGATAATGTCCGCCATGGCCTGAACCGCGATCTGGGCTTCACCGATGCCGACCGGGTGGAAAACATCCGCCGGGTGGGAGAGACCGCCAAGCTGTTCCTGGATGCGGGCCTGATCGTGCTGGTGTCGTTCATTTCCCCCTTCCGGTCCGAACGCCGCATGGCGCGCGAGCTGGTCGGTGCCGGTGAGTTCATCGAGATTTTCGTGGATACACCGCTGGAGGTCTGCATGGCGCGCGATCCCAAAGGGCTTTACGGCAAGGCCCGGGCCGGCGCGATCAAGAATTTCACCGGCATCGACTCGCCCTATGAAGCGCCGGAGCGGGCGGAACTGGTCATCCGCACGGTCGAGGCGCCCGCGGACGTGCAGGCCGAAGCTATTCTGCGCTATCTGCGCGACGGCGGGTATATCTGAGGCCGCCTAAGCGCCGTAGAAGTCCCGGTACCAGTCGACGAATTTGGGTATTCCCACGGACATGGGGGTTTGCGGCGAGAACCCCAATTCGCGGCGGCTGGCCTCGATGTCGGCATAAGTCGCCTCGACATCGCCCGGCTGCATCGGCTCCAGCTGGATGATCGCTTTTTTCTGCAAGGCCTGTTCGATCGCGGCGATGAAGTCGGTCAGCTTTTCGGACCGGTGATTGCCCAGATTGTAGAGCTTGTGCGGCGGGGTTCCGCTGGCCGGGCGGTCAAGCGCACGCAGGACGCCATCCACGATGTCATCGATATAGGTGAAATCGCGCCACATCTCGCCGCGATTGAAGACCTTGATGGGCTCGCCGGCGCTGATGGCGCGCGTGAAGAGCATCGGCGCCATGTCGGGCCGGCCCCAAGGACCATAGACCGTGAAAAAGCGCAGTCCGGTGGACGGAATTCCGTAAAGATGGGCATAGGTATGGCCGATCAGCTCATCCGCGCGTTTGGTGGCGGCATAGAGCGAGTTGGGCTGCTCGACCGGATCGCCCACGGAAAAGGGCATCTTGGTATTGGCGCCATAGACCGAGGAGGAGCTGGCATAAACGAAATGCTTGAGGCCGGGCAGGGCACGCGCCGTTTCCAGCATCACCAGATGCCCCATCACATTCGCCTGGACATAGGCGTAAGGATTGATCAGCGAATAGCGAACGCCCGGCTGCGCGGCCAGATGCACGATGCCGGTGATGCCGGGAAATTCCCGCGTCAACGCCAGCATGGCCTCGTGATCGGAAATATCCAGCTTGCGGAAGCTGAAGGCCGTGGCCGCCATCAGCTGCGCCAGCCGCGCCTTCTTGAGCGCGACGTCATAATAGTCATTGAGATTGTCCACTCCCAGCACCGCGTCGCCGCGCGCCAGCAGGGCCTTGGCCACGTGCGACCCGATAAAGCCGGCGGCGCCTGTGACCAGGATCATGCTTGTGGGATCACGTACCGGCGTCGGCGCGGCCGACGCTGATGTAGCGGAATCCGGCCTGGGCCATCTGGGCGGGGCGATAGATGTTGCGCAGGTCCACCATCAGCGGCTTCTTCAGCAAGGTCTTCACCTTGGCAAGGTCCAGGGCCCGGAATTCGTTCCATTCGGTGAGGATAACCACCCCATCGGCGCCGTCCAGTGCCTGATAGGCATTGTCGCAATAGTCCAAGGTCAGATGCTTGGAGGCTTCCTTGCGGCCTTCCGGGTCATAAGCGCGGACGGTGGCGCCCGCCGCCTGCAGATGCGGCACGATCACCAGGCTGGGGGAATCGCGCATATCGTCAGTGTTGGGCTTGAAGGTGAGGCCCAGCACCGCCACGGTCTTGCCCTTGACCCCGCCAAACGCGGTCTCGATCTTCTTGGCCATTTCGACCTTGCGGGCATCGTTGACGGCCACAACGGCTTCAACGATCTGCGAGGGTGCGCCCATGCCGCGGGCGGTCTTGACCAGCGCCAGCGTGTCCTTGGGGAAACAGGAACCGCCGAAGCCGGGCCCTGCATGCAGAAACTTGCTTCCGATGCGCCCGTCCAAACCGATGCCGCGTGCGACATCCTGGACGTCGCCGCCAACTTTTTCGCACAAGGTCGCCATCTCATTGATGAAAGTGATTTTGGTGGCGAGAAAGGCATTGGCCGCATATTTGATCAGCTCGCTGGTCTCGCGGCTGGTGAACACGATCGGCGTTTCGCTGATATAGAGCGGGCGATAGACTTCCCGCATCACTTCACGGGCCTTGTCCGTATCGCAGCCCACCACCACGCGGTCGGGGCGTCGGAAATCCTCGATCGCCGAGCCTTCACGCAGGAATTCGGGATTGGAGGCCATGTCGAATTCGGCCTTGGCGTTCGCCTTGCGGATAATCTCTTCGACCTTGCGGCTGGTGCCGACGGGAACGGTGGATTTTGTCACCACCACCGCATAGTTGGTCAGGGACGTGGCGATTTCTTCGGCCGCGGCAAACACATAAGTGAGGTCGGCGTGGCCATCGCCGCGGCGGCTGGGCGTGCCGACGGCAATGAACACAGCGCTGGCGCCCTTCACGGCGGCGGCAATATCTGTTTCGAAGGACAGGCGGCCCGCCTTCACATTGGCGGCGACCACTTCGTCCAGGCCCGGCTCGAAGATCGGTATGCCACCGGCCCGCAGGCTCGCGACCTTGCCTGCGTCCTTGTCCACACAGACGACCTCATGGCCGAACTCCGACAGGCACGCGCCCGAAACCAGTCCGACATAGCCTGTGCCAATCATCGCAATGCGCATGGAAACCCCTCGGAATTGGCGATCCTTCTGACCGGAAAACCGTTAATATTCAAGGTATAATGGCAAGATCTGGCGACAAAAGCATGGGTAAGGTTAGTAAGGCCCCCGATCGCGTGTCCGCGCTTTGACGGGCTTCCACACAACAGCGATAGCGCTCACCATTATTAAAGAGCCGCAGAGAATTTTGTGACGAGCCGATGACAGTTCCGTCCGGCCATGGATCGCGGCCAGCCGATCGAGTGGCATCCAAGACCCACGGACAGTTCGTCCGTCGTCCGATCTCCATCCAAGAGCGAATTTACCGCCGGTTAAGAATTTGGCCGCTTGCGGGCCGTTATGCTCAAGACAGGGTTAACCATTCTTCGCGAGACTGCGCCTGATCAAACAGGAAGTCTTCATGAGCCCAACCGCTCTCGCCATTGCACCGGCGTCCGCAGCCCAGCCGGCCGGGGCGCTCGCCCCAAGGCTGCGGGATTTCTCCCAGCCCTGGCTCGATCTCAACGACAAGTCGGTGCTGGTGACCGGCGGCACCGGGTCTTTCGGCAAGCATTTTCTCAAGACGGTGATTGCGCAGTATAAACCGCGCCGCCTGATCGTTTTCAGCCGCGACGAACTCAAACAGTTCGAGATGGCGCAGGAATTTTCGACCGAGAAATATCCCTTCATCCGCTATTTCATTGGCGATGTGCGCGACAAGGATCGACTCGATCTGGCGTTGCGCGACGTGGATTATGTGGTTCACGCCGCCGCGATGAAGCAAGTGACGACGGCCGAGTACAATCCCTTCGAATGTATTCGCACCAATGTGTTCGGTGCGGAGAATGTGGTGAGTGCATGTCTGCGCCGCGGCGTCAAACGGGTGGTGGCGCTTTCCACGGATAAGGCCGCCAATCCCGTCAATCTTTATGGCGCGTCCAAGCTGGCGTCGGATAAGATTTTCGTCGCCGCCAACAATCTGGCCGGCGCCGACGGCCCCCGCTTCTCCGTGGTGCGCTATGGCAATGTGTTCGGCTCGCGCGGATCGGTGGTGCCCTTCTTCAAGAAGCTGGCCGATGACGGCGCCGAGAGCCTTCCCATCACGGATGCGCGGATGACCCGCTTCTGGATTACGCTGACCCAGGGTGTCAATTTCGTGCTGTCCAGCATGGAAATGATGCGGGGCGGTGAAATCTATGTTCCCAAGATCGCGTCTTCCACCATTCCTCAGCTCGCCAGCCTGGTCAGTCCCCATCTGAAGCAGCATGTGATCGGAATCCGGCCGGGCGAAAAACTGCACGAAACCATGATCCCCGCCGATGACGCGCATTGCACCGTCGAGCTGGAGGATCGTTACGTGATCCTGCAAAGCTTCGCCACGGCGATGCGCGATGCCTATATGCATCGGGGCGCCAAGCCGGTCGCCGAAGGCTTCAGCTATTCCAGCGATACCAATCCCGAGAAGCTGGACGCCCACGGGCTGCAGACATTGTTGCAGATGTCCTATGCCTGACCGCGAAATCCGGGGCGATGCGGAACCGGCTTTCCTGCCTTATGGGCGGCAGGAAATCGCGGATGTCGATATCAAGGCCGTGGTTGAAGCGCTGGTGTCCGGCTGGCTGACCACCGGCCCGCGCGTTTCGGAATTCGAGCAGGCTTTTGCCGCCCATGTCGGCGCGGGCGAGGGCGTCGCCGTCAACTCCGGCACGGCCGCTCTTCATTGCGCAATGCGCGCCATTGGCGTGGGTGCGGGCGATGAAGTGATCGTGCCCGCCATCACTTTCGCGGCATCGGCCAATGCTGCCCTCTATGAAGGCGCGACACCGGTATTCGCCGATATCGAACCCGATACGTTGCTGATCGATCCGGTTTCGGTGGCTGCGCGGATCACGCCCAAGACCCGTGCCATCGTGGCGGTGGATTATGCGGGTCAGCCCGCCGACTACGACGCCCTGGCGCAATTGGCCAAGCCGCGCGGCATCCGGATCATCGCCGACGCCTGCCACGCTCCCGGAGCGGTCTATAAAGGCCGCGCCACCGGTACCCTGGCCGACATTTCCTGCTTCTCGTTTCATCCGGTCAAGCATCTCACCACTTGCGAGGGCGGGATGTCGGTCACCGACGATGCCGCCATGGCCACGCATATGCGCCGGTTCCGCAATCACGGCATCGGCAGCGACCATCGTTCGCGCGAAGCCGCCGGAGCACACGCCTATGACATGGCGGAGCTGGGCTTCAACTATCGGCTTCCCGATGTGCAATGCGCGCTGGGATTGGCGCAGCTGAAGCGGCTGCCCGGCTGGGTCGAAGCGCGGCAGCGGATCGCTCGCCTTTATGACGATGCCTTGGCCGGCCTGGCCGAAGCGGTCCCCCTGAAAACCCATTCCGACCGGACCAATGCCCATCATCTCTATGTGGTGCGGCTGATGGACGGCATCGATAGGGATCGGGTGTTTGCCCGGCTGCGGGCGGACGGAATCGGCGCCAATGTCCATTACGCGCCGGTCTATCTGCATTCCTATTATGCCAAGCTTGGCTACAAGCCCGGCCTGTGTCCCGCCGCTGAAGCAGCGGCGCGCCAGATCATCACCTTGCCGATGTTTCCGGCGATGACGGAAGCCGATGTGCGCCGGGTGGTGGGCGCGCTTACCAGAGCGACGGCGTAAGCGTCACGTCGTCATCGAGCGCGAATTGGGCCCAGTCGAGAGCGGGCAGGGGCTTTTTGGCCGCGTCGATGATTTCATTCAGCTCGGCTGTGGATGTGACACCGACCAGGCCGAAAGCGATCTCTGGACGCGACAGCACGAAACCCAGAGCCGCCGCCAGAGGCATCGTGCCTGCATCCTCCAAATGCGCCTGAATCTCGCGCAGGCGCGGGCCGGCATGGCGCAACTTTTCCGGCAGCGTGTTCAGAAAAAGCAATCCCTGGAGGAAAAGCGAGCGGGCATGGATTTCGATGCCCGACTCCGCCAGCCGCGCCAGAGTGCCGTCGGCGAGCAAGCGCTGATCGAGCAGGCTGAAGGGAAGCTGCACCACATCGGGCCGGAAGCGCGCCGCCAGCGCCGCTGGATCGTCCGCCACATAAACCGAAATGCCGATCTTGCGGACAACACCGTCGTCGCGCAGGCGCCGCAGCGCCGCCCATAAGGCATCGCCATCCGGTCCCAGCAGGTCCGCAGCGGCATGCACCAAAATGGTGTCGGCCTTGAGCAGGTCCGCCGATTGCCGCACCCGCATGATCACTTGGTTCAGCCCATGCTTCAAACCGATGGTCTTGGAGACGATCCGGAATCCAGTCGTGTCCAGCTTAGCCAGCACGGCTTCCGCTTCGCCATAATTGGCGGCGGTGTCCAGCAGCCGAATGCCCGCATTTTTAGCGCCCGCCAATATCGCGGCAGTTTCCTTTGGCGAGACCTGGCCACGGGTATTGGAGATGCCATAGGGCTGGCCGAATTGCACGGTGCCCAGGCCCAGCTTTTCAAGCACTGCGCAGCATTCCTTCCACTGTCGCAGCTATGGCCAGAGAAGCCGTCAGCCCCGGGCTTTCTATGCCGAAAAGATTGATCAATCCGTTCAGGCCATGCGTTGCCGGGCCTTCGATGCGAAAATCGGCATTGGGATCCTGGAGGCCGCCAATTTTCGGCCGTACACCGGAATATCCAGGCGAAAGCATTTCTTCCGTGATCCGTGGCCAATAGGCCGCTATGCGGGACGCAAAACGGGTAGGTACGGTCTGTGACACGGCATAATCTATCAGGCCTGGATCATCGATCTGAAGCCATTCGACATCGGGACCGAAGCGGGCTGCTCCACTCATATCTAAAGTCAAATGGACGCCAAGCCCGCCTGCTTCCGGCACGGGATAGACCAAGTGTCGGAAAGGGCAACGGATGTTCAGCGTGGCGTAGTTGCCTTTCGCCAGAAATGTCGGTGGAGCGTGAATTGAAGCGAGGGGTTCGATGAGGCCAGCGAGCCGGGGCGCCCAGAGACCGGCACAATTGACCAGCAAAGTTGCCCCAAGCGTTGTCGTTTCGCCGGCGTTGCAAACGGTAAGGCGGTAACTTCCATTCTGGAGCGCCACGGATGTCACTTCCGCGCTGCGCACCAGGCTCGCGCCTGCCGCTTCCGCATCTCCCAGGAGCGCCAGCATATAGGCATGACTGTCGATGATGCCGGTCGATGGCGACAGCAATCCGCCGGTGGCCGTCAATTCCGGCTCCAGTGCTGCGATCTGCGCCTTGTTGAGCGGCTGCAGGTCCGTGACGCCATTGTCCGCTGCCTTCCGGCGGATCGCGGCGAGATCCTGATCCTGATCGGGTTTGGTTGCGACGATGAGTTTGCCGAGACGCTTGTGCGGGAGATTATGGCTTTCACAAAAAGCATAGAGCCTGTCCCGGCCTTCGACACACAGTTTGGCTTTGAGGGAACCTTTGGGGTAATAGATCCCGGCATGGATGACCTCGCTGTTGCGAGCGCTGGTTTCTTCGCCGATGCGGGCATTTTTCTCCAGAATCAGAACTTCGCGTCCCGATTGCGCCAAGGCGCGCGCCACGGCCAGGCCCACCACGCCCGCGCCGACCACCACCGCCTCGGTTGAAAAATCCGTGCTCATCCGGTCCTGAGATAGCGCACCGCTTCGTCCCGGCCAAACAAATAAAGCAGAACACGCAGATTTTCGCCGCGGGGGCTTTTCAAATCCGGATCGCGGGACAGTATCAGCCGGGCATCGTCATGCGCCACCGCCAGAAGTTCGCCGTGCGCCGATGGATCGGCGATGCGGAATTCCTCCATGCCGCTCTGGCGCTTGCCCAGGACTTCGCCAGGGCCGCGCAGCTTCAGATCCTGTTCGGCGATGACAAAGCCGTCATCGGTCTCGCGCATGGTGGCGAGCCGTGCCTTGGCGGTCTGGCCCAACGCGCCGTGATAGACCAGCATGCATGAAGATTTGCCGGTACCGCGCCCCACCCGGCCACGCAATTGATGCAGCTGGGCGAGGCCGAAACGCTCGGCATGTTCCACCACCATGATGGTCGCTTCCGGCACATCGACGCCCACTTCGATCACGGTGGTGGCGACCAAAAGTTGGGTTTCGCCATTTTTGAAGGCGGCCATGGCGGTGTCGCGCTCGGCAGCCTTCATCTGCCCATGCACCAACCCCACGTTCACGCCCAGAGCTTTTTTCAGCATCACGGCCCGTTCCTGGGCGGCGGCCAGATCGATCTTCTCGGATTCCTCCACCAGCGGGCAGACCCAATAGGCCCGGTTGCCTCGATCCAGCGCCAGGCGCAAATGCGTAATCAGATCGTCCAGCCTGGCCGCGCTCATCACCCGTGTCTCGACCGGCTTTCGCCCCGGCGGACGGCCGGTTATTTTGGAAACATCCATGTCGCCATAGGCGGTAAGCGCTAAGGTTCGGGGAATGGGCGTGGCGGTCATCACCAGCACGTCGGCAGGCTTGCCCTTGCTTTGCAGCTGCATGCGCTGATGCACGCCGAAGCGATGTTGTTCGTCCACCACCGCCAGGCCCAGGTCGCGGAACGCGACATCTTCCGAGAAAAGCGCGTGGGTGCCGATCAGGATGTCGATCTCGCCGGCGGCGAGCTTGGCCAGGGTCTCTGTGCGTTGAGGACCGCGCTCACGGCCCGTCAATGCTGTCAGCCGCACGCCCGCGGCTTCGGCATAAGGGGTCAGCGACGCGAGATGCTGACGCACCAACAGCTCGGTGGGCGCCATCAGCGCGCCCTGAAATCCTGCCTCGACCGCGCCCAGCAAAGCCAGAAGCGCCACGACGGTCTTGCCGGAGCCAACATCGCCCTGCAGCAGGCGCAGCATCCGCTTGTCGCTGGCCATATCAGTTTCGATCTCGGCCAGCGCCGATAGCTGCCCGTCGGTTAAGGCAAAGGGCAGGGCGGCGATCGCGCGGGCCTTCAGATGGCCATCGCCGGTCACGCGCCGCCCGCCGGACTCCCGTAAGCGCGCCCGGATCAGCAGAAGCGCCAGCTGATTGGCCAGCAATTCATCATAGGCCAGGCGCTGGCGTGCCGGTGTTTCCGGCGACAGGTCAGCTTCGTGCGCGGGAGCATGCGCAATGCTCAGCGCTTCATTGAAAGGGGCGAAGCGGCGCTGTTTCAGGAAGGCGGCATCCTGCCATTCCGGCATCGGCGGCACGCGCTCCAGCGCGCCTCGCACCGCTTTGGACAGGGTTTTTGGAGTGAGGCCCTCGGTCAGCCCATAAACGGCTTCATGCTGGGGCAGGGACGCAGCATCCTCGGGCGCCACCACATAGTCGGGATGGGGCATCTGAAGCCGGTCCTTGAAGCTTTCGACCTTTCCCGAAATCAGCCGCCGCGATCCAGGCGGCAGAAGGGCCGACAGATATTTCGCATCGGCCCGAAAATAGATCAGGTCCATCGCGGCGGTGCCGTCGCTGACCCGTATCCTGTAGGGCTGGCTTTTCACCCGGGGCGGGGCATGGTCCAGCACATGGACTTCCAAGGTGGCAATGCGGCCAGGTTCCGCCGCGATCAACTTGGGCCGATAAGAGCGGTCCACCACGCCGACCGGCAGGTCGAAAATCAGGTCCACCAGCTTCGCGCCGGCCACCTTGACGATCAATTTTTCCAGCTTCGGTCCCACCCCGGCAAGGGTGCGGATTTCGGCAAAAAGCGGGAACAGAATCGAGGGCCGCATGGATTGATTTTATGGCCCTTCTCCCAACAGGCCAAACACGTTAGCTTTCCGTAGATCGTTTGCATGGCATCCTTCGCTGCGCGCCGCCTCACTGAGTGCTTTCAAATGCCCTTTTCCGAATATGCGCGAACCCAGCTGGTGCAATCGCAAAAGGCGCTTACCGCTGCCGCTGAGAGCGAAGCGTTCCTTGGAGAGCTTGAAGCCGTCTTTAAAGCAATAACCGACTGCTTTCGGGCAGGAGGAAAGCTTTTGTTGGCGGGGAATGGCGGCAGCGCCGCCGACGCGCAACATATCGCGGGAGAATTGGTCGCCAGATTGAATTTCGATCGCGCGCCTTTGCCCGCCATCGCACTGACCGTCGACACTTCCGTGCTGACGGCGGTAGGCAATGACTATAGTTTTGAGCATGTGTTCGAACGCCAGGTTCAGGCCCTGGGTCGCCGTGGCGATGTCTTTGTCGGTATCTCCACTTCCGGCCGGTCGCCGAATATTCTGCGTGCCATGCGCAAGGCCAGGGAGCTTGGCCTGGTCACTGTCGCTTTCTGTGGCAGCCAGAAAACAGAAATCCTCGATCTGAGCGACATTGCGTTGCGCGCGCCTGCTCACCAGACGTCTCTGGTTCAGCAAATCCATATAGCGGCCGCGCATATTATCTGCGCGGGGATCGAATCCGCGCTCTTTCGGGATGCGGTCCATTCCGTCGAAGGATAGTTGCCGATGCGCAAGGTAGTACGTCCCGCCGTGTTCTTCGATCGTGACGGCGTATTGAATGTTGATGAAGGCTATACGCATCGTCCGGATGATCTGCGCTGGAATGAGGGTGCTATTGCCGCCGTCAGGGCGGTCAATGAGGCGGGCTGGTATGCATTCGTTGTGACCAACCAGGCCGGCGTGGGACATGGCCATTATGGCGAAAAGGATGTCGATATCTTTCACCGCCACATGGAGGTGGAACTGGCGAAGCAAGGCGCTCATATCGACGAATTTGTTTATTGCCCCTTTCATCCGGACGCGAAATTGACGGCCTATCGGCAGGACTCCGCGTATCGCAAGCCGAACCCTGGCATGATCCTGGATCTGTTGGCGCGCTGGCCCGTGGATGCGTCCCGAAGCTTTCTGGTGGGCGACCGGGATAGCGATCTTGAGGCCGCCGCTGGCGCATCCATCGGCGCGTATCTTTATTCGGGCGGGGACCTCAACCTGCTTGTGACCGAGGCGTTGAAAGAGCGCGGCATGGGCCGCTAAGGCCATTGTCCCCAACAGCCTCCAACGCTATATCCCGCGCATGGATGACAGGGAAAAAGGTGGCTCTTCGGAGAACCGCCGCAAACGGCTATTGTTTCGGGCACAACGGCGCGGCTTCAAAGAGGTCGACTTGATCTTCGGCGCCTATGCCGAGGCCGCGCTTTGGGAACTTGATGCGGCGGGCCTCGATCAATTCGAGGCCCTGCTGACCGCGCCGGACCAGGAGGTCTATGCCTGGCTGCGCGGGGCCGAGCCGGTACCCCCTGAATATGACAATCCCGTCTTTGCGGGATTGAAGGCTGTCTGCGGCCGCAAGGGGCATGTGTGGAACGGATAGATTATCTGGCCAAGGCCGATGGGCGGCTCACGGTCTCGGGCGCGCCAGCCGGCTATGACGCCTGGCTGGCCGCAGAAGCGGCCCGGCGCCGGGGCGGCCTGGTGCTGTTCGTCGCCAGCGACGAGGCCCAGGCGGAAGCTTTTGCTGCCGCCGTCACGTTTTTCGCGCCGGACCTTCGCCAGCTGCCGTTTCCGGCGTGGGATTGTCTTCCATATGACCGGGTCTCGCCCAAATCCGATGTCGAGAGCGCGCGGCTGGCGACCTTGGCGGCGCTGACCAAGGGCATTGAAGGGCCCGCCCTGATTGTCACTAGCATCGCGGCGGTCCTGCAGCGGGTGCCGCCGCGGGCGGCGATTGAGAAAGCCAGTTTCATCGCCAAGGTGGAGGAAGAGATCGCCCGCGACGCGCTGGTCACATTTCTGGCGGGCAATGGCTATGCCAGGGCGGGCACCGTGCGCGATCCCGGCGACTTCGCCTTGCGGGGCGGCATTGTCGATCTGTGGCCGCCGGGAACCGAAGATCCGCTGCGGTTGGATTTTTTCGGCGAGACTCTGGATGCGATCCGCACCTTCGATCCGGTCACCCAATTGTCCCGTGACAGTGTGGCGGGGATCGAACTCTTGCCCGCCAGCGAAGCGCCGCTCGACGCCGAAGCCATCAGCCGTTTTCGTGCCGGTTATGTCGCGGCCTTTGGGCCGTCGGGCGACGATCCACTGTACGAAAGCGTCAGCGCCGGCCGCAAGGCGCAGGGCATGGAGCATTGGCTGCCGCTTTTCTACGACGGCCTCAACACGCTGTTCGATTATCTGCCGCGATGCTTGATCATGCTTGGCCATCAGGTCGAGGAAGCCAAGACCGCCCGCATGGAACTGGTGTTGGAATGTTACGACACCCGCGACCAGCTTCGCCGTCAGGATCCCGATGCCCGGGTGAAAGCCGTTCCCTACAAGCCGCTGAAGGTGGGCACGCTTTATTTGGATGACGGTGAGTGGAAAGCGGCGTTGGCGCGGCATCTGGTCCGCGACCTCACGCCGTTCCAGGCCCCGGAAGGCAAGACCAGCATGGATGCTGGCGGCCGGCAGGGCCGGGATTTCGCGCCCGAGCGGACAGGTGGAAGCCTCAATGTCTTTCAGGCCGCCGCGGATCATCTGCTGGCCCTGCAGAGCGGCGGCAAACGCGTGCTGGTGGCCAGCTGGACCGATGGTTCGGCGGAACGCATGGGCGGGGTCTTGTCCGATCATGGCGTCACCGCGATCCGGCGGGTGGAGAGTTGGCCGGATGCGTTGAAGCTGGATGCACGGGCCACCGGCCTTGCCTGCCTCGGCATCGAGCACGGCTTCGAGACTCCCGATTTCGCCGTGATCAGCGAACAGGATGTGCTGGGCGACCGCATGGTGCGGGCACAGTCCCGCCAACGCCGCTCACAGAATTTCCTCTCCGAAGCCTCGTCGCTCGCGCCCGGCGATCTGGTCACGCATATCGAGCATGGCGTGGGCCGCTATCTGGGCCTCAAGGCGATCGAGGCGCTGGGCGCGCCGCACGACTGCCTGGAAATCCAGTATGACGGAGGCAAGCTCTTCCTGCCGGTGGAGAATATCGAACTCCTGACCCGCTACGGCTCGGACGAAGCCGCGCAGCTGGACCGGCTGGGCGGCGCGGGCTGGCAGCAGCGCAAAGCCAAGATGAAGGAGCGGGTGCGGGCCATCGCCGCCGAGCTGATCCGCATCGCCGCCGCGCGCGAACTGAAATCCCTGCCGCCGGTCGAGCCGCCGCATGGCCTCTATGATGAATTCTGCGCCCGCTTTCCCTACCAGGAGACGGAGGACCAGGAGAAAGCCATCGCCGAGGCGATCGCCGATCTGGGCAAGGGACGGCCGATGGACCGGCTGGTGTGCGGCGATGTGGGCTTCGGCAAGACCGAGGTGGCGCTGCGCACCGCTTTCGTCGCCGCCATGGCGGGCGAGCAGGTGGCGGTGGTGGTGCCCACCACTTTGCTGGCGCGGCAGCATTATCGGGGCTTCGCGGAACGTTTTGCGGGTTTTCCGCTGAAGGTGCGGCAGCTTTCCCGTTTCGTGGACGCCAAGGAAGCGCGCGAGACCAAGGTAGCGCTGGGCGAGGGCACGGTCGATGTGGTGGTGGGCACCCATGCGCTTCTGGCTGAAAGCATCACCTTCAAGCGGCTGGGCCTGGTGATCGTCGATGAAGAGCAGCATTTCGGCGTGGTGCACAAGGAGCGGCTGAAGAATCTCAAGGCCGATGTCCATGTCCTCACACTCACCGCGACACCTATCCCGCGCACCTTGCAGCTGGCGCTGTCTGGCGTGCGTGACCTGTCGTTGATTACGACCCCGCCGGTGGACCGGCTGGCGGTGCGCACTTTTGTGACCCCGTTCGATCCTCTGGTGGTGCGCGAGGCGCTGCTGCGCGAGCATTATCGCGGCGGCCAGTCCTTCTTCGTGGCGCCGCGCATCGCCGACCTTCGGGATTCCGAAGCCTTCCTGAAAGCGACGGTGCCGGAAGTGAAGACGGCGGTGGCCCATGGCCAGATGAGTCCCACGCTGCTGGAAGAGGTGATGACGGCCTTTTACGAACGCAAAATCGATGTGCTGATCTCCACCAATATCGTGGAATCGGGCCTCGACATCCCCACTGCCAACACCATGATCGTGCAGCGCGCCGACATGTTCGGCCTGTCGCAGCTTTATCAAATCCGGGGCCGCATCGGCCGTTCCAAGGCCCGCGCCTATGCCTATCTGACGACCCCGCAAGACAAGAAACTGACCGACACGGCGACGCGGCGGCTGGAAGTGCTGCAATCGCTGGACCAGCTGGGCGCGGGCTTCTCCGTCGCCAGCCACGACATGGATATTCGCGGCGCCGGCAATCTTCTGGGTGAGGAACAGTCCGGCCATGTCCGGGAAGTCGGTATCGAGCTTTATCAGGAGATGCTGGAAGAGGCGGTATCCTCCATGCGCGAAGGCGGCGATGGCGGCGCGATGGACGACCAATGGTCGCCCGCGATCAATCTGGGCGCCTCCGTGCTGATCCCGGAAAGCTATGTTGCCGATCTCAATGTCCGCATGTCGCTTTATCGCCGCCTGTCGGGGCTGGAGACGCGCAGCGATATCGACGCCTTCGCCGCCGAACTGATCGACCGTTTCGGCCCGCTGCCGGAAGAAGTCGCGCATCTGTTCGAGATCGTGGCGATCAAACAGCTGGCGCTGGCGGCTGGGGTGGAGAAGATCGATGCCGGCCCCAAGGGCGGCACCATCGCCTTCCGCAACAACGCCTTCGCCAATCCGGTGGCGCTGATCAAGCTGATCAACCAGCATAGCGGCACCATGAAGGTCAGGCCCGACCAGAAGATCGTGGTGACGCGCGACTGGCCAACGCCGGATGACCGCCTCAAGGGCGCCAAAGCGCTACTGTCGCAACTGGCCACTATCGCCAAGGCGGCATGAAGCCCTATAGCGTCACGGCTGACGGCATCCGGCTGGCAATCCGCCTCACACCGCGTGCCAGCCGCGACGGAATAGACGGAATCGGCCAAGATGCCGATGGCCGGTCTGTCCTGCGCATCCGCCTGACCGCGCCGCCGGTGGAGGGCGCCGCCAACCAGGCGATGATTGATTTTCTTGCCGAGATATTGTCGGTGCGCAAGAAGGACATCGCCATCCGCTCCGGCGAAACGGGGCGGCTCAAGATCCTGGAGATCGCCGGCAAGCCAGACGTTTTGGCCGCCCGTCTCGACGACCTGATTTAAGCGAACTCCATCAGATTGGTGCTGCCTGCCTGGATGCGCTCGAGCAGCAATGCGCATTCGGGCACCATGCGTTCCATCCAGTAGCGGGCCGAGATCAGCTTCTCCTTGTGGAAGCGCGTATCCTTGCCGATAGACAGCTTGGCGATGCGGGCCCACATCCAGGCCAGCATCACAATGCCCATCAGCCTCAGATAGTCGGACGCGCCCGCGCCCGCGTCGTTGGGATTCTTGAGTCCGTTCTGCGCCAGCCACATGGTGGCGGCCTGCAGGTTTTCGACGCCGCGCTTCAAGCCTTTGGTATAGGGCGCCAGCGCTTCGTCCTTCTCATTCTCCGCCAGCCAGCCGGTCAAGGCGCCGAACAAGGCCAGCGGCGCGGCGCCGCCTTTGCGGCCAAGCTTTCGGCCCACCAGATCCATCGCCTGCACGCCATTGGCGCCTTCGTAAGTCTGGTTGATGCGGCCGTCGCGGACGAACTGCTCCACGCCATTGTCGCGGATATAGCCATGGCCGCCATAGCATTGCATGGCGAGGTTAGCCGCCTCGAAGCCCATGTCGGTGCAGAAGGCCTTCAAGACCGGAGTCATCAAATCGGCGAGGAGTCCGGCGATCGGCGCATCCCCGCGCTTGGAATGGCTGACCGACATGTTGAAGGCGGTCCAGCAAGCCAGCGCCCGCGCGCCTTCCACGAAGGCGCGGCTGTGCAGCAGCATGCGTTTGACGTCGGGATGGACGATTTCCAGGTCGGCGGGCTGATCGGGTTCGACAGGACCTGTCAGCGCATGACCTACGCGTCGCTCATGGGCATAGGCATAGCCGTTCTGGTAGGCGACATCGCCGATGGCGATGCCTTGCACGCCCACGCCCAACCGCGCCGCGTTCATCATGCCGAACATGCCGGCCATCCCGGCGGAGGCGGAGCGCTTTTCACCGGGCTTGAGCGGTTCGGGCTTGGGGCCCAGCCGCCAGGCAATGGCATTGTCGAAATTGAGCACGCAGGTGGCCTGGCCCTTGATCCCCATCTTGTGCTCGATGCCGCCCACGGAGACGCCGTTGCGGGCGCCCATGGTGCCGTCTTCGGTCACCAGGAATTTCGGCACCATGAAGAAATTCACGGTGGAGAGGTCGTCATGAATCTTGCCGTCCGCATCCGGGATCTTGGCGATCACCATATGGATGATGTTGTCGGTGAGATCCTGGTCGCCGCCGGAAATGAAAATCTTGGTGCCGGTGATGCGATAGGTGCCGTCCGGCTGTTCCACCGCTTTGGTCTTCATCAGGCGCAGATCGGTGCCGCAGCCCGATTCCGTCAGGCACATCGTGCCGGCCCATTCGCCGGACACCATCCTGGGCACCAGATGCTGCTTCATCCAGTCCGCCCCGGTGGCGATCAAGGCGCCATAGGCGGCGGAGGTGAGGCCGGGATACATGGCCAAGGACTGGTTGGCGGCCATCGCCATTTCGCCCACCGCCATGCTCATCACGGTCGGCATGTCCGATCCGCCATATTCGGCGGGCGCGGAAAGCCCGCCCCAGCCGCCTTCGCTATAGGCGCGATAGGCTTCCTTGAAGCCCTTGGGCGTGCGCACCACGCCATTCTCGAAATGGCAGCCTTCCTCGTCGCCCGACTGGTTGATGGGCTGCAGCACTTCCTCACAGAGCTTGCCGGCATTCGCCAGGATGTCGTCAATCAGATCGGGCGCAAGATCTTCGAATTGCGGCAAGTCGCGATGCTTTTCGGCTTCCAGGAATTCGTGAATGAGGAAACGGTAGTCTTCAACCGGGGCGCGATAGATCGGCATGCTAAGGTCCTTCCGACAGACCGCTTTTTTACGCCGGACCTCGGCAATAGAAAAGCGGCCGGATGCGCGAACATCCGGCCGCCTTCTTCCGCAGCGGGGCCCATGAAAGCCCCGTGTGGCGGGGTTTTATTTCATGTTGCTGCTGGCCGAGCCATTGACCGAAGCGGAGGCCGAGGGCTGCTGATTCAGATCCCGCGCGGCCTGGGATTGAGCATCGTTGGTCGCCGCTTCCGACTGGTTGCGGCCGCTATTGGCCATGCCCATGGCATGCTGCGTCGTCCCCGCCGCCGTTCCCGTTGCGCCCGGCGTCGATGCTCCACCCGACGCGCCCGCGCTTTGTCCCATGGCGCTGGCATTGGCCGAACCGTTTGCACCCGCCGAAGCCGTGTTGTTGAGCGTGTTTGCCGCGCCATTCTGCGCGGCCTGCGCCTTTTGTTCTGTCGCATCCGTTGCACGATTGGCGGACTGCTCTGCTTTGCCGGTTGCATTCGCGGCCGCGCCGGTCACCGGCGCTGTGGAAGGTGTCGTGGCAGAGCCTGTCGCAGAGCCGGCTGCCCGCCCGCTGATGCCGCGGGTCGTGGTCATCGGCACGCCGTTCAAACCGCCATTGGCCATTCCGCCGGCCGAACCACCAATACCGCCGACCGTTCCACCCAGGCCGCCGCCCGCGCCGCCTAGAACCTGCGCTGAAGCAGGCGCGGCGATCAAGGCAGCGCTACCGAGCAGCGTTGCAACAAGCGCATTACGCATGAAATTGTTCATCGAAGTCTCCTTCACGCGCGCGGACTGCGCGCTTTTCTTCGGAAAGACAACGAAGCAGGAAGGAATGCTTTCCCGTTGGCAGGCGGAAATTTTTGCTATCGTTAACGCATCATTGCAGGTGCAAATTCGTACAATGGGCCGCGATCTGGCGACTCAGATCGCCCGCTTGCCCAATTGGCGTCCCAGAAACAGCACGATACTCGCGGTCAGCAATGGCCCCAGCGCCAGAGCCAGCATGCCGGCGGAATAGCCG
This sequence comes from uncultured Alphaproteobacteria bacterium, assembly GCA_937865685.1. Classification (GTDB taxonomy): domain Bacteria; phylum Pseudomonadota; class Alphaproteobacteria; order Micropepsales; family Micropepsaceae; genus Rhizomicrobium. The sequence continues at coordinate 35,137 of CALMGU010000057.1, read as the reverse complement.
CCGGTCGCTTCACGCAGCAATCCCAGGACATAGGGACCGGCAAAACCGCCCGCTGCAGTGCCTATGGTGTTGATCAGCGCGATGCCGCCTGCCGCCGCCGATCCGCTGAGGAATATGGACGGCAGGACCCAGAAAGGGCCTTGCAACGCCATCGATCCCACCACGACCAGCGACAGGCAGATGAAGATGAGCAGATTGGACTGCGATTGGCTGGCGATCAGAAGTGAGGCCACCATCATCAGCGCGGGCAGGGCGACATGCCAAGCCCGCTCGTTTCGCGCGTCGCTGGAGCGACCCCATAGAATCATCGCCACAAACGCCACGACATAAGCAGGTGCAATGACAAAGCCGGTCATCAGGTTGGATACACCCATTCCCTGCACGATTTGCGGCAGCCACAAGCCCACGCCGTAAAAGGATATGGAATAGCCGAAATAGACCAGGCCGAGCGCATAGACGCGGGGATCCCGCAATGCCGGCCAGAAGCGGGTCTGTTCGGACGTATCGTCATTGGCCAGGCTGGTGGCGATGATCGTCTTCTCGTCATCACTGAGCCATGGCGCGGCTTGCGGCCGGTCCGGCATGAATCGCAGGACCAGAAAGGCCAGCAGCATCGTGGGCGCACCCTCCAGCAGGAACAGCCATTGCCAGCCCGCGAATCCAAAGATCCCGTTCAATCCCAGAATGGCGCTCGACAGCGGCGCGCCGATGATGTTCGCCAGCGGCAAAGCGGCCATGAAGATCGCGACCAACCGGCCGCGATAGGCCTTGGTGAACCAGTAAGTGAGATACAGGATCATGCCCGGGAAGAAACCAGCTTCGACCAGTCCCAGCGCGATGCGGACCGCGTAGAATTGCGTAGCGTTCGTCACCAGGCTGTTGGCGGCGGACAGCGCACCCCAACCCAGAAGGATGCTGAATATCCAGCGCCGCGCGCCCACCCGCTCCAGAATCGCATTGGCGGGGATCTGGAAGAGCGCGTACCCGAGGAAGAAGGCGCCGGCGCCGAAGCCATAGACCGAAGCGCTGAAACCCAGATCCTTGTTCATGGTGAGTGCCGCGAAGCCCACATTCACCCGGTCGGTGATGTTGGCGAAGTAGAGCAGCATGATCAGCGGAATCAGCCGCCACGCGCATTTGACGAAGACCTGGTCCTGCTCAGACATGCTCGCCCCCCAAGGTCTTGCCGCAATGCGAAGCGCGGCGGACCAGGAGGACTATCTAGCATGGTCTTCTGGATTTCACAGGATGGGCTATAGTCCCGGCCGTTTCGGCATCGGGGGATGACATGACGATGAGATTGCTGGGGATGGGCGTCATGGCGCTGACCCTTTTTGCGGTTTCCGCCGAAGCCCGTGTGGTGGCGCTTCATGTCGAGCGCCGCGAAGCGGTCTTGAACGGCAAGGCGTTCGGTAACGCGGGCGCGTACGAAAAACTGGTGGGCAAGGTGGAGTTCGCCCTCGCACCCAAAGCAGCCATCAACAAGAACATCGTCGATCTCGGTCTTGCGCCACGCAATGCGAAAGGCGAAGCCGGATTCACCGCTGACTTCTACATGCTCAAACCCGTCGATCCGGCGAAAGGCAATGGCCGGCTGTTCGACGAAATCGGCAATCGCGGCGGCAAGGCGATGCTGATCACTTTCCAGAAGGCCAAAGGCAGCCGCGATCCCCAGACGGCGGACGAGTATGGCGACGGCGCATTGATGAACCAGGGTTACACCTTGCTCTGGATGGGCTGGCAGTGGGATGTGCCGAACGGCCAGATGCGCATGGACATGCCCATCGCCACCCAAAATGGCAAAAAGATCACCGGCCTGGTGCGGGGCAATTTCATTCCCAACGACAAAAGCCCGGCCCAATCCCTGGCCGACCGCAATCATTTCGCCTATCCGGTCGATGATCCGAACAGCCCCGACAATGTGATGACGGTGCGCGACCGGCCCGCCGACAAGCCGCAGGTCATACCGCGCGCGAAATGGCATTTCGTGGGAGACGCCAGCGTCTCGCTGGATGGCGGCTTCGAGATGGGGCGCATCTACGACGTGGTCTATCGCGCCCGCGATCCGCGCGTGCTGGGAACGGGCCTTGCCGGAACGCGCGATCTGGTCAGTTTTATCAAGCACGATCGGACCGCCGCCAATCCCATGCCTGGGATTCGCTATGCCTATGGTTGGGGCGTGTCGCAGAGCGGCCGTTATCTGCGTCAGTTCCTCTATGAAGGCTTCAATGAGGATGAGCAGGGACGACCAGTTTTCGATGGCGTGATCGACGAAGTAGGCGGCGCGGGCCGCGGTTCGTTCAATTACCGTTTCGGCCAGGCCTCGCGCGACGCCGAACAATTCTTCAACGTCTTCTATCCCGTGGACATGTTTCCGTTCACTGACGGCGTGGAAACCGATCCCGTTCTAGGCAAGACGGATTCGCTGATGGCGTCGGCCGAAGCCCGTCACGTCCGGCCAAAGCTGTTTCACACCTTCAGCAATTCGGAATATTTCAATCGCGGCGGCTCGCTCATCCATACCGATGTGACCGGCACGCGCGACATCGAGCCGCCGGCGGATTCGCGGATCTATTTCGTGTCGTCGGGCCCGCACGCCTTCGGCCCGTTCCCGCCGGTGCAGGCCGAGGGCGCGGCGGGGTTGAACAATCCGGTCAACCGCAATCCGGTCACGCGCGCCTTGCTGAAGGATCTCGATCAATGGGTGGTGAACGGAACCCCGCCGCCACCCAATCGCATTCCGCATATCTCTGACGGCACCTTGGTGGCGACGGAAAAAGCCGGATGGCCCGCGATACCGGGCGTGCATTTCCCGGTGCCTTATCTGAAAACCTACCGCCTGGATTTCGGACCGCTCTGGAACAAGGGCATCGTGGTCAATGAGCCGCCCAAGGTCGGGCAGGTCTATGTGGGGCTGGTTCCGGCCGTGGATGCGAACGGCAACAGCCGGGCGGGTATTCGGCTGCCCGCGATCGAGGTGCCGGTGGGTACCTATGGCGGCTGGAATTTCCGCGATCCGGCGATCGGTTCGGGCGATCAGCTGTTCGGCGAAATGGGGTCGTTCCATCCCTTCGCGCGGACCAAAGCCGAGCGTACCGCCAGCGGCGATTCCCGTCTTTCGGTCGAGGAACGCTATGCCAGCCGCGAGGAATACCGCGCCAAGGCGGATGCAGTGGCCAAACAACTGGTGCAGGACCGCTTTCTGCTGCCGGAGGATGCCGGCGAGCCGGTCGAACAGGCCCTGGCGCTTTATGATTGGAGCGTACAGCGCAAGTGATTTTGAAAAACTGGCGACCCCAGGAAGACTCGAACTTCCGGCCTACGGTTTAGGAAACCGCCGCTCTATCCTGCTGAGCTATGGGGTCGCGTTTAAAATCAACGGCTTGCAAAACGCATTTCAACTTTTGCCCTTCGGCGTTTCAACTTTTGCCCCGCCTTTGTTCCCCTGGGCAAGCCTTTTTTCCAGCACGGACTCCACCAAGCGGCGCCGGGGCGGATAGCCCCGGGGATCACCGGCGTCAGTCTCCTTCGAACCCCTCAATATTGCGGTTGTCGAAGCCGAAAGGTACGGGGCGAGGCCGAGCGGCGATTTCTTAATTCCGCTCTCGCAAGTTGAGGCAATGCCGCGCCACGGTCCATTCCGTGCAGCTCTACAACCCGACACATCGCCGGCGGGCGGCCCTTGATACTTGAATCTTGCCCTGCGGGAACGTTTTTGCGGCTCATGGATTTGCAAGTTCAGTACGCACGGGGGATGTCATGGCGCACAACGTCACGGAAGCGACGCCTTCCTCGCTTCACGATCCGGTCAGCAATGTCCTGAAATGGGTGCTTCTGGCCGTGGCGATCCTGACTTTCGCGCTTCTGGCATGGGCCACGGTCCTCACCTATCGGCGCGTGCCGCCGCAGCCCGAGCGTTTCGTCACCGATAGCGGCGTCACCCTGATGACCGCCGATAACATCATGGGCGGCAAGGGCGGTTTCCAGAAAGCCGACCTGATGGACTACGGCTCGCTTTACGGCATGGGCTCTTATTATGGCGAGGATTACACCGCCAGTATCCTGGTCAGGCTGGGCACGCTGACGCAAGACGGCGTGGCGCGGGCGCGCTTTGGCCACCGCTTCGCCGCTCTTTCGCCCGACCAACAGGCATCGGCCACTGCCACCATGCGCCAGGAACTGCAGGGCATCGACCTGACCCAGGCGACGGTGAAGGTACCGCCGGCCACGGCGGGCGCCATCGCGGAGCTGCAAAAGGAATTGAGCGTCACCTTGGTGACGCCCGCACCCGAACTGGGCTGGACGCCGGCTTACAGCCTGCACGGCTCCGAAGCACTCGATACGGCGGACTTTCTCATCTACTCGGCTATAACGACCGTAGCGCGCCGCCCGGACGTGAACTGGTCCTGGACCGAGAATTGGCCTTTCGAACCATTGGTCGGCAACACGCCCACCACCAACACCTTCCGCTGGACCTGGATCAGCTTCTGCTTCACCTTCCTGATGTTCGGCGTGGTCTTGTTCATCTATGAATTCTGGCTGAACCATCCCGACGACGCGCCGATGGACCCGGTCTTGGCCCGCTTTGGCGCGCTGACGCCAAGCCAGCGCCGCATCGGCAAATATTTTCTCATCGTCGCCGCCGTGCTGCTGTTGCAGATTTTGGCGGGCACCATCATGGCCCATTCCTATTACGACCGCACCAGCTTCTACGGCCTCGATATCAACCGCTGGTTCCCCTTCAACTTCCTGCGCGACGTGCATACCCAGTCGCCCATCATCTGGATCGGGCTGTCGTGGATCGGCGCGGGCCTGTTCCTGGCGCCCGCCATCGCCGGCGGCATGGAGGCCAAGGGTCAGGGCCTTTTGGTGGACATCCTGTTCTGGGTGACGCTGTTGATCGTGGTGGGCGCGCTCTTGGGCGACTATCTTGGCATCATGGGCGTGATCCAGAACAACTGGTTCTGGTTCGGCAACCAGGGCCTGTCTTACATAGAACTGGGCCGCTTCTGGCAGATCGGCTTTTTCGCGGGCCTGGTGATCTGGAGCATCCTGGTGTTCCGGGCGCTGTGGCCGTCGCGAGCCGCGCTGGCGCAGGCGACGCGGCAATTCTGGTCGGGCGCCATCAGGCTGGAGAATCTGATCTGGGCTTCGACCATCAATATCGCGCTACTCTACGCTTTCGGCATGATCCCGCTCACGGGCATCGAGAAAAGCTTCACCCTCACCGATTTCTGGCGCTGGTGGGTGGTGCATCTGTGGGTCGAACAGTCCTTCGAATTCTTCGCCGCCGCGATCAGCGCCTATCTGTTGATGGCGGTGGGGCTGGTGTCGCGCAAGCTGGCCGAACGCGCCGTCTATTTCGAGTTGATCCTGATCTTCCTGGGCGGGGTGATGGGCACGGGCCATCACCTTTACTGGGCAGGCGGCCCCAGCATGTGGGTGCCGATGGGCTCCATGTTCTCATTTATCGAGGTCCTGCCGTTGGTGCTTCTCATCATCGACGCCATCAACCATCACCGGCTGATCCGCCGCCAGCAGGACTTCAAGTACGGCCTCGCCTATACCTACATTATCGGTGCGGCGTTCTGGAATTTCGTGGGCGCGGGTGTGTTCGGCGGCGGTACTCTCAATGCGCCGCTGGTCAATTACTACGAGCATGGCACCTTCCTGACCTTGAATCATGCCCATACCGCGCTGTTCGGCGCCTTCGGACTGCTCGCCATCGGACTGGTCTATTTCTGCCTGCGCTATGCGGCGGGCGAGCGGGCGGTCTTCACCGAGCGCACCGGCATCTGGGCCTTCTGGCTCTACAATGTGGGACTGGTGCTATGGATCCTGCTCAACTTCTTCCCCATCGGCTGGCCGCAATTGGATGCGGTGTTCGAGCATGGTCTGGCTTATGCGCGCAGCGCGGAGTTCTATAACGGCACGCTTTTGTGGCAATGGATGCGGCTGCCGGGCGATGTGCTGTTCGCCATTGGCGCGGTGATGATGGCGTGGGATTTTTTCGTCAAGGCGGGCCCGATGCTTCCGCGCTTTCTCAATGTCGATCGTTACAGTAAGGGTCCCGCCGGAACGCCTGCGGAATAAGTCCGCTCTTGCCACGCCGTTCTCGCGCCGAAAAGCCAAGCAGTGCCGAATTGGGAACCCGCCCAGCGGGGACCGCCGCTGGATTTGAGCAATTTCTGCCGGGCGCCGATCACACAAACAGCGCCGCGCGGGCTTTTTCGTCGATGCTGATCCAGCGGCTGCGATGCTTGTCCATGGCATTGGGACCCCAACCCTTCACATAGGGCCGCACGAGATTGGCATTGATCCAGAAGTAGAGCGGCAGCGCGGCCTGGTCTTCCAACAATATTTTCTCGGCGCTCGCGAGCTTACGGCCACGGCTCTGGATGTTGATGTCGTTTTGTGCCTCGCGCAGCGCCTTGTCGAAGTCCGGGTTGCTGTAGACGCCCCAATTGTTGCCGCTGCCGCTGATGAAGATATCCAGAAAGTTGGAGGCATCATTGAAATCGGCCTGCCAGCCGGGCTGGCAGATTTCGAAATCATGCTCCTGAATTGTTTTGTAGAAAATCTGCGCATCGGTGGGAATGATGGAAATGTCCACATAGATCAGGGCGAACATCTGTTGCAGAGCGGCAGCGACGGAGCGGTTGGATCCCGCCGCGGTGGTACGGATCATATAAGTCGTGCGAAGTCGATTGTCGGGCCCGTAACCCGCTTCGCGCATCAGGCGCTGGGCGATGGCGGTGCGCTCGGGATAGGGCATAGCCTTAAAATCGAACGCGTTGCCACCGAGGAAATTGGCGGTACCGGGCGGCACGATATTGTAAGCGGGAACATACCCGACCGGCACGATCCTGTCCGTGATCGCTTCGCGGTTGATCGCCAGATTGAGCGCCTTGCGCACCCGTGCGTCATCGAACGGCTTTTTGGTCCGGTTGACCTGAATCATGTCCATGATGAGCTGCGGCACGGGGGCCAGCAGTTCGGGCATGTTCTTTTTGATCCAACCGAACTGGTTGTTCTCCAGCCGGTCCTGGGTGTCCAGCTCACCCGCACGCATACGGCGCAGCGCCGCGCTGTAATCGTCGGTGGGATAAAAGACGACCCGCTCCAGCTTCACATTGGCGGCATCGAAAAAGCGGGGGTTCTTGACCACCGTCAAATGATCGTTGGGCACCCAGTCTTTCAGAATAAAGGCGCCATTGCCGACATAGGTGCCGGACCTGGTCCAATCCTTGCCTTTCACTTCCACCACATGGCGGGGCACCGGCATCATGGAGGTGTGGGTGAGCATTTCCAGAAGATAGGGCGCGGGATGTTCGAGATGGACTTCCAAAGTGCGGGCGTCCAGCGCTTTGACCCCCAATGCGGTCCCAGGCATCCGTCCCGCATTCACCGCGACGGCATTTTTGACCACATAGAGGAAATAGGCATAAGACGCCGCCAGTTTGGGGTCGAGGACGCGCCGCCAGGAAAAAACGAAATCGTCCGCCGTCACGGGAACACCATCGGACCATGTGGCGTCGCGAAGCTTGAAGGTCCAGGTCAGGCCGTCCGGCGAGGACTGCCAGCTTTCCGCCATGCCGGGAATCGGCCGAGCGTCAGCATCTTCGGTGGTCAGCCCCATGATCATGTCGCCCACGATGGGATCTTCCCATGCGGCGTCCACCAGATGCGGGTCGATGGTGAAAGGCTCGGCGGCATTGCCGCGATGCAAGGTTCCGGCCTGGGGTGGAATGCGCGCTTCCTTGCCCCGCGATACCAGAAACCCGCCGCCCAGAATCAAGGCGGCGCCGCCGCCCAATGCCAGCCGCCGGGTCCAGTTTTTTCGTCGTGCCATCCACGCAGCCTTTGCGGGCGTTTTGCCGGCATCACCATAGCATTGGCGCGGGAAATTCCATTATATTCGCCGCCTGGAACTGTATCTTTCGTGGGGAGCCGATGCGGCTGCGCCTGTTATCTTTTGCCGTGATTTTGTCGGGCCTTGCGAGCGCCCCGGCCCATGCCGCCGGCGATCCCACCCGGGACGATGTGATGCTGAACCTGCAGCGCTGTTCCAGCATCGCGGACAACCGCACTTGGCTCAATTGCTTTTATGGTGCGGCGCAGCCGATGCGCGCGCAACTGGGCCTGCCGCCCGCCCCGGAGGCGCAGGTCAATCTGGTCAAGAATACGCCCATGACGCCGCCGCCCATGAAGCAAGAAAGCGATGGCGGCTGGCTGGGGATCGGCAATATTTTCGGCCCCTCCAGCAATGACGACAACAACATGGTCGGGGCGATGCGGCTTTCGGCCTTCACCTTCGGCAAGGATGGCCTGTTCACGGTGACCCTGGCGGATGGAGAAGTGTGGAAACAGTCGCCCTATGACGATCTGCGCGCCAATTGGAGCGATCCGCCGGCCAGCTATTCGGTGGTGGTGAGTTCCGACATGATGGGCAGCCACACCATGCGGGTGAAGGGCGACAAGAATTACCGGGTGATGCGCGTCAAATAACGCACGTCAGAGCGGATCGTGTTCGGCCACGAAATGGCCGGCCGAGACTTCCAGCAGTTGTGGCCGGTATTGTTCCGCCTGCGGATCATCGACGCGCCGCGATTTGAGAAACGCCAGCGGCGCGCGGCTGTCCAGCGGCGAGGGCAGATCGCCCGCCAGCAAGGTGCGCTTGCGGGCCCGTTCCTGTCTGGGATCGGGCGTCGGCACAGCTGACAGCAAGGCGCGCGTGTAGGGATGGCGGGGATCGCGATAAAGATCGTCCGCCGTCGCCATCTCCACCACCCGGCCCAGATACAGCACCATCACCCGGTGAGAAAGCTGGCGGACCACCGACAGATCGTGGCTGATGAAGATCATCGCCATGCCGGTTTCCGCCTGCAGGGATTTGATCAACGCCATGATCTGCGCCTGGATGGAAACGTCCAGCGCACTTACCGCTTCGTCGCACACCACCATTTTGGGTGCCACGATCATGGCGCGGGCGATGCCCACGCGCTGGTTCTGGCCGCCGGACAATTCATGGGGGTAGCGATTGATCCAGGCGGGATCCAAGCCGACTTTCCGCATGATCGCCGCCACGCGGGCCCGGATCTCGTTCCGTGTCAGGCCGGGCTCGAGCGCGCGCAGCGGCTCGGCGATGGAAACGCCCACCGGCATGCGCGGATCGAGGCTGGCCAAGGGATCCTGAAACACGATCTGGAAATCCTTGCGGGCGCGGCGGATCGCGTCCTGCTTTTCCGCCGTCAGGTCGCGGCCCAGCCAGACCACCTGGCCGCTGTCGGGCGGGATCAGTTGCAGCACCGCCCGCGCCAGAGTGGATTTTCCGCAGCCGCTTTCGCCCACCACGCCCAAGGTTTCGCCAGCCCGCAAAGTGAAGGAAATTCCGTCCACGGCCCTGAGCGGGCGCGGCGGCGCGAACAGGCCTTCGCCCTTGACGGGGAAGGTGACTTTTACGTCTTCGACATCCAACAGGAGCTTCGCGGACGATGCGGCGAGGTCCGGCTCCTGGTCGAGCCGCGGCATCGATCCCAGCAGCATCCGGGTATAATCGTGACGCGGCGCATAGAAAATCTCATCGACATTGCCGCGCTCCACCACCTCACCATGCCGCATCACTTGAACATGGTCGGCGCTGCCCGCGATCACGCCCATGTCGTGGCTGATCAGCGCCATGGCGGTTTTCTTGTCGGTCTTGAGCGCGCGCAGGATTTCCAGGATCTGCGCTTGCACCGTCACGTCCAGGGCGGTGGTGGGCTCGTCGGCGATCACCAGATCGGGGCCGGTGATGGTGGCCATCGCGATCATCACCCGCTGGCGCATGCCGCCGGATAGTTCGTGAGGATATTGCTTCATCCGCCGCGCCGCTTCCGGGATGCGGACATATTCCAGGATTTCCCGGATGCGCCGCTGGGCCTCTTCGCGCGGCATCTTCTGGTGCAGGGTAAGAGCCTCCAGAATTTGCGCGCCGATGGTCATGTGCGGCGTGAGCGAGGTGAGGGGATCCTGGAAGATCATGGTGATCTTGGAGCCGCGATACTGGTTCAGCTCCGTGGGCTCCAGTCCCAGCAATTCCTGGCCGCGATAGCGCACGCTGCCGCTGGCCCTGCCATTGGCGGCCAAAAGCCCCATCGCGGCGAGGAAAAGCTGGCTCTTGCCCGAACCGCTTTCGCCCACCACGCCCAGGCAGGTGCCTTCGGCGATGTCGAGGCTGACTTTCTTCACCGCATGGATGTCGCCATCCGGGGTGGAGAAATGCACATCGAGATCGCGGATTTCCAGCAGCGCGGCCATGCTTCAATGATCCCCCATCAATGATCTTTCGGGTCCAGCGCGTCGCGCAGGCCGTCGCCGATGAAGTTGAAGCAGAACAGGGTCACCGCCATGAACAAGGCCGGGAAGACCAGCATCCAGGGGGCCGATTCCATGGTGTTGGCGCCGTCCGCAATCAGCACGCCCCAGCTGGTCAGGGGTTCCTGAATGCCCAATCCCAGGAAGGACAGGAAGCTTTCGATCAGGATCACGTCCGGCACGGTCAAGGTGACATAGACCACCACCGGGCCCACCACGTTGGGAATGATGTGCCGCGTGATGATGCCGAAGGGCGAAACGCCCGCGGCGCGGGCGGCTTCGATATATTCCTTCTGCTTGGCCGACAGGGTCTGGCCGCGCACGATGCGCGCCATGGTGAGCCAGACCACGGCGCCGATGGCGACGAACATCAAATAGAAATTGCGGTCGAACATCACCATCAAAATGATGACGAAGAAAATGAAGGGCAGGGAATAGAGGATATCCACCACCCGCATCATCAGCGCGTCCACCCGGCCGCCCCAGTAACCGGCGGTGGCGCCGTAAAGCACGCCGATCACCAGCGACACCAAGGTGGCGACAAAGCCCACCGCCAAGGACACGCGCGCGCCATAGAGCACGCGCACGAACAAATCGCGGCCCACCGTGTCGGTGCCGAACCAATGGCCGGCGCCCGCCTTGCAAGCCGCTTCGAAAGGCCACCAATCCGGCGCACAGGTCACCACGTTGTAATCGATCCCGTCATAGGCAAAGCGCGACACGAACGGCGCGAAGAGCGCAAGCAGCGCGACGGTGCCCAGCACGACCATACCTGTCACGGCGGCTTTGTTGCGGAACAGCCGGGCTCTGGCATCGGCCCACAGGCTGCGGCCGGCAAAAGCGCGTTCCAAGGTTTCGGCCTTGCGGGCGGCCGGCGTCATGACAGCCTGACCCTGGGATCGAGCAGGCCATAGATCATGTCGGCGATGAAGTTCAGCAGAACGATCAGCGCCGCGTAACAAATCACCACGCCCATCACCAGCGTATAGTCCCGGTTCAGCGCGGCCTGGATGAAATAGCGCCCGATCCCCGGAACGCCAAAAATCTCTTCCACGATCAAGGAGCCGGTGAGAATGCCCGCCACCGCCGGACCCAGATAGCTCACCAGCGGCAGAAGCGCCGCGCGCAAGGCATGGCGCAGCACCACGGCGTTGGCCGAAAGCCCCTTGGCCCTGGCGGTGCGGATATAGTTGGAGCGCAAAACTTCGATCATGCTGCCACGCGTCAGCCGGGCGATAATGGCGATCTGAGGCAGCGACAGCACCACCACCGGCAGCACCATGTTGCGCCAGGCGCCGCCGTTCCAGCCGCCCACCGGCAGATTGAATTCCAGGCCGAAGATATGCACGCCATAGACGCCGAACAGCAGGGTGAGGAGCGGCGCGGTGACGAAGGTAGGCACGGTGATGCCGAACATTGCCACGGTCATCACCGAATAATCCTGCCACTGATTTTGCCGGAGCGCCGCCCATACCCCCAGGCTCACGCCCAGGCTGACCGCCAATGCCATCGCCAGAAGGCCCAGCCGCACGCTGACGGGCAGGCCGATGCCGATCAGTTGCGCGACGGTGAAATCCTTGTTCTTGAAGGAAGGGCCCAGATCGCCTTGCGCCAGCCGCTCCAAATAGATGCCGTATTGAACGATCAGCGGCTTGTCGAGATTGTAGGCGGCCTTGACGTTGCGCTCGATCTCCGGCGGCAGCTTGCGGGCGGCATCGAACGGCCCGCCTGGGGCCGCGCGCATCATGAAAAAGGCCACCGTGACGATGATGAAGAGCGTGGGCAGCGCACCGAGAAAGCGTTTAAGGGCGTAGCCGATCATCGGGGCCGGAGCATGATGTGGTGTGTTATCTCTGGCCCATTCAGGGGGCGGCACCAAGGTCTGTCAATCGGTGGCGCCTGTCGGTTCGGTAATGTCCGTCAGTTGGGCGCGGCGGCCCATGCCGCGAAACGGGCTTCCAGCGGCGCGCCATGCGCCAGCCACCAGGCATCGTCCACCGCGAAGGCGGTGGCGAAATTGGCGGGCGCGGTGGGCAGGAAGGGGCGCATCGCGACATGGAATTCCGGATTGTCCCCCACCAGCGGCAAGGCCGAGCGCCGGGCCGGCCCATAGGCGATGCGGTTGGCCATCCGGGCCAGGGGACGGGCGCTGGTGGCATAGCGGATGAAGTCCATCGCCATGTCTTTCTTGGGATTGCCTTTGGGCACGCCGAAGACATCGAACTCGTAAAGCTGGCGGTCCCAGATCACGCCCGGCAAATCGGCGCGGGCATCGAAAATGTCCGCATTCAGCACGGTGGAGAACGCGGCCTGTCCGCTTCGAACCAGCCGGGCGGGCTCGCCGGCCGCCCGCCACCAGATCAGTCCCGGTTTGAGCGTGTCCAGCTTCTGGAACGCGCGGGCCACGCCCGCGTCGGTTTCCAATGTCTTGTAGACATCCTGCGGCGCCACGCCATCTGCCAGCAGCGCCAGTTCCAGGTTGAGCTTGGCGCCCTGCTTCAAGGCGCGGGCGCCGGGGAAGCGGGCGACGTCGAAAAAGTCGGCGGCGGTTGCAGGCGCTCCGCCCGCGAATTTGTCCTTGGCGAACAGGATCGCCTGGGAATAGGCGACGCTGGCCACCCAGCATTCCCCCAGCGCGCCGTTCACGAAATCATGCGCCGCAGGGGCGCCGTCGATCCCCGCTGGCAGGCTGGCGGCGTCGAATTTCTCCAAAAGGCCCATGCGGCAGGCTTCGATCGCTTTGGGCAGTTCGAAGTCGATCACGTCGCCCTTGTAGGTGTGGCTGGCGATGGAATGGGACAGGTCCCCCAGGTCGCCCTCCCACTCATTGGCGTGCATGTTGACGCGGGCGACCTCGCGGTAGGGCTCGATCAAGGCGGCGCGCTGGGCATGGCCGTAAGCCCCCGGCCAGGTGGTGACCGTAAGCACCGGCAGAGGCCTTGTGACCCAATAAAGGGCCAACGCCCCGATCAGAGCGGCCAGAAGCGTAATTCCCAGGATAAAGCGCCGCATCAAAGATTCCCAGCAAGGTCTTCAAGACGATACATTTTTTCCGGTCGCTGCCAAGCGCGGCGCGCACCGCTGCCAGCCTGTCCGCCACCCGCGCGAATATCCGCCGCCAAGAGGCTATTCCGGCTTGCTTTTGCAGGGCCTCGCTCATAGCTTCCGGCCCCTCGCGGCCTTGGTCCCGCGCTTGTGCAGTTGTAGCTCAGTTGGTTAGAGCGCCGGATTGTGGATCCGGAGGTCGGTGGTTCGAGCCCACCCAACTGTACCACCCCTTTTTTCCCCTTGCGGTAACCACGAACCTTTTCCCGTCGAACATATCGGGAGCGGGGCAACCGCCGTGCCAACGAATCATGGCCAACAATCAGGGAGAGTTTCCATGCGCCTGTCCGGTATCGCTTTCGTAGCACTGACTGCATCGCTTCTCGCATCCGGCGCCGTGGCCCAGTCGTCGGGCGGCAGCATGAGCGGGCCCAGCATGTCCGGTCCTTCGATGTCAGGTCCGGCCATGAAACCCGCGGGCGGCATGCAGATGAACGCCCAGGGCGGCTTCGGCATCTTTTCCCGCGAAAATATGGCGATGATGATCGTGGACCGCGAAAAGGCCACCAAGGGCATGTCGGCGGACCAGGCCGCCGCCGCCCGCAAGGAAGAGATGGCCAAGGACCGCGCCGAAACCCCGGAACAGCGCCAGGCCCGCAAGGCCCGGTATGATTCGGAATGGATGCAGCTCACGGCCGCCGAAAAGACCGACGCCCTGACCAAGCTGGACGCGCAGATGAAGGCGCGGGGCATGATGGCGCCCGCCAAGTAGGCATCCCCGTCCGATTAAGGGCTTCGGGGCTGGATTTCCCAGGAAAATCCGGCCCCGGGCCTGCTTGCCCCTCCGCCACGCGGCCATTACAACCCGCCCGCGATAGCGGAAAATAATGCGTATGGGCGAATCCCGACCGACCAAGCCGAAGGCACGCCTGCCGCGGGGTTTCCGCGACCGGGGCGCGGCCGAAATCGTGGCCGAACGGCGCATTTTGGAGACGATCCGGGGCGTTTACGAAGCCTATGGCTTCTCGCCGCTGGAGACGCCCGCCTTCGAATTCACCGATGCCCTGGGCAAGTTCCTGCCGGATGTGGACCGGCCCAATGAAGGGGTGTTTTCGCTCAAGGACGATGACGAGCAATGGCTGTCGCTGCGCTATGACCTGACCGCGCCCCTGGCGCGGCATGTGGCGGCCAATTTCCAGAACCTGGCCAAGCCGTTCCGCCGCTATCAGGTGGGCCCGGTCTGGCGCAACGAAAAGCCGGGTCCGGGACGTTATCGCGAATTCCTGCAATTCGACGCCGATACGGTGGGCAGCGCTTCGCCATCGGCCGATGCCGAACTTCTGATGATGCTGTCCGACACGCTGGAGGCTTTGGGCCTGAAGCGGGGCGACTACATCGTCAAGCTGAACAATCGCAAATTGCTGGATGGCGTATTGGAAGCCGCGGGCATCGCGCTGGAGGACCGCGTCCGTCGCGGCATCGTGCTGCGCGCCATCGACAAGATGGACCGGCTGGGGCCGCAAGGCGTGGGCGCGCTGCTCGGGGAAGGCCGCAAGGACGAATCCGGTGATTTCACCAAAGGCGCGGGGCTGAGCGCGGAACAGGCCGCACGCATTCTCTCTTTTGTTGCGCCGGATGCTGCCGACGAGGATGCGCATCTGCGACAGATCGGAACCCTGGTGGGTTCCAGCGCCATCGGCGCGGCAGGACTTTCGGAACTGGAACAGATTGTCAAACTGCTCGCGGCTTGCGGCTATGGACCTGACCGGGTGCAATTCGACACTGGCGTGGTGCGGGGGCTCGATTATTACACGGGCGCTGTGTTTGAAGCGCAGCTGACTTTCCCGGTCCAGAATGAAGCGGGCGAGACAGTGGTGTTCGGCTCGGTGGCGGGCGGCGGGCGCTACGACGATCTTGTGGCGCGCTTCACCGGCCAGACCGTGCCGGCCACGGGCGTTTCCATCGGCGTCAGCCGCCTGATCGCGAGTCTCGCATCGCGCGGCATTGCCGGCGGCGATCTTGCGCCGCTGGTGGTGGTGACGGTGATGGACAAGGCCGAGGCCGCCGCCAGCTTCCAGATGGTGCGCGAGTTGCGCGCCGCGGGCCTGCGCGCCGAGGCCTATGTCGGCACGGGCAAGTTCGGCGATCAGATGAAATACGCCGACAAGCGCGGCGCGGCCGTGGCCGTGATTGAAGGCGGCGACGAGCGGGCGCGCGGCGAAGTGACTTTGAAGGATTTGGCGCTGGGCGCGGAACTGGCCAAATCGGTGGAAAGCCGCGCCGCCTGGGTGGGCGCGCGCCAGGCCCAGGTCAGCGTCAAGCGTGACAATCTTGTGGGTGCCATAAAAGACATGCTGGAAAAGCGCTGATGGTGGCTTTTCCCTACACCAACAGCAGCGAACTCAAAGTCCTGGAAACCCAGGCGGAGGCGATCCTGGGCGCGTTCCGCGCGCGGGGCTATGTCTGCGAAGAGCCGTCGGTGCTGCAGCCCGCCGACATTTTCCTGGACCGTTCGGGCGAGGAAATCCGCCGCCGCACCTTCACCCTGACCGATCCGTCCGGCCGCGACTTGTGCCTGCGGCCCGATCTCACCATTCCGATCTGCCACCAGGCGGTGAAGAACAAGACGGCGCTTCCTGCCCGCATTTGCTACAACGGCCTGGTTTTCCGCCATCAGCCGTCCGAGCCGCATCGTCCCACACAATTCTTCCAGGCGGGCGCGGAACTTTTGGGGCTTGCCGATCGCGCCGCGGGCGAAACCGAGATCATGGCGCTGACGGTCGAAGCCTTGCGCGCGGCCGGGCTGAAGGATTTTTCCGTCAAGATCGGCGATCTGGCCCTGTTCGGGGCCTTGGTCGATGCCTTGGATGTGCCCGCCCAATGGCGCGCGCGCCTGAAGCGCCATTTCTGGCGCGTGGGATATTTCGAAGCGCTGCTGGGCCGTTTGACCCAGGGCGCCGCGTCCGATGCACAGCGGCTTCTGGGTTCGCTGGGCGGCTTGTCGCAAAGCGAATCCCACGCCGCCATCGAAGGCCTGATGGATCTGGTGGCCGATGCGCCCCAGGGCGCGCGCACCCGCGAGGAAATCGTCGAGCGGTTGATGGAGCAGGCGGCGGATGCGGCCGCGCTGCGCCTGGATCCCAAGATCGCCGACGTCATCACCCGGCTTCTGGCGGTGTCCGGTACCGCCGAGCAGGCGCTGGCGGAAATCCGCGCGCTCACCCGCGATGCGGGCATTGCGCTCGATGCGCCGCTGGAAGCCATGCAGGCGCGTCTGGGTGCGCTGAAGTCGCTGGGCGTGGCGTCAGACAAGGTCCGTTTCGCGGCCCGTTTCGGCCGCAACATGGAATATTACACCGGCTTTGTTTTCGAATTGTGGGCGCGCGACAAGGAAGGGCCGGTGCAGCTGGCCGGTGGCGGGCGTTACGACACGCTGTTGGAAATGCTCGGAGCTGATCGCCCTGTCTCCGCCATCGGCATCGCCATCCGCACCGAGCGGGTGCTGGCGGCGCGCCGCCAGGAAGGGGGCGTGTAATGGCCTCTCTCACGCTGGCCATTCCATCCAAGGGCCGTCTCAAGGACGATTGCAACGCCTATTTCGCCGATGCCGGCGCGGTGCTGAAGCAAGCCGCGGGCGGGCGCGGCTATCGCGCCACCTTGAGCGGCTTTCCGGATATCGAAGTGCTGCTGCTGTCGGCGGGCGAGATCGCAGCGTCCCTGCTGACGGGCGATGTCCATATGGGCATCACCGGCGAAGATCTGTTGCGCGAAGCGGCGCCGGAGTTGAATGGCCGCATCCATCTGATCCGCCCGCTGGGTTTCGGCTTCGCCAATGTGGTGGTGGCGGTGCCGCAATATTGGATCGACGTCTCGACCATGGCGGATCTGGACGATGTCTGCGCCGCCTTCGCGCACCGGCACCGCCGCCGTCTTCGGGTCGCCACCAAATACACCCAGCTGACGCGCAGCTATTTCGCGCAAGTGGGGATCAGCGATTACCGCATCGTGGAAAGCGCGGGCGCCACCGAAGGCGCGCCGGCCGCGGGTACCGCCGAAGCGATCGTGGACATCACCACCACCGGCGCCACCTTGGCCGCCAATGGCCTGAAGACCTTGGAAGACGGCACCATTCTGGAAAGCCAGGCGCAGCTCGCCGCGTCCCTGACGGCCAATTGGGATGGCGCGGCGCGGACGGCTTGCGAGGCTCTGCTGGCGCGCCTCAATGCCCGCGCGCGGGCCAAGACCTCGCAAATTTTGCGGGTGCGTCTGAATGGGGAGGCGGAGAAGCTGTTGCAAAGCCTGTCGCGCATCGCCAGCGCCACCGTGCTGTCGCGTCCCACCGACACCAGCGGCGAATATTCCCTTTTGGTGCCGCGGGGAAAATTGATGGATGCGGTGAACGCCTTGCGCGCCGAAGGTTGCGATGCCCCCGCCACCACTCAGGACGCGGATTATGTCTTCGACACTGCCAACCCGCTGTATGCGGCGCTGGCGGAGCAATTGCCTTAGCCTTCGACCCCTTCGACAAGCTCAGGGTGAGGGCAAACGAACATCCTCATGCTGAGCCAGTCGAAGCATGAGGAGGCGAAGCATCATTGCGGGCTGACCGTGTCGCGGATGTCCACGTCGCGGATATGTTCCTTCTTCCAGATCATCGCATCCATCACCCGGGTGCGACCGGATGGGTGATCGAAGAAAATGACCTCTTCCCATTTGCCCGGCTCCAGCTTGCGATAGGTGGAAAGCTTCAGCATCGCAGTGGCGAAAGCGTCGGGCTTGCGCACGGCGTTGAGGCCGAAAATATCCGCCTGATGTTCGGCGGTGCGTATCACACTGTTGGTGAGCGGCGTGGCGACAAAGAAGAACAGGCTGGCCAGGGCCGCCAGCAGCGGCAGCCCGGCAATATCGTCCACCCGCCGCACCTGCCATTGTCCGCCAAACATTTCCACCGCGAAGCGGAAGCCCCAATGGAGGAACGCGAAAGCGATGATGGTCAGCAACCCCGTCAGCAGCAGTCCGCGCAGGACATGGCCCATCACATAATGGCCCATCTCATGGCCCAGCACGGCCAATATCTCATCCGGCGTGCCTTGCTTCAAAAGATTGTCGTTCAAGGTGATGCGCGTGGTGCCCAGAAAGCCGGAGACATTGGCCGAGATGCGGTTGCTTTGGCGCGACGCATCCATCACCCAGACATTGTCGGCTGGAATATCGCTGGCCCGCGCCAGGGACAGTATCTGCGTCTTCAAGGGGCTGTCGGGCAGGGGGCTGTAGTGATTGAAAAGCGGGGCGATATAGATGGGATAAATCACCGCCGCCACGATCTGAAACGCGATCGCCAGGCCTGCGCCCCATAGCCACCAGCTTTCCCGCGCCCGGCGGATGGCTGCATAAAGAAGCGGCACGAAAATCATCGCGGCAACCAATGTCAGCGCCAGTCCAATGCCGGTATCGCCCGCCCATGCGGCGAAACTCTGGTTGGACAGGCCATAGGCATGTTCCCGGAAGAAGCCTTCATAAACCGCCAGCGGAAATTCCGCGGCGAATGTGATCGCGACATAGGCGCAGACATACAGGATCGCTTGATAGGTGCGGCTGCGCGTGCGCTCCGCCGTCCAGTCTCGAATCCGCGCGGACAAGCCGAGCCACAGCAAAAGTCCAGACACGCCCAGTGCCCAGGCAAGATCCGCCAGCGACAGCCAATAACCGCCCTCGAAATAGGCGTCCGACCTAGCGCGGGCAGGGCCGGCGACGCGCGCCAGATATCCGGCGGTGGCGCGGGCGGCGTCGAATTTCGGGGTCGCATCCACAATGGGAAGCTGCTGCATCTGGATCTTTGCCGTTGGGGCGGCGCGCGGCGGCTGGCCCAGCAGTTGATCCTGCGCCAGGGACGGCGCGGCGAAGAAAAGCAAGGCCAGGAATGCGAGCGGCAGTCGATGCATGATATTTACTCCATGCGCGAGCCTAGCAGATGGACCCTGCCGCGCCATTCTAATCTCGCGGCCCCGGCGCAATTGTTCTATAGACGGTTTCATGATCATGACCCGTTTGCTGACAGGCGGCGCGATTTTCCTCGCGATGCCAGGGCTTTCAATTCCGCAGGCGCATGCGGCATCGGTGCTCGACAATCTCGGCATCAAGCAGCATTACGAACAGTGCCTCAGCCTCGCCAATCTCAATCCCGCCGAAGCGCTGCGTAGTGCGACGGAATGGAGCAAAGCAAAAGGCGGCGCTCCGGCCGAACATTGCCTGGCGATGGCGTTGACGGAGTTGAAGCGTTATCCCGAAGCCGCTGCGCGGCTGGATGCGCTGGGCCGGGCGCCCGACATGGGAAGCTTGCGCGCCTCGGTTTTCGATCAGGCCGGCAATGCCTGGATGCTGGCGGGCAATGGCGCCAAGGCGACGGCAAGTTTTTCCGCGGCCTTGGCCTTGTCCGCCAATGACGCGGAACTTTACGCCGATCTCGCCCGCGCCCAGGCGATGCAGAAGGATTGGAAAGCGGCGGAAGCCGATCTGAACGCGGCGCTGGAAATCCAGCCCAGAAGAATCGATTTCCTGATCCTGCGCGCCAGCGCGCTCGCGGCGCAAGGAAAGCTTGGAGAAGCGCGTGACGACGCGGATGCGGCGCTGAAGCTGAAGCCGAATTCCGCCGAAGCTCTGATCCAGCGCGGCGACATCGCGCGCCGGGCGGGCGATGTGGGCAGCGCCCGGCGCGACTTTCAGGCTGCGCTCAAGATTGCCGGCGGCGGCGAAACTGCCGATGCGGCGCGCAGCGAATTGTCGCTGCTGGACGAGGCGCCTAAATAGCGGCTGACCATTCTGCTTGCACCGTGGCGTCAATCTCCGAAGGTGAATGCTGCTGGGCGACGGCTCTGAATTCATCCCGCATCAGGAGCCGCGAGAGTGCCCATATGGCGGCGCCGCGCACCAGCGGGGAAGAATCGCCCAGCAATGAGCGCGCTTCTGCAGCCAGAACGGCGTCACCGCTGTTGCCGATGGCGATCAAGACATTGCGCAGGAACCGCGCGCGGCCGATCCGCTTGACCGGCGATTTGCGGAAAAGAGTCCGGAAGCCATCATCATCCAGCCGCGCCAGTTCGCTCAGCGCGGGGCTTCGCAATTCCGCGCGGGGCTGCAGTTTCATCTCACGGGCGTGCCGCGCGAATTTGTTCCAGGGGCACACCGCCAGGCAATCGTCACAGCCATAGATGCGGTTGCCGATCGCCGCGCGAAATTCCCGCGGGATAGGGCCCTTGTTCTCGATGGTGAGATAGGAAATGCAACGCCGCGCATCGAGGCGATAGGGCGCGGGAAATGCCTTGGTAGGGCAGATGTCGAGACATTGATGGCAATTGCCGCAATGATCGGTTTCGGCCTGGTCGGGTGGCAATTCCAGCGTGGTGAAGATCGACCCCAAAAACAGCCAGGAACCGAACTCCCGGCTCACCAGATTGCTGTGCTTGCCTTGCCAGCCCAATCCGGCCTTTTGCGCCAGCGGCTTTTCCATCACGGGCGCGGTGTCGACGAAGACTTTCACGTCGGCGCGCGCTTTCTCGAAGATGAACCCCGCGACGGCCTTGAGCTTCTTCTTGACCAGATCGTGATAGTCCTCGTTCTGGGCATAGACCGAGATCGCGGCTTTGTCCTTGGCCGCCAGGATTTCCAGGGGATCGCGATCCGGGCCGTAATTCAGTCCCAGCACGATGACGGAGCGGGCGCTGCGCCACAGGGCCTGCGGATCGGCACGCTCGTCCGCGCGCGTTTCCATCCACTCCATCGCGCCGTGATGGCCTTCCGTCAGATAGGCATGAAGACCTTCACGATTGCGGGGGGCGGCTTCGGCATCCGTTACCCGCGCAATGTCGAAACCCTCCGCGAGCGCGCGCTTGACGATGAGCTCTTTGATTTCGGTCGCACGTCCGGACGGGAAAGTGGTTCCCACTTTCCCTGTCCGATGCTCCTGCTTAAAAATCGAGTTCGGCATAGTGCGAAACCGGCGGTTGGCCCGGCACCCGGTCGGCCAGGATCGACCGGAAACTGGGACGCGACTTCATCCGCACATACCATTCATTGGCGGCGGCGAACTCGCTCCACGGCACTTCGCCGAAATAATCCAGTGCCGAAAGATGCGCCGCCACCGCCAGATCGCCCAAAGCGGGCGCGCGTCCCGACAGATTGCCGCCCGCTTCCATCGCCCGGCCGATCGCGGCCAGCGCCACACGCAATTCGTCCCGCCCGGTGCGCACGACGTTCATGTCGGGCGCGCGGCGGCCTGGCGCGCCGGTGAAACGCTGGCCCGCCTTTTCGTAAAGGATGCGTTGCGTCACCTGTTCGTGGAACGGCCCCATCGCCCAGTCCAGCCAGCGCAGGCTGGCGCGGCGTTCGCCCGGATCTTCCGGCGCCAGGGGACGCTCCGGATAATTGGATTCCAGATGATCGACGATGGCCCAGATCCCTTCGGCGCGGGTGCCATCCAGGTCGATGAAGATCGGCATGGGATTGCGGGCGTCCTCGGCATGGGCCGGATCGCAGGCGACACGCTTTTCGGCCACCAGCAGCCGGGCAAGGCGGCAACTGGGCGAGAGCATCAGATGGATCAGGCGGCGCATGGTTTGCTTTTACAGGGCCAGAGGAAACGCGGCGAGGTCTTCTAGGCGGCGTTTCTATTTAACGCAAAAGTCCAGATTGTCCCTGGTCACCATGCCCGCCCGGTCGATCAGGATCAGCGAGCGGGAGGCGACATAAGGCCCCGGCCGGGCGGCGTTCCATTTGCTCGGGTCCGGCAGGATGGCGGCCAGACGGGCCGCCTGACCGCGGGTCAGGCGCGCCGCATCGACGCCGAAATAAGCTCGCGCCGCCGCGTCCGCGCCGAAATTGCCGTGCCCCCAGTCCACCAGATTGAGATAGGCCTCCAGAATTCTCTTTTTGGGCCACAAGGCTTCGAGAAGGACGGTAAGATAGGCTTCCACACCCTTGCGGATCCAGCTGCGCACCGGAACCAGAAACAGGGTCCGCGCGGTCTGCTGCGAAATGGTGCTGGCGCCCCGAAGACGCTTGGCCGGATTGCGCTCATGCGCCGCCATCGCCTGGTCGATGGATTTCCAGTCGAAGCCGCCATGGCTGCAGAAGTTCTGATCCTCGGACCCGATCACGGCCCGGCCCAGAAAGGATGGGACATTGTCCGACCAGCGGTAATGGGCGCCTTTGCCTTCGGCCAGACTCCAGATCATTTGCGGCGTGCCGGGCAGGGGCACGAAACGGAAAACCAGGAGCAGCAGAACCGGCGCGGCGACCAGAATGACGAACAGCGCCAGCAGCAACTTGCCCAGCCAACCCATTTTACTGATTCCCGCCCGCCCCATGGGCAGGACAATACCAAAAGTTCGGGAACCGGCGATGGCATGCGGGACCGGGCGATGCTACCTGTGGCCGGCCTTCCGGGAATCTTCCAATGCATGACATTCTGATTTCGATCTGGCTCGGCATTGTCGAAGGCCTGACCGAATTCATTCCCGTGTCTTCGACAGGCCATCTTCTGGTGGCCGAGCGGCTCTTGGGACTTTCCGACAGTTGGGAAGCCTTCACGGTTGTGATCCAGCTGGGGGCCATCCTGGCCGTGGTGGTGGTGTATTTTCAGACCTTCTGGCAGGCATTGATTCAACTGCCGACATCCGCGGATGCGCGGCGTTTCGCATTGGGCATCGTCGTGGCGCTGATCCCGTCCGTGGTGGCGGGACTGGCGCTGAAGAAATTCCTGGATGCAGTTCTGCTCAATCCGACGCTGGCCATGCCCTTCATCGCGGTGTGCTGGATCGTGGGCGGCATCGTCATCTTGGCCTTGGAACGCGTCGCGCCCAAGCCGCGCTGGTTCGAAGGCGACAAGCTGCCCGTGTCCAAGGCATTCCAGATCGGCTGCTGCCAGATTTTATCGATCATTCCAGGTGTATCGCGATCCGGCGCGACCATTCTGGGCGGCGAGATGCTGGGCGTGGAGCGCAGGGCGGCCACCCTGTTCACCTTCTATCTCGCCGTTCCCACCATGTTGGGCGCGACCATCCTGGAATTGCGTCATGCCGGATCGGCGCTCAGCAGCGGCCAGGCGCTCAACATCGCGGTCGGCTTCGTGGTCTCGTTTCTGGTGGCCTATGTGGTGATCCGCCAATTCCTGGTGATCGTGGGCCGATACGGCCTTATGCCATTCGGCTGGTACCGCATCGCCGCCGGTCTGGCGCTTGCCGCTTACATCTGGATCTAGCGCGGCGGTTCAGAAACCGGATCCGCATATTCGTCAGAGCATTTCCCTGGAAATGCGACCGGCAAATTCAGGTATTTTTCTGGGGAACCAGGTTCGCGTATTCGCCTTTGGCGCGGAAACGCCAGAGATAGGCCGGCACTTCTGCTTCCACGGTGGTGGGCGCAATGCCCAGATCGGCCAGCGTGTGTGCGGTCGGCGCCACGATATTGTCGTGGCGCAGCAGCTTGACCTGATCCGGCGTGAGCAACGGATTGGGCGCGAATTGCAGGAAGAAGGCCTTGATCGACGCCAGCGGGAAAGGCAGCGGCACCAGCATTCGCGAGCGCCCGGTTTCGCGCAGCACGATCTCGATCAGTTCCTTGAACGTGTAGATGGCCGGACCGCCCAATTCATACGTCTTGCCCTGGGCACCCGGATTGTCCAGCGCGGCCACGATGGCGGCCGCGACATCGCCCACGAAAACCGGCTGGAAGCGGGTGCGACCGCCGCCGATCAAGGGCAGGGCAGGCACCAGCCGCGCCAAGGCGGCGAATTTGTTGAAGAACTGATCTTCGGGCCCGAACACGATCGAGGGCCTGACGATGACGGCTGCGGGGAAGGCTGCGCGGACGCGCGCCTCGCCTTCGGCCTTGGTCTGGGCGTAATGGGATTCGGACTCGCTGTTCGCGCCGATGGCCGAAATGTGAATCAGGTGCCGGATGCCCTGCCGTGCGGCAGCCTCGGCGACATTGCCGGCGCCGGCGGCATGAACCGATTCAAAGCTCTGGCCGCGCGGCGCCAGAAGGCCGGGGAAATAGACCGCGGCCTGGGAGCCCTTGAGCGCCGCCTCGACCTGGTCGGGTTCGGTCACATCGCATTTGACGAAACCGATCTGGCCCACCTGGCCCAAGGGGCGCAGGAAAAAACCCTGATTCGGGTGGCGGGTGGCGACTTTGATGCGCCAGCCAGCCTTGGCCAGGGCCCGGACGGCATGCCGTCCCAGGAACCCCGAACCGCCAAAGACGGTGATCTGTTTTGCTTCCATGGCGAGAATCCGGTTGAGCGCGGTCGTGTTTAGCCAGAAGGAGTTGCGGCGAAAAGGGGTTTGAGCAGTTGACGGGATGGAACGGCGACCCTAAACATCCGGCCCTTCGACATCTGCCCAGATGGCGGAATTGGTAGACGCACTAGTTTCAGGTACTAGCGCTGCAAGGCGTGGAGGTTCGAGTCCTCTTCTGGGCACCATCCCCCCGATGGACATGGTCGCGGATCTCTTTGTTCCATAAGAGATTTGTGGCGACCCCAAAAGATTTTTGCCTAGAAAACAGACAGCTTTAAAGCTGGACATTCCTCAAAACTTAAACAAAAGTATTACCGCTCTCGGGGGGGAGCTGGTGGATGCATAATATTCCGATCGTTTTCGTGATCGATGACGACGCCGCCGTCCGCGACGCCATCCGGGACCTGCTGCTGTCCGTCGGCCATATGGCCGAAGCGTTTTCTTCCGCGGAAGAATTCCTCGCCCGCCGTGATCCTCAGGTCGCCGGATGCCTGGTGCTGGATGTCCGTCTGCCGGGCACCAGCGGTCTGGAACTGCAAAAGCGGCTCCAGGCTCAGAAGGATAAAATTCCTATTATTTTCATTTCCGGCTATGGCGATGTTCCCATGGCGGTGCAGGTGATGAAGGCCGGCGCGGTGGATTTCCTGCAGAAGCCGTTCCGCGAGCAGGACCTCTTGGAATGCGTGCAGGCGGCGCTGCGCCGCGATCAGGCGCAGCGCGAAAATGAGGAACAGGTTTCGGGCGTTCTCAGCGGTTATCGCACGCTGACCAAGCGCGAGCGCGAGATCATGAAGCTTGTCGTGACCGGCCAGATCAACAAGCAGATCGCGGCGCAAGTGGGCCTCAGCGAAGTGACGGTCAAGATTCACCGCGCCCAGGTCATGCATAAGATGGGGACGCCGTCATTGGCCGATCTGGTGCGCGCGGCGGACAAGATCGAAGCCTTTTTGTCGTAAGAGTTTGTCGTAAAACATTGCCGTCGTGACAGAAAATCACGATCATCTGCGACCGTGCTGCCTATTTTCCGGGCTGGCGCGGTTCCTGACCTTGCGTTAGAAATTCGTTCGGCCGGGACGATTGAAGCATTGCGACACCCCAGAAAAGCCGCCACGGCCGCAAGAAGCCGCGAACGCGCACAGGGGAATCCGCTCGGCTTCCGGCCCATGAAGGGGATTTAGGGATTTAATGATGGCTGAGCAAAATTTCGCGCCGATGAGCCGGCGTTCTCTGTTTCGCATGATCGGCATGGCCGCCGGCAGCGCGGTGATGTACCAGGCAATGACCGACCTCGGTTATGCGGGCGAGTCCGGTTACACCGGCCCCACCAAGCTGAGCGGCGACGTCAAAGGCGCGTCGGTGGTGGTGCTGGGCGCTGGCCTGGCCGGCCTGACCGCGGCGCTGGAGCTGCACAATGCGGGCTACAAGGTTCAGGTGCTGGAATATCAGCACAAGGCCGGCGGCCGTAACATCTCCATCCGCGGCGGCGATACCGTCAACGAATTGGGCGGCTTCAAGCAGCAGTGCCAGTTCGATTCCGGCTTCTACGTCAATCCGGGCCCGATGCGCATTCCCTATCACCACATCGCGCTTCTGGATTACTGCAAGCGTCTCAATGTGCCGCTCGAGCCGTTCTCGATCATCAACTACAACGCGATGATCCATAACAGCAAAGCATTCGGCGGCAAGGCCAAGCGCTATCGCGAAGTGGAAAGCGATTTCCGCGGCCATATCTCGGAATTGCTGGCCAAGGTCACATCCCAGGGCAAGCTCGATCAATCCGTGACCAAGGAAGATGCCGAAGTCCTGCTGCAGGCGCTTCGGGCCTATGGCGCCTTGGATCGCAACTACGAATACAAGAAGGGCGCGCTGGTCTCCAACCATCGCGGTTATAACGTGGATCCGGGCGGCGGGCTTTCCTGGCAGCCGACCGATTCCGACCCCATGGCGATGAGCGAATTGCTGCAGTCGCGCCTGTGGACTGGGCTTCTGACGGGCCACGAATACGAATATCAGATGACCATGTTCCAGCCGGTCGGCGGCATGGACATGATCAGCGCCGGTTTCGTGCGCGCGCTTCCGCCAGACATGATCAAGTATAATTGCAAGGTGACCGAGGTGAAGCAGGACGCGAACGGCGTCACGGTCTCCTATGTCGACGCGCAAAAGGGCGGAGCGGTGCAGACCGCCACCGCGAACTGGTGCGTCAACACCATTCCGGCCACCATTCTCAGCCAGGTGCCGATGCAGATCGGCGCGCCGCTGAAGAACGCGATCAACTCGCTCTCCTACAGCGCCGGCTTCAAGGCGGGCGTCCAGATGAAGCGCCGCTGGTGGGAAGACGATGAGCGCATCTATGGCGGCATCACCTATACCGACCAGCCGGTGGCGCTGATCTCCTATCCCTCGACCCAGTTCATGCAGACCCAAAAGGGCGTGGTGCTGGGCGCCTATACCTTCGGCCCGCACGCCTTCGAACTGACTTCCATGTCGCCCGAAGAGCGCATGAAGGTGGTGGTCGATTGCGGCGCGGCGATCCATCCGCAATACCGCACCGAGTTTGAGAATGGCGTCTCGGTCGGCTGGCATCGCATGCCCTGGACCTTGGGCTGCTTTGCCCAATGGAGCGAAGCCAATCGCGCCAAGAATTACGACGCCCTTTGCGCGATCGACGGCCGGATGGTTCTGGCGGGCGAGCACGCCTCCCACTTGGGCGCGTGGCAGGAAGGTGCAATTGTATCGGCGTTGGATGCGATCAAGCGTCTGCATCAGCGCGTTGTGGCGGCCTAATTTCGGAGGGGATTATGAAATCTGCATTTGTGGTTATGGGGTCGGCGCTGCTGCTGGGCCTT
Organism: uncultured Alphaproteobacteria bacterium; assembly: GCA_937865685.1. Classification (GTDB taxonomy): domain Bacteria; phylum Pseudomonadota; class Alphaproteobacteria; order Micropepsales; family Micropepsaceae; genus Rhizomicrobium. The sequence goes on along the minus strand of CALMGU010000057.1, from coordinate 7,593 downwards.
TCTGTTTCGACGGGCGCTTTTGCCCAGGGCGCCGGTGCCGGCGGCGGCCGTGGCGGCTTTACCGAGCAGGGTGGCGAGGCCATCTTCAAGAATGTCTGCCAGGGCTGCCATATGCCGGACGCCAAGGGGGCGGTCGGCGCGGGCATGTATCCGGCGCTTGCCAAGAATCCGAAGCTGGAAGTCGCGGGCTATCCGGTCTCGGTGATCGTCAATGGCCAGAAGGCGATGCCGGCTCTGGGCGGAATGTTCTCCGACCAGCAGGTCGCCGATGTGGTCAACTATATCCGCACGCATTTCGGCAACAACTACAAGGACAAGGTAACGCCGGCCGACGTCAAGGCAACGCGTCCCTGATCCATAGAGGAGGAATGATATGAACAAGGCTCTGAAATACGCGTGCGTCGCGGCGCTTGGCGCCGGTCTTTTCGTGTCCGGCGCGATTGCCGCCGACATGGTGGTGCGCAATCAGGATGGCAAAGCGCCCTTTGCCAGCTCGGTGAGGGTGCCTGCCGGTTTCGACACCTATTATGTCAGCGGCTCGACCGGGGAGGGTGCCGATACCGCCGCCCAAACGGCGGCCACCTTGACCGGCCTCAAGGCCGAGCTTGCCAAGCACGGCCTCACTTTTGGCGATGTGGTGCAGGCGCATGTCTTTCTGGTCGGTGACCCGGCCAAGGGCGGCAAGATGGACTTCGCCGGAATGAATTCCTCCTGGCTCAAGGAGTTCGGCACCACCGCCCAGCCCAATAAGCCCGCCCGCGCGACAATTCAGGTCGCAGCCTTGGTCGGATCGTCGGATCTGGTGGAAATCGAGCTGGTTGCGGTCAAAAAGACCCGCTAACGCTCGACGCACCAGCGTTCATGAAAAGCGGATGCCTCCGGCATCCGCTTTTTTTTGTTTGGTGTATTCACGCAACAGCCGATGAGTCATCCGGGTGACAATTCGCCATTGGATTACAAGCTGTTGCTTTCCCTATGGAATGCCAAATCCCCGCCTGAAGTGTAGGCACCTCTGTAGTGGGGTGAAATGTACAAAAGTTGTGCAAAATGGACATTTTCTGACTGTTTTGCGTATTGATATGATCCGTTAGCTGTAGACTCATATCCATTAGTGCAATATCACCCCCTGATATGGCCGAATCCATAGGCCTATACGGGAGAAATACCATACCTTGGTATAGCCAAGGCGGTTTCTTCCGAGCGTTCAGAAGACCAACATTCAGGGGAATATCCACGTGCTCAATCTGAAGAACTCCTTGCTCATCGGCGCGTCCGTAACGGCGTTCGCCGTTGTCGCGGCACCCGCCTTCGCGCAGAACGCCGAAAATGAAACCGTGGTTGTGACCGGCACCCGCGTGCAGGGCATGACGGCCGCCGACAGCGCCGCGCCCATCACCGTGCTGGGCTCCGACTCGCTGACCCGCGGCGCCGGCTCGGCCGACCTCCGCCAGGCCCTGGGCCAGACCGTTCCGTCCTTCAACGTGGAAGCGGTGGGCGGCGACCTCGCCAACCTGACGCTCTCGGCGGCGCTTCGCGGCCTCTCGCCCAACGCGACCCTGGTGATGGTGAACGGCAAGCGCCGTCACGGCACCGGCAACCTGCACGTTCTCGGCGGCGCCTTCGGCGGCAGCGCGGCGCCCGACATTTCGCTGATTCCGACCGCGGCGATCGACCATATCGAAGTCTTGATGGACGGCGCGGCCGCCCAGTACGGCACCGACGCCATCGCCGGCGTGGTCAACATCATGCTCAAGAAGAAGTCGTCCGGCGGCAAGGTGGAGTTCACCAGCGGCCAGAATTACAGCAATGAAGGCCAGTCCTATGACATCGCCTTCAACATGGGCATGCCCCTGTTCGACAAGGGCTTCGTCAATGTCACCGTGGACAAGAAGTTCCACAACTTCACCCAGAATGGCGGCCCCGACAATCGCCTGATCGACGCCAACGGCAACACCGTGGCCGAAGGCTCGATCGGCGTGGGCGGCACGCCGGGCAATCCGACCAATGTCGCGAATGCGGCCGGCGTCGTGCCTTGCACGGGCGGCGTCTGCATTCCCCTGGCGCAGCGTCAGGCCATTCCCGGCTATCCGCGCACCAATCACATTTCGGGCGATGCTGCGTTCCAGCTGACCACCGCGATGGTGAACACGGGCTACGATATCTCCGACAATGTTCAGATCTACGGCTTCGGCAGCTATGGCCATCGCTTCGCCAAGGCGAACGAAAATGACCGTCTGCCGACCCAGGTCATCGCATCGCCGGGCTCCAGCCAGCCTTGCTCGGCGACCAATCGCCAGGGCTACAACACGGCGACTTTGGCGAACGGCATCACTCCGGTCTGCGCCATCGGCGTGGATACCGGCAAAGGCGCCGGCGTTCTGCCGCTGGGCAACAACGGCCTGAATTCCAACGGCGTGATCATCTCTTCGGGTCAGGCCGGCACGCTCTATACTCCGGGCGAGCTGGTGTTCGCGCCGAAGGGCTTCAATCCGCAGGAAGTGCTGAAGGAAGACGACTATCAGTACAATGCGGGCGTGAAGTTCAATCTCGCCGGCTGGGATGTCGACGCCAACATAGGCTACGGCAAGGATATCGACAACATCTACACCTGGAACTCGGGCAACCGCTCGCTGTTCATCGACACCCACCAGTCGCCGACCAACTTCTATGACGGCACTTTCACCGCCTCGGAATTTGTCGGCACCATCGATGCGACCCATCCCTTCAATATCGGCATGGCCTCGCCTCTGACGGTCGCGGTGGGCCTGGAAGCCCGCGAAGATTCCTATTCGATCCGTCAGGGCGACTTCGCCTCTTCCTATAAGGAAGGTTCGCAGTCCTTCCCGGGCTTCGCGGCGACCGACGCGGGCATCCATAGCCGCAAGAACTATGCGGGTTACATCGACTTGGCGCTGGCTCCCATTCCGGAACTGCAGCTCGATGTCGCCGGCCGGTTCGAGCACTATACCGACTTCGGCGATGCCAAGATCGGCAAGATCACCGCTCGTTACGACATCACGCCGGAATTTGCGGTTCGTGGCACTTTGTCGACCGGCTTCCGCGCGCCGACCCTGGCGGAAGAGTTCTACTCGGCCACCAACGTCACGCCGACCGCGGCCACCGTGCAGCTGCCGGCGAACTCGGCTGCCGCCAAGGTCCTGGGCATCCAGAACCTGAAGCCTGAGAACTCGACACAGTACAGCGTGGGTATCGTCGCCCATCCGCTGGCCGATCTCAGCGTCACGGTCGATGCCTACAGCATCGCCCTGGGCAACCGCATCGTCTTGACCAGCACCATCAACAATGTCGGCGGCGCGATCAATTCGCCGCTGGTCACCGATGCGATCCTGGCGCACGGCAATGTGCTGGATCCGACGGTGGTGCAGTCGGGCGTCACCTCCTTCATCAACGGCATCAACACTCTGACCCAGGGCGTCGATCTGACGGTCAATTATCCGACCGACTTCGGCGATTATGGTCTGGTCGATTGGACCTTGGCCGGCAACTACACCCAGACCTCGGTCTCGAGCATCGCTCCGGTGCCGGCGGTGTTGTTGGCATCCACGCCGAACGCGACCTTCTTCAGCTTCTCGGGTCTGTTCGGCATCACGCACCGTGCGCCGCAGGAGAAGATCAACCTGGCGGCCAACTGGTCGCTGGACAAGTTCGGCGTCACCCTCCGCGAGACCTATTACGGTCCGGTCCATGGCTTCGGCACGCCCAATGGCGGCGCGCCGTTCTATACCGAGAACCAGGCCGCGGTCGGCATCACCGATCTGGAAGCCCGGTATGACGTGACCGATCAGTTGCAGTTCGCCATCGGCGGCAACAACATTTTCGGTATCCGCCCGAACACGGCGCCGTTCGTGACCACCACGCCCAACCCCAACACGGGCGCGGCGCAGCTGGTCAACACCGGCTCTAACATCGACCGCAACTATATCGGTTCGGCCTACAATCCGAACGGCGGCTACTATTATGGCCGCATCACCTACAACTTCTGAGTCCGGTCTGAGCAGGACCTGATTTGTTATCAGCCCGCCCATCTCCGACCGGAGATGGGCGGGTTTTCTTTGGCTATTGTCTCTGGCGGAACCAGGGGGTAGCTTCAGCGTCAACGGACCCGAAGCGGTCCGACGCGCTCGGGCTGGTATTGCGGCGATAAACCAACATCTGGGAGGATGTTCATGGGTACCATTCGCAGTGATGCGATGAGGGCTGGCGTGGCACAAGCGGCTGCGATTTCCAGCGAAATTCGCGTTTGCTGCCAGGGCGGCCATCTCCAGTTTCTATTCTGAATTTCCAACGGCGGTCCGAAAGCCGCCGCTTGACCCCGCGGCCGCGTTGATGCGCGCCGTTCCAATCCATGTTTGTTGAGAAGGCGAAGGATATGACATCGACGAAGAAGAAATTGATTGCCGGCGCAGGATTGATGGCGCTGATGCTGGGCGGGCATATGGCCTTTGCCCAGACCGGTCAGAATGTGGACTGGACGGCCTATACCGGCGACATCACCGGCAGCCGTTTCAAGTCGCTGGACCAGATCAACGCGTCCAACTTCTCCAAGCTGGAAGTGGCGTGGCGCTTCAAGACCGACAATCTGGGCAACCGTCCGGAGTTCAAGCTGGAAGGCACGCCCTTGGAAATCGGCGGCGTACTCTACACCACGGCCGGTTCGCGCCGCGCGGTGGTCGCGCTAGACGCAGTGACCGGTGAATTGCTCTGGACGCATGGCGAGAAGGAGGGCGCGCGCGGCGCCGCCGCGCCCCGTCAGCTTTCCGGCCGCGGCGTCTCCTATTGGAGCGACGGCAAGGAAGCCCGCATTCTTTATGTCACGCCGGGCTATCAGCTGATCGCGCTGGACGCCAAGACCGGCCAGCGCATTCCCAGCTTCGGCAATAACGGCGCCGTCGACCTGAAAGCCGATGACGACCAGAAGATTTTTCCCGACCTGACCACGGGTGAAATCGGCTTGCATTCGACGCCGACCGTGGTGGGCGACCGGGTGATGGTGGGCTCGGCCTTCCGCGAAGGCTTCACCCCCACCAGCTTCAAGAACAACAAGGGTTCGGCGCGCGCCTTCGACGTGCGCACCGGCAAGCGTCTGTGGCAGTTCCGCACCATTCCGCAAAAGGGCGAGCCCGGCGCGGAGACTTGGCTGGACGGCTCCAACGAATATACCGGCAATACCGGCGTGTGGACGCAGATCACGGCCGATCCGGTTGCCAATCTGGCTTATCTGCCGGTCGAATCTCCCACTTCCGACTTCTATGGCGGCAAGCGTCATGGCAGCGGCCTTTACGCCAACAGCCTGGTGGCGGTGGATCTCACGCCCGTGCGGCCGGAAAGTGAGAGCGCGGAGCCTTTGATGGTACCGGTGAACCTGCCGAATGGGGCGACGTTTGGAAGGCTTCCCCAGTCCGCGACACCGGCGGCGTGGCCGGTTCCGCTGACGGTAAAGGTGACGGATGATTGCGGAGATCCGGTCAGTGCGGCGCAGGTGGTGGCTAACTTTTCAAACGGAGATCCGCCGCTGCCGTTGCGCCCGCTGGGGGACGGGAACTATTCGACGACGTGGGCGCCGGGCCGAACGGTGTCGCAGGTAGCGGTGACGGTGCGGGCCTCAACGCCGGCGCTGGGCGATACGACATCCAGCGTGAACGGGTCAGTAACGGCCAGCCGAACGCCGGTGGTGAGTTCGGGCGGCATCATCAACAACTTCAGCGGGTTGCTGGGCTCGGCACTGGCGCCAGGGACCGTGGCCGCAATCTTCGGCTCGGATCTTGCCGCCGTGACCGCGTCCGCTGCGCAGACGCCGCTTCCGCTGACTCTGAACGGCACGGCAGTCCTGGTCGGAGGGGTCGCATTCCGCGTCTGGGAGTATGCGGCCACGCCGGCCCCATTGAAGATCCCGACCACACCCGCTCCGACGACCTACGCGGGGGTCGCTCTGCGGCTCGCCCGCGAGGTCGTGTTGTTCGAGAGCCTGTTCAAGGCGAACAAGTGGATCTGGCTGCTCGGCTGGATTTTCCACGCGGCGCTTCTCATCGTCCTGTTGCGGCATTTGCGCTATTTCACGCAACCGGTGTGGGAATGGGTGGTGTTGATCCAGCCCTTCGGGGTCTATGCCGGCTTCGCCATGGTGGCGGGCCTGCTCGGGCTGGCCCTGGCGGCCCCGTTCCTGCTCCGGGCCTACCGGCGCTATGCCCCCGCCGCCCGGGTCGCGGAAGCCCGGGGGCTGACGGTCGCGCAGGGTTCGACCAGCGAGCCGGTCTATGCGATCTTCTCGCCGGGGCAGCCGATCGCGGCGGTGCCGCTCTATCTGGTCGGCGGCTCCTTTCGCAGCCTTGGCAAGCTGGCGCTCACCCAGGCTGGGCTGACGATCGACGATCCGCACGGCCATTCGCAGCGGCGCGCGCCTGCCGTCGCCTTTGCGCACCGGATCGCAAATCTCTCCGCCGACGCGCTGGGCGACAGCACCGGCATATCGGCATCGCGGCTGGTGGCCATGCCACACACCGCGGCCTTGCTGGAAACGCTGCTTGCCCGGCTGCAGCCCAAGCGGATTGTCTATTCGGGATGGGGCCTGCGCGAAGGGATCGTTTACCGGTCATTGGAACCGAAGGTGCGCGCGCAGGATCCTCTGCTGGCAGGGGTATCCGCTTTCGTGCAGCGGCAGGGCCTGGCGCTGGAAGATGCTGCGCGAGTTGCCATGTGGACCAGCCTGGACGAGACCGGCGGCGAGCCGGATCGGCTGCACTCGGCAGCTACGATGCTTGCCTTGGCCGCGTCCTATCTCGAACCGAACCTGCGTGCCTCGCATGGCGTGGAATGGGCCATGCGCAAGCGCTGGCTTGGTGTCGAGCGGCGCGAGCAGGCGATCCTTGGCGCAACCGTGCTGGCAAGTTGCGGAAAGCTTGTCCTGCCGCCCGACATTTCGGCGCTTGCCGCGGCGAAGGACCTTCACCGCGCCCAGGCTCGCGGGCTGGCCATAAGGCTGTGCAAGCGTTTCAGCAGCTTTGCCAAGCAATCGCTGGCAGATTGCACGCTGTCGGTCGAACAAGGCCGACTGGTCATGGCCATGACTCCGCCCCTGGACACACTGGTCAACGAAGGAGTCGTGCGCGATCTCAGGCTATTGGCTGGCCACCTCGGGGTCGAGCCGGTGTGGAATGTGATCGACAAGGCCCGCAAACGGTTCCTAAGGTCGAACTGACCGTTCCGCCCTTTTGGGCGGTTGCGTTGGCGGGGACAAGACCCATGAAGGACAAGAAATACGAGCGCATTCTCGATGAAATGCACCTGGAACTCGTCGCCATGGCGCGATGGGCGAAGGCCAAGGGTGAGCGGATACTGATCCTGTTCGAAGGGCGCGACACCGCGGGCAAAGGCGGCGCGATCAAGGCCATTTCCGAACCGCTCGATCCCAAGGAATGCCGCATCGTGGCGCTCGGCAAGCCGAACGACAAGGAACGGGGGCAATGGTATTTCCAGCGGTATGTCCGGCATCTGCCAACGGCAGGGGAAATCATGCTGTTCGACCGCAGCTGGTACAATCGCGCCGGCGTTGAAAAAGTCATGGGCTTTGCCACC
>CALMGU010000056.1 GCA_937865685.1 uncultured Alphaproteobacteria bacterium | reverse complement strand
GAAGGTGTTGGTGTCCTTACCGAGCAGGAACGCCGTTTCAGGGTTCACGCCTTCGCCGGCCAGGAACTCGTTCATGTTCTTACCCAGACGCTGCGTCAACATCACGAGCTGCGACGAGGCGGCCACTTCACGGGCTGGCGCGTTGGTCTGCAGCTTCATCGGCGACAGGTGCCCCGGGATGCCGAAGACCGCGATGACGCCCAGCCCGCCGCATCCTTCAATTCGGACGCCGACCGTTTCGGCACGCCGGATGAGATCGACACCACGCCGACAAGCACGCCCGCGCATGCGCCTGGCGCGCCGTCCGCGCCCGTCTGGTCGCTGCAAGACGACATCCCCGACACCACGCCCAAGGAAGAAGCGCCCAAGCCCGCCAAGAAGGGCTGGTGGCAGCGCGCATTCAGTGGCGATAAATGATCGCCACTTTCTCATGCCTTCGCTGCTCAAGGGCGTGTAGCGGCGATAAGTAAAATCGGTTCACGGGAGATGCGTCACGACTTCTGGCGCATCTCCATGCCGCTCAGATCCTGCACCCAATCCAGCGCCGAGCCGCACCAGATTTGGCGCCGGGGCTTCAGCTGCACACGCTCAGCGAGCGGGCCGGTCCTGAGATTGAACTGCGCGGGATATTTGACGTCCGAGGCATAAATCGGCGTGCCGCAGGTGGCGCAGAAAGCCTGGGCGCGCGGATTGCCACTTTCCGCCGTCTTCACATAGATCTTCGGGACACCGTTCAAAATGCGGAAATCTTCCGCCTTGGCCGGAACGCTGACGCGATAGGCCGTGCCGGTGAGAATCTGGCAGTCCTTGCAATGGCAGATGCTGGCCTGGGCCGGATCGACCTCCGCCTCATAAACAAGTTCGCCGCAATGACATTGGCCGTGAACTTTCATGCGCCTACTCGCTGGTGGCCGCACCCAGGCCATGGCCGCCCGGATCCGGCAGCGCCACGCAGACAGTCTGACAGGAAATGACGTTGACCGTCACCATGGGAGCTGCCCCGGTGGAACGCAAATCGCCGGGCCGGCCGATCTGCTGGCCGCCCGCGAGTTTCAGAAACGCGTAGGCAATGGCGGCCGTTCCGTTCGGCCCCCCTGCTCCCACGCCGGTCAACACCGCCCGGCCATTGCCGTCGCGCGCGATCAGGGGCGTCAGGAAGGCCCCAGCAATACCGGCCGGCGCCGAAGGTGAATTCGCCAAGAGCACGCCAGTGCCGCCGGCGGTGTGCCCCGCGCCGAATGCGCCGTTCATGGTCATGGCGCAGGTGGCGACCTGGCCGTTGCGATCGATGGCCGCGAACCCGGTGCCGCCCAGATCGGACGGCAATGTAGAGACGCCGAAGCTGGTGAGGCTCTGGCGCACCGCCAGCACCACCGAGGCTTCCGCATCGGCGCTGCGGGCCGCATTGGTGAAGAGCGACTGGGCGAACTGGCCGGCGCCGGTCGCCGCATTCGGCAGCGCGACGCTATATCCACCCTGGCTGGTCAAGCGCGGCGCCGTGATGGTGCTGCGATAATCGGCCAGGTCGGCGGCGGAAATCGCCCCGCTCTGGGACGCGGAATAGCGCACCAATTCGTCGGCCACGGCGCCTTTGTAGAAACCGTCCGCGCCGGACAGGCGGATGGTGGCCAAAGTCTGCGACAGCGCCAGATTGGTGGCGATCGCCCCTTCCGGCCTGGGCGTGCCATTCTCGTTCATAAATTCCGCGGCCAGTGATGCGTCCAGCCGCACGCCGTTCTGTGCATTGCCGAGACGGGTCCATAGAGCGTGGCTGATGGGAAAGCCGCTGGCGGCATACGCTTCGCCGCCGGACACGGTGCGCTGCCAGGGCAAAGTCCCGAACGCCGATTGAAGATCGTAGAAGCCGCGCACCGCACCAGGCACGGCATAGCTCCCGCCGCCATTGGCGGCGCGAGGCAGAAAATCGAATTCCCGCACCCCCTTCACCGGATCGCTGATCAGGCAGATGCCGCCGCCGCCAAGACCCACCGCCACCGGATAGGTGGCAGACATGGCGAAGAACATGGCCGTCACCGCATCCGCGGCGCTGCCGCCCTGAGCGAGAATGGCGGTACCGGTCTTGACCGCGAAAGGCTCGTCGCCCACCGCCAGGCCCGTGCTCTGGGACGATACGGCGCCGGAGTCGCCGCCCAATCCCAAAGTGGAATCGATTGTCGACCCCAGCGAGCAGCCGGCAAGAAGAGCCGCCAGCGGCAAGGCAAAAAACGGCGCGACGCGAAAATCAGGCATGAAAGTCCCGTAACCAAAGGAAATGTGTGGCCCCCGGTTATGCCGGAACGATGCCTTTGGAGCAACGCACCCGGATTTGACCTTGGCGCCGCCGCCACCTAGTTTCCGGCATGACGGGGGTCATGGAGGCTGACGGCGTGCCGCATTTCGACCCTCATTCCATTTCTCCTATTATCAGGCGCCCCGGCCGGCGGCTCGCCTTTGCGGCAGGTTTTGCGATGGCCGCCGCCCTTGCCTTCACCGGTCTGGGCATCGGCCCCGCCTATGCCCAGGGCATTTCCCTGCTGCGCGACACCGAAACCGAGGACATGCTCAGAAGCTACGAGACGCCGCTGGCCAAGGCCGCGGGCCTCGATCCGCAGGCGGTGCATCTCTATCTGGTGGGCAGCCCCGAAGTGAACGCCTTCGTCGCCGAAGGCCAGAATTTGTTCGTGCTCAGCGGCATCATCCTCTACTGCAAGACCCCCAATGAACTGATCGGCGTGATGGCACATGAAACCGGCCACATCGCGGCCGGACATATCATCCGCAGCGGCGTGGGCATGGAACACGCCATGGTCCCGATGCTGCTGTCGCTGCTTTTGGGCGCCGCGGCGATGGCAATGGGCGCGGGCGATGCCGGCATGGTGATCTTGGGTGCGGGGTCCGCAATGGCCCAGGCGCAGATGGCCGCCTTCACCAGGGTTCAAGAATCCTCCGCCGACCAGATCGCTGTGAGGCTTTTGAACGCCACCCATCAGTCGCCAATGGGGATCTATTCCACCTTTACCCGTTTTGCGGTCGAACAGGCGCAGAGCGCCTACAAGATCGACAAATATGCCGTGGACCATCCGGTGGGCCAGGACCGGCTCGCCGACATCGAGCAGAAGGTCAATGCCTCGCCCTGGCGCGACGTCAAGGATCCGCCCCAGGTGATGCATACCTTCGAAATGGTTCAGGCCAAACTTGCGGGCTTCACTCTGCCCGTTCAGGAGGCGCTGGACCGCTACCCGGAAAGCGACACCTCCGAGTCCGCGCGCTATGCCCGCGCCATGATCTATATGCGCAAGCCCGACATGGCCAAGGCGCTCACCACCATCAGCAGCTTGATCAAGGACGAGCCGAACAATCCGTTCTTCTATGAAGTGCTGGGGCAGATTCACGTCACCATGGCGAAGCCGCAGCTGGCGATTCCCGCCTATCAGAAGGCGGTGGATTTGCGGCCCAATGCACCGCAACTACGCCTTGGCCTGGCGGTCGCACAACTGGCGACGGAGACGCCCGCCATGGCCAATGCGGCACTGCAGAATTTGAAGGCCGCATCGCTGATCGAAGACGATGATGTGTTCACCTGGTACGAAACTGCCCAGGCTTACAGCATGTTGAAGAATGAGCCGATGGCCAATCTGGCCACGGCCGAGGCCTATTATAATTCTGGCGCGGTCCGCAAGGCCGGTATATTTGCCTTGCGCGCCCGGCGCGGCCTGGAACAGGGCGGCCCGGATTGGCAGCGCGCCAACGATATTGTGGGTGTGGCCTCCGCCACGCCGCAACGCTAGGAACGGGAACGATGCGGGATTGGACGAGTGTTGCGGCTGGGGCCATTGGCGGCGCGCTCTTGGGCGTGGTGATCGTATTCGCCGCCGCGCATCAGGGCTGGCTTCCCGGCACGGGCGGCAGCGCGGCCAATATCCGCGGCTATCTTCTTTCCCATCCCGAATTGCTGGCGGAAATGACCGACCGGCTGCAGACCCAGCAGGAAGCGGCCGACCGGGCGAAGGCCGCCGATGCCGTGAAGAAGATCGGCATGAATGCCTTCTTCGATCCGCGCATCGCCTATATCACCGGCCCCGCAGACGCCAAGAAAACCGTGGTGGAATTCTACGACTATAACTGCCCCTATTGCCGCCTCTCGTTGCCGGCGATGGAGAAATTCCACGAGCAGCACAAAAACGACACCCGCTTCGCCTTCATCGTCTTCCCCATCCGGGGCCCGGATTCGGTCTTGGCGGCGCGGGCCGCACTCGCCTCGCGGCTGCAGCCCGACAAATACATGGCGCTCTATTCCACCTTGATGAAGGAAAATGAGCCGGTCGACGAAGCGATGATCTATGTCGACGCCAAGAAGGCGGGACTGGATGTGATCAAGCTCAAGCTCGACATGCAGCGGCCGGAAATCGACGCCGCCATCGCCGCCAGCAAGGCCTTGGCGGCGCGCGCAGGCATCGACGGAACACCCACCTTCATCATCAACGGCGTGATGCATCCCGGCGCCGTCGATGAGGAGATGCTGAAGACCCTCACCGCCGAAAGCTGATTTCCGAAGCACCTTGCGGTCAGATAGAATCGCCGCACATCACCCTTCGACAAGCTCGGGGGTGAGGAATCTGGCTCAATCCTCATGCTGGTCGCACGACGCTGTCGCTAGCGACTGTCAAAGCATGAGGGGCATGAGTATCTCTGGCGCGGGTTGCTCCAGGATCCGCACTCAATTGCCAGTCGTTAATTCAACGGCTTGTCATGGCCCACCGGAGTGTGGGCCATCCAGTTGAACCGCATCCCACCTCGGGCAGACGTGTCTATATCATCTGGATGGCCCGGATTCCCGGGCCATGACAATCCGGATTTGATTTTCCAATTGAGTCCGGACTCTAGATAAGCCCAGTCAACGGGCTGGACGGATCGGCATACGCCTTTTTTGGCATGCGGCCGGCCAGCCAGGCTTCGCGTCCTGCTTCCACCGCCAGCTTCATCGCCCGCGCCATCCGCAGCGGCTTGTGAGCGGCCGGCAACCTCGGAGCGGCTGCGCGGGGATTGCCGCGCAAAGAAGGCCATCGGCGTGGCGTCGAAGCATTGCGGCGCGCGGTGCGAGCGGCCAGTGAACTGGGCGTGAAGTATCTGACGATCTACAGTTTCAGTGCCGAGAACTGGTCCCGGCCCGCAGACGAAATCAACGATCTGATGGGATTGCTGAAATGGTTCGTTCGCAAGGATCTTGCCGAATTGCACGAGAGCGGTGTGAAGGTGAAGATTATCGGCGAGCGAACGGGGCTCGACAGTGAAGTGCTCGCGCTGCTTCGCGAAGCCGAAGAACTGACGAAGGCCAACGAGCGCACGACGCTGATCGACAAGACGGTCGAGAAGATGACGCTGTCGGTTGCCGAACAGGGTTATGCCTTCGCCCGCGTGCGGCCGCGCGCCGACAAGGACCGCCGCAATGACGATCCCCCCGATGAGGAGATTTCTCATCGTCGTCTCCTCACTTCGCCTGGAAGATGACCGTGCCTGTTACCGTCTCGGCCTCACCCGGCACCTTCGCTTGTAGCTTGAAGGCCCAGCCGCCCGCCATCGTGAAGTCGGCCGTGAAGCTGTAGACGCCCTGCTCGGCGCTGTCCTTGCTGGCCGCCACGAATTCGCCGGTGTCACCGTCGATCTGGGTGGTCAGGAAGAACAGACCG
>CALMGU010000055.1 GCA_937865685.1 uncultured Alphaproteobacteria bacterium | reverse complement strand
GCATGACCGAGCCCAAGCTGGGCATCGTGCTGGGTCCCTGGGCCAATACCGAATTCTATCTGAATGGCGGCTTCGGTTATCACAGCAATGATGCGCGCGGCGTGGTCGATGCGGCGGCGCGCGCCACGCCGCTGGCCCGCACCAAGGGTGCGGAGGTGGGCGTGCGCACCACGCTTATCCCCGATCTGCAATCCTCGCTGACCTTATGGGCGTTGCACATCCAGTCGGAGCTGACTTGGGAAGGCGATGCGGGCACCACCGCGCCGTCTGGCCCGACAGATCGTATTGGTGTTGAGTTCGCGAACTTCTACACGCCCACGCCCTGGCTCACTTTGGATGCGGATTTCGCCTGGTCCCATGCGCGTTTCACGCAGTTCGATCCGGCGGGGCAGCGAGTGCCGGAATCCCTGGAACGCACCATCGATGCGGGCATCGCGCTGCACGATTTGGATGATTGGGCCAAGAATTGGTCGGGCGGCTTGCGGCTGCGCTATTTCGGGCCGCGCAACCTGACCCAGGACGGGCTGGTCCATTCCAAAGCCACCACGCTGGTCTATGCCGATATCGCCTACGAATTCGCGGAGAATTGGAGCATCGGGCTTGGTATCTTCAATCTTTTCGACAGCAAGGCCAGCGACATCGATTATTTCTATACCTCGCGGCTGCCCGGCGAGCCTGCGGGCGGGGTCGAAGATGTCCATACCCATCCGGCCGAGCCGCGCGAATTCCGCGTCTCGATCACCCGCCGGTTTTAGGTCAGCTATAACCCCGTTCGATCATGGCACGTTGAATCTTGACGCTGCGGTCATAGGCGGCGGCGAAACGGCGGGCCTTCTTTTCGTACCGCTCATCGCGCTCCGACGGGTGGGTCATCAATTTGGCGTGAAGGGTTTCGGCCAAGCCGCTGTAATAGTCGCGCGCGCTGCACAAGGCTTCCAGCTGTTCGGCGGGACTGTGTTCGACGCGCCCTTGGGCCATGGCGTGACCTTCCTGTCTTCGACGTGCCTACCGGCAACGTCGTTCGGCGCCCCGCGTTCCCCCAATTGGCCGATCAAATGTCTGCGCGGCGGTGTTCAGCCAATGGCTTTGCGCAGCCTTGCCGCGATGCCGGACGCGGATTTTTCGGGAATATTGGTGAAGCTCATCAAAAAGCCCTGTCCGGCACCATGCTTTATGGATTGAGGGGACAAGGGTGTTGGCTCAAGGCCATGACGCAGCGCACGATCCGCCAGTTCGACATCGCTGCGATGACGGGGAAAGCGAGCCAGGATGTGCAGCCCACCCGGGGAAAGCGAAAATTGAATGTCCTCGCCGAATTGCCGGACCAGCGCCTCCGCCAAGGCTTGGCGCCTCGCCTGATAATGTGTCCGCATCCGCCGCAGATGGCGGGCGAAATGACCTTCGGTCATGAAGGCAGCGGTGACGGCCTGTTCGAAAGGGGCCTCACCGCGATGAAGCCGGCGGATGAGAGTTTGAACAGCCTCGACGAAAACGGTCGGCAGCACCAGATAGCCCAGGCGCAGGCCGGGGAATAACGTCTTGCTGAAGCTGCCCGCGTAAAAGACACGGCCGCCGCCGGGCAGGCTTTTCAAGGCAGGCGGCTTGTGGCCGCTATAATGGAATTCGCAATCATAATCGTCTTCCAGGACGAAAGCGTCCGCATCCGCCGCCCATTCCAGCAAGCCTTGGCGGCGCGGCAAGGACAGCGAGACACCCAGAGGCGATTGATGCGCCGGCGTCACCACCGCCAGCCGCGCGCGGGGAAAATGCCGCCGCGCATGATCGACGCACAGGCCTTCGCCATCGACGGGAACGGGCGCGATGCGCAGGGGCAACGCTTCCAATGCGCTGCGCGCGAAGCGATAGCCGGGATCCTCCAGCCAGACCGTATCGCCCGGCTTTGTCAGCAAGGCGGCGGTAAGGTTGAGCGCCGCCTGATAGCCATGGGTGATGACGATCTCGCCGCCCCGGCAGGCGATGCCGCGCGACACCGCCAGATAGGACGCGATGGCTTCGCGCAGCACGGGCAAGCCCATGGGATCGGGATAGGGCAGGCTGGTGTCGGAAAAGCGGCGCGCTTCGCGCGACGCCAGCCGGGACCATAGCGTGCGGGGGAACAGGTCCAGCGCGGGCAAGCCCATCCGCAAGGGCAGGGGCGCCGTCACGCCGCGATGCAGGGACGGCGATGTGTGTGT
The DNA here is from genome assembly GCA_937865685.1 of uncultured Alphaproteobacteria bacterium. Classification (GTDB taxonomy): domain Bacteria; phylum Pseudomonadota; class Alphaproteobacteria; order Micropepsales; family Micropepsaceae; genus Rhizomicrobium. The sequence goes on along the minus strand of CALMGU010000055.1, from coordinate 18,054 downwards.
CGCGGGTGGCGGAGCGGCGGCGATGCGCAAGGCGGGCGACACGATGGTGCCCGCCTGTCCGCGCCCGACCAGATAGCCTTCACCTGCCAGCCGGGCATAGGCGGCATCGACGGTGCCGCGCGCCACGCCCAACTGCGCGGCCAGGCTGCGGGTGGCGGGAAGGCGCTCGCCCGGGGCCAACTGCCCGCTCGCGATGGCGGCGCGGATGCGGTCGTAAAGCTGCTGATGGATGGACGCGGCGGAGCGGCGGTCGATGCGAACCGCCACAGGTTCGCGGGCTTTGGTCATGGCCCACTCGAATTGAAGGAAAATGGCCCTGTCATATGAGCCATATCGTTGCATTCTGAGGCCCGGGTAACAAGGCGGTGGTGCGATGATCAAACGGCTTGGACTGTTATTGGGGCTTATGCTGACAAGCGGCGCCGCGCTTGCGGCGGACAAATCCAATCTCGCCTTCGACAATCCGATCCCGAATATTCCGGGCAAAAGCATTCTGGCGGTGGTGGTGGATTATCCGCCGGGCGTCAGCAATCCGCCGCATCGTCATGCGGGTTCCGCTTTCGTCACCGCTTATGTGCTGCAAGGCGCGGTGCGGTCCCAAGTGGATGACGGACCGGCCAAGGTCTATCATGCGGGCGAATATTTCACCGAGAATCCCGGCGCCCATCACCGGATCAGCGAGAATGCCAGCAAGACCGAACCGGCCAAGATGCTGGCGATCTTTGTGCTGAACACGGGCGACAATCCGCTGTCGACGCCGGACAAGTAGCAGAGGGGACACGAGGTTTGGAGGCCGCTCGCCATAGATGGATGGGATTGCTGCCCGCGGCGGCGGCGCTGGCCTATCCGTTTTTCCTCATGGGTTTTCATGCCGCCATCGTGGCGCATGCTGTTTTGCTGGCAGCGCTCATGCTGACCGGCGCATTCGCGATGCCGTTGTCGGGGATTGCATTCGCGTTCCGCCTCAACGGCGATGCGGCGCAATTCGACCTTCGGGCGCGGCGGCTTGCGTTTGCCGGCATCGCCGCGCCGCCGCTGTTTGTTTTTGTCGGCGTGGCGCCGGGACTGGCGGGCATTCACATTCCCGACATTGCGATCTGGATCGCGATCTGGCTGGCGGCGGCGTTGTGTGTCTGGGTTGCGCCGGACGGGCCTGTCGCATCCGCGCCCGCGCGCTCCATCGCGGGCTGGCGAGTGGCGCATGGCGCGGCGGCGGCGCTCATCGCCTGTTTCGTGCTGTTTCATCTCGTCAATCATTTGTCCGGGCTGGAAGGGCCAGGAACGCACAAGGCGATCATGGCGGCGGGGCGCAAAGTCTATCGCGCGCCTTTCATCGAGCCGGTGCTGGTCGCGTTGCTGCTGTTTCAGATCGCCAGCGGCGTGCGCCTGGCCTGGCGCTGGAGTTCGCAGCGCGTCGATGCCTATCGCATCTTTCAAATTGGATCGGGCGTCTATCTGGCGATGTTCCTTTTGGCCCATATGAATTCGGCCTTCATTTCGGCGCGGGCCGTGCATCACATCGAAACCGACTGGGCCTGGGCCTCGGGCGCGCCGGCGGGCCTCATTCAAGACGCCTGGAACATCCGGCTTCTGCCGCATTATGCGCTGGGCGCTTTCTTCGTCCTGGGGCATCTGGCATCGGGACTTCGGGTTGTGATGCTCGCCCATGGCGTTCGCCCCGCAATCGCCAACCGTTTCTGGACCGGCTCGCTGGCCGCCGCCGCTTTGATTGCGGCGGCGATCATCGCGGGGCTTTGCGGTATGCGGGTCTGAGCAGCGGATCAATCCCGAAATTGGAAGATGAAATGGCTGGCGCGCAGATCGGACCGGAAAAAGCGGGAAATATAGTTCTGATTTCCGATGACCCGGGAAGCGCCGATCTGTGGCTGCCGCGGTCACAGGCCTTGCATCGGTCGTTGCGACCGCATTTGCCGGACGATTACCAAGCCTATCTGAAAATCATGTTTCACGAAGGCGCCAAGATGGGCGTGCTTCATGCCGATGGTGCCGTGAAGGCCCTTGCGGTCTATCGGTTCCACCACACGACATTTCATGGCCTGCGCTTTTATCTGGACGATCTGGTCACCGATGAAAGTGAGCGAAGCCGGGGCTATGGCGCGGCGATGCTGGCCTGGTGCGAGCGGCGCGCATTGGAAGCGGGATGTTCGGCATTCGATCTGGAGTCAGGCGTGCAAAGATCGCGAGCGCACCAATTCTATTTCCGGCAGGGATTCAAGATCTTCGGATTCAGCTTCACGAAAGAGATTGCTTGCCGCAACACCCAATCATAGCGGCGGCAGACCGATCCGTTTCTTGATCGTGCTCATGGCGAAGTTGGTTTCCACCGACTGGATGCATTTCAGCCGCGTGACTTTCTGTTTCAGGAACCGCTCATAGCCTTCGATGCCGTCGGCATAGACATGCAAGAGATAATCGCGGGCGCCGGTCATCAGGTGACATTCGGTGACTTCGCTCCAGCCCTGCACAGCTTTCTCGAATTCCTTGATCTGCTCTTCACTCTGCTGGTTGAGGCGGATGGAGACGAAGACGCTGAGGGGCAGGCCATAGGCTTTCTGATCGACGATGGCGGCGTAGCCCTTGATCACGCCGTCCTCTTCCAGGCGCTTGATGCGGCGCAGACAGGGCGTGGGCGAAAGGCCGATCTTTTCCGACAATTCCAGATTGGTCATGCGGCCATTGTCCTGCAGCAGGGTGAGAATCTGGCGGTCCAGCCGGTCCAGCACGATATGCTCTTTTGTCGCCACATCGCGCAGTATAATGCCAATATTGATGCGATATCTACTGCAATACGCCATTTAATGCCGGCCGAACGGGCCTAGCCTTGCTGCCGAAATCGCGCGGGAAAGGCAAGCCCATGGCCAACGACAATTATCACAAGGACCGCATCGCCAACCGCACCTTGCATCCCGAAACCCTGATGATGGGCTATGGCTATGCCCCCGCCTGGTCGCAGGGCGCGCTCAAGCCGCCGATCTTCCAGACCTCCACTTACGTTTTCGAGAATGCCCAGCAGGGCAAGGATTTCTTCGACTTCACCTCGGGCCGCCGCCAGCTCAAGCCGGGCGAAGCCGCGGGCCTGGTCTATTCGCGCTTCAACCATCCCAACATGGAAATCCTGGAAGACCGGCTGGCGATCTGGGACGAGGCGGAGCGCGCCGCCGTCTTCGCCAGCGGCATGGCCGCCATCGCCACCACCTGCTTCGCGCTTCTGCGCCCCGGCGACACGGTGCTGCACAGCCGCCCGCTTTATGGCGGCACCGAGACCTTGCTGAAGAACCAGATGGGCGCGTTCGGCGTCACCGCCTTCGGGTTCACCAATGGCGTGGATGCCGCGCAGATGCGCGCCGCCGCCAAGGCCGCCGCCGCGAAAGGGCGCGTGGCCATGATCATGGTGGAGACGCCCGCCAATCCCACCAACGGCATTGTCGATCTGGCGGTCTGCGCCGCCATCGCCGACGAGTTGGAGAAATCACAAGGCCATCGCCCGCCCGTGGTGGTGGACAACACGCTGTTGGGCCCGATCTTCCAGAAGCCTTTGAAACAGGGCGCCGATATTTCGCTGCTGTCTCTCACCAAATATGTGGGCGGTCACAGCGATCTGGTGGGCGGCTCGATCAGCGGCAAGGCCGAGCTCATCACCCAGATCAAGCGCTGGCGCGGCGCGCTGGGCACGCAGCTGGATCCCAATTCCTGCTGGATGCTGATGCGGTCGCTGGAGACGCTGGATATCCGCATGAAGCGGGCCAACGAGAATGCCCGCATCGTGGCGGATTATCTGGCGCGTCATCCGAAAATCGCGCGGCTGCATTATCTGGGCAATCTCAAAGCCGACGATCCGCGCAAGCCGGTGTTCGACCGGCAATGCACCGCGGCGGGCTCGACCTTTTCCTTCGACGTGAAAGGCGGCGAGGCGGAAGCCTTCCGCCTTCTGGACAATCTGCAGATCATGAAGCTGGCGGTGAGCCTGGGCGGAACCGAGACCTTGATCTCCCACCCCGCCGCCATGACTCACTCCGGCGTCGCCAAGGAATTGCGCGAAGAGATCGGTCTCACCGACGCCCTGATCCGCATTTCAGTGGGGATCGAGAATGTCGAAGACCTGATCAGCGACCTGGCCCAGGCGCTGGACAAGGTTTGACGCCAATCGGTTGGGGGACTCGCGTGCGCCTTTTCGCGCCGGAAATCTGCGCGCAATTTCGATTGTGCACCGCAATGGTTGCGAGTTTCTCGCACGAAATTCGTTCGGTTCCGCAACGATAAAGTGCGAAGTGCATCGCAACAGCGGTGCTAGTCATGCCGCGATCACAGATCCTCGATTGTGAGGCGCGCGGAAAAAGCAGCGCCGCACCATCGGTGAAATATACCCATACAATCGGTTGATCTGACACCTGCTGTTGGTTGAAGCAGCAACCTCATGGCGGGTGATTACGATGCGAGATGGTTTGTCATAAATACCATCGTCTAGCCGGCCCCCGGATTTCTCATCCCATGTGTGAGGATATTCACGCCGCTCGGATGATTTACGCAGGGGGGCTCCGGACGCATCCTGCCGCACATGGGCAAATGATTGCCCAGGAAAATTGCTGGCGTTCGCGGGGGATTCTTCTTCGAGAATAATGGGTTCGAACCGGTCTTGAAGCCGGACGCCCAGCAATAACAGGGGGATATATGCGCGCGTTCACGGGCGAAGGCCTGAAAAAATCTTTATTTCTGGGGACTTCCATCGCCGGGCTTCTGCTCAGCGGACAGGTGATGGCGCAACAACAGGGTAACGGCAATGAAACCGTTATCGTGACCGGCACGCGCGTGCAGGGCATGACGGCAGCAGACAGCGCCGCGCCCGTCCAGGTGTTGGGCAGCGATGCCTTGACCCGGTCGTCCGGTACGCAGGACCTGCGCCAGTCGCTGGGCCAGACGGTGCCGTCCTTCACATCGCAGAATTTCGGCGGCGACCTCGCCAACCTGACGCGCGCCGCCAACCTTCGCGGTCTGTCGCCCAACGACACCTTGATCCTGATTAACGGCCATCGCCGCCACATGGCATCGGCCTTCGCCACCGGCGGCGGCGGCTTCGGCGGCAACTCGGCGCCTGACCTTTCGATGATCCCGACCGCGGCGATCGACCATGTCGAAGTGCTGCTGGACGGCGCGGCGGCCCAGTACGGCACCGACGCGATCTCCGGCGTGGTCAACATGATCCTCAAGAAGCGGTCTTCGGGCGGCGTGATTTCGGTCACGGGCGGCCGGCGCTACAACACCCAGGGCGACAGCTACGACTATTCGATCAATATGGGCCTGCCGCTGTTCGACAAGGGCTATATCAACGCCACCTTCGACAAGCAGTACAGCAACTTCGTCCAGCTGGGCGGGCCTGACAGCCGCTTGATCGGCGCGGACGGCGTGACCGAAGCGCAGGAAGGCCGCATCGGCGTCGGCGCGACGGCCACCAACAACACCTTCGTCGCCAATGCCAGCGGCGTGGTGCCTTGCACCGCCGGCATTTGCATTCCCTTGGCCAATCGCCGGGGCATGAGGGACTATCCCCGCGCCAACCACGAAAACACCAGCCCGGAAATCAACCAGACCGTGATTTCCTACAATGCGGGCTATGATTTCAGCGACAATCTTTCGATCTACAGCTTCGGCACCTGGGGCCATCGCTATGGCATCGGCATGGAAAATGTCCGCATGCCCAGCCAGATCATCGCCACGCCGGGCTCCAACCAGCCTTGCAGCGCGTCCAATCCGCAAGGTTATCTGACGGCATCCAGCACGCCGAACGGGCTGACCCCGGCTTGCTTTAATGGCAGCCTGCCCAACTACTACACGCTGGCCGGCTCGCAGGGCGCACCCGGCACGGTAACGGCCGGCATCAATGCCAAGAATCAGATCATCATTTCGGGTCAGGCCGGCAGCTTCTACACACCGGGCGAGCTGATCTTCTATCCCAACGGCTTCCAGCCGCAGGAAGCGGTGAAGGATACCGACTACCAGTACAATCTCGGCGTCAAGGCCGGTGTTGGCGGCTGGGACATCGATGCCTCGATCAGCTACGGCAAAGACGTCAACGACATCTACACGATCAATACCGGCAACCGCGCGCTGTTCATCGACACGCATACCACACCGACCAACTTCTATGACGGCACCTTCGTCGCCAGCCAGTTCGTCGGTACCGTCGATGTGACGCGCGGCTTCAATGTCGGCATGGCTTCGCCCTTGAACGTGGCGTTCGGCTTCGAAGCCCGTGAAGACTTTTATCAGATCAAGCCCGGCGACGCGGCCTCGCAGTATAAGGAAGGCGGCCAATCGTTCCCCGGTTATGCCAACGCGGTGGCCGGTTCTCACAGCCGCAAAAATTATTCGGCGTATGTCGATCTGGCGCTCGCGCCGGTCGAAAGCGTCGAACTCGATATCGCGGGCCGCGCCGAACATTACAGCGACTTCGGCGATACCCAGATCGGCAAGATCACGGCCCGTTGGGACATCACTCCGAAAGTGGCGATCCGCGGCACCATGTCGACCGGCTTCCGCGCCCCGAACCTGCAGGAAGAATGGTACAACACGGTCAACGTTTCGCCCACCAACGCGACGGTTCAGCTGCCGGCCGATTCCGCCGCCGCCAAGATCCTGGGCTTCTCGGATCTGAAGCCGGAAATTTCCACAAGCTTCAGCGCCGGTATCGTGGCCCATCCGCTGGACGATCTCAGCTTGACCCTCGATGCCTACAGCATCGCGCTGGGCGACCGTATCTCCTCGTCCAGCACCGTGTATCTCAGAGGCGGTTCGCCACTGGTTTCGCAGTGCGGCGACGCCATCACCGCACTCGGCCTTCAGCTGGATCCCACCGCCAGCCGTGTTGGCTGCTCGTCCTTTGTGAACGGGTTCGGCACCTTGACCCAGGGCGTGGACTTCACGCTCAGCTATCCCACCGATTTCGGCGATACGGGCCTGATCGACTGGACTTTGGCCGGCAACTACAATACGACCAAGGTTTCGCGGGTCGCACCGGTTCCGCCGCAGTTGGCGGGTGTTCCGGGGGGCACCTTCTTCACCGACTCGACCCTGTACAACTTCACGCATGCCGCGCCGGCCTACAAAATCGGCCTGACCGGCACCTGGTCCCTGGATGCTTGGGGCCTGACGGTGCGCGAAACCCTGTATGGCCCGCTCAAGGCGCTCACCACGCCCGACGGTTCCAAGCCTTACTATGACAACTCCGAACCCAGTGTCGGCATCACCGACATCGAAGGCCGTTACAACTTCACGGATACGGTCCAGCTGGCGATCGGCGGCAACAACGTGTTCGGCATTCCCGCCAAGGCGAGCTGCATCATCGGCGGCACCAACGCGAATGGCGGCGTGAACCCCTGCGGTGGCGGCGTGGTGGCCGGCTCGCCGGTTGGAACGCCATTCGATCCGTACGGTGGCTATTATTACGGGCGTCTGACCATCAACTGGTAAGGCGTTCCTGAAGATGCAATTCCCCTGCGATCCCTAGACGCAGCGGAATGACTGAGCCCAGGCCCTCACCGGCCTGGGCCTTTTTTTGAGCTCCGTGTCAGCGATTCTGTACCGTGAAAACCGCCAGCTGGGCGGCGAAGGCGCGGCCATAGGCGGGGCGGGCTTCGCCCCTGGCGACATAAGCGGCCAGGTTGGGGAATTCCTCCAAAAGGCCCGATCCGGTGAGCCGGCGCAGCACCTGCACCATCAGAAGATCCCCGGCACTGAACGCGCCATCAAGCCAGTCGGCGCTCCCCAGCCGCACCGACAGCCGGCGCAGCCGTGCCCGGACGCGATCGTCGAGCATGCGCTGGCGTTCCTGGTACCAGGGTTTGTCTTGCTCGAAATATTCGGGCACTTCCCATTCGGTGATCACCGGCTCGATGGTGCTGAGGGCGGCGAACATCCAGGTGACGGCGCGGGCCCTGGCCTTGGGCTCCTCCGGCAGAAGCCCCGCATGGCTCTGGGCGATATGGAACACGATCGCGCCCGATTCGAACAAGGAAAGGTCCCCTTCCTCATAGCTGGGAATCTGCCCGAAGGGCTGAAGCGCCAGATGCGCGGGCTCTTTCATTTCGGCGAAGGAGACCAGCCGGACATCGTAAGGCTGGCCCGCTTCCTCAAAGGCCCAGCGGACGGGCATGTCGCGCGCCATGCCCTGGCCGCGGTCCGGGGAGGCTGCAAAGGCGGTGATGACGGGTTTCATGGAATGTCTCCGGTCGGGCGCCAGGACTTTTACCATGGCGGCTGGTTTTTTCGGGTCGGTCTTCGGGCACGCCGTCCTTTGCCTGCCCTTCGCTGGAGCTCGCACCGCTCGCCATCCTTCGACAAGCTCAGGATGAGGACGTACGTACGTACGTACGTCTCAGATGCTCCTGGCCAGCGCCTCCAGCTGTTCGGCGCAGATGCCCCAGCCCTGGTGGAAGCCCATCTGCTCATGGGTCTGGCAGTCTTCCTTGTTCCAATGACGGGAGTGGGCGATGTAGCGGGTCTTGCCGCCTTCATCCGCGAAGGTGAGGACCACGGTCATGAAAGGCTTGCCGCTGGGCTGCCAGTCGCCGGTATAGGCATCGGTGAAGACCAGCTTTTCGTTGGGCACGATCTCCAGATAGGTGCCGGGGCAGGGGATTTCCTGGCCTTCCGGGCTCTTCATCACGATCATGTTGGCGCCGCCGACCTTGAGATCGACCTTGGCCACGGGCACGGTATAGGGCTTGGGCGCGAACCATTGCTTGATCAGCTCCGGATCGGTCCAGCAGCGGAAAATCTTGTCGCGGGGCGCATCCAGCAGGCGGTCCAGAACCAGTTCGTTGCTTTCCTCGGTCATGGCGGTCTCCATAAAAGGGGTGGTTGTCGGCGTTCTGCCCCAAGGACGGCGGAACCCGGGGCAGGCCGACACGTCCCCCCAAAAAAATCGAACCCTCAAAAAAGCCGGAAAAGATTTTACAGTTCGCTGTCGGGATGGGGCGGGTCCGCCCGTCCTTGGGCCAATAAGGGAAAACGCCATGCTGTACGCGGTCTTGTGCTACCACGACGAAAATCTGGTCTGGTCCTGGAGCAAGGAAGAAGACGCCGCCCTGATGGACAAGATCGGCGCGGTCCGGGAGCGGCTGACCGCCCAAGGCAAGCTGGGCACGTCCTTGCGGCTGATGCCCACTACCGCGGCCACCACCTTGCGCAAGAACCAGGATCCGCCGCTGGTGATCGATGGCCCCTTTGCCGAGACCAAAGAGCAATTGCTGGGCTTCTATATCCTGGACGTGGAAAATCTGGACGCCGCGCTCGACGCGGCGCGCGAGATCGCCAAGGTCAATCCCGGCGGCGCCTTTGAGATACGGCCTATCGCCGTCTTCAACCCGGATGAACGGCGCAAGGCATGAACGATCTGACCTGGATCAACGCCGCGCTGGCGGCGGCACGGCCGCAGGCCGTGGGCGCGCTGCTGCGCTATTTCCGCGACCTGGATCGCGCGGAAGAGGCGTTCCAGGAGGCGGCGCTCAGGGCGCTGAAGAACTGGCCGCAGAACGGCCCGCCCCGCGATCCCGCCGCCTGGCTGATCATGGTGGGCCGCAACGCGGCGCTGGACGGGGTGCGCAAGCAAGCGCGCAATGTGGCCCTGCCGGATGACGATGCGATCTCGGATCTGGACGATGCCGAGGCGCCGCTGGCCGAGCGGCTGGACGGATCGCATTACCGCGACGATGTGCTGAGGCTGCTTTTCATCTGCTGCCATCCCGATCTTCCGGCGACGCAGCAGATCGCGATGGCCTTGCGTATCGTGTCGGGCCTCACCGTCAAGCAGATCGCCCGCGCCTTTCTGGTGAGCGAAGCGGCGATGGAACAGCGCATCACCCGCGCCAAGCAGCGCGTCGCCCGCGCCGATGTGCCGTTCGAGGCGCCGGGCCCGGTGGAGCGCAGCCAGCGCCTGGCCGCTGTGATGGCGATGGTCTATCTGGTCTTCAATGAAGGCTATTCCGCCGGCGACAGCGAAGCCCGCGCCGCGCTGTGCGACGAAGCGATCCGCCTCGCGCGGCTGTTGCTGCGCCTGTTCCAGACCGAGCCGGAAGTGATGGGTTTGGCGGCGCTGATGATCCTGCAACATGCCCGCGCCGGGGCCCGCTTCGATGCCGAAGGCGAGATCATCCTCCTGGAAGACCAGGACCGCGCTCGCTGGAATAGTGAATTGATCGGCGAAGGCCTGGCCCTGATGGACAAGGCGATGCGGCACAACCGGCCCGGCGCCTATCAGATCCAGGCGGCCATCGCCGCCACCCATTCCAGGGCGGCGCAGGCATCGGAAACCGACTGGGCGGGGATCGATGCCTTATATGCGGCGCTGGAGCGGATGCAGCCATCGCCGGTGATCACGCTCAACCGGGCGGTGGCGACGGCGAAGATTTCAGGGGCCGAAGCCGCGCTGGCCATGATCGCGCCGCTGGAAGCGGCCTTGTCGGGTTATTTCCATTTCTATGGGGCGCGCGGTGCGTTCCTGCTGCAGCTGGGCCGCACCACGGAAGCGCGGGCCGATTTCAACCGCGCCATCGCGCTGGCCAACACTCCGGCGGAAGCGGCGCATATCCGCCGCCATCTCGATCGCCATCTGGCGGATGCGGCGGCGAAATAAATTCCGTCTTGAAGGTAGCTCAGCCACCAGGCTTTGTGGCGCTGCTTCACCTGGGCGTACCAGCGGCAGGACGGATGAGGATCAGCACCACCGCGATCCAGACCGCATAGATGACGGGGAGCGGGACCGATTCAAGGCGCGCGCGGCCGGCCATCTTTTCTCAGGCTTTCTTCAGTACCTTGGGGAGGGAATTGCCCAGCACGGCCAGAAGATCGGGTCCGTATGAGGCGGAATTTTTCTCAAACTCCGCCTGGGTGATGACTTCGCCGCCCTGGCGCCCGAACAGCACCACTTCGTCTTCCAGGTTGATGCGGTCCTGGTCGCCGGTCACGTCCACCATCAAGGTGTTCATGGTGACGCGCCCCACCAGGGGATAGCGCTTTCCGCCGATCAGGACCTGGGTGTCGTTCCTTCCTTCGTTCGGAAAATCCGGCTGGTTGGCGTGGGACAGGCTGCGGCGATAGCCGTCGGAATAGCCGATGGGGATATTGGCCAAAAAGGATTCGCGGGTCAGGCGATAGGTGCGGTCATAGGCGACGGTTTCGTCGGCGGGGAAATGGTTCACCGCCGCCACCCGCGACTTCAAGGTAATGGTGGGGCGGAAGCGGGCCAGAAAATCGGCGCTGGTGTCGCCATATAGCGCGCCGCCCACCCGCACCATGTCCAGCCGCGTCTGCGGGTGATGCAAGGTGGCGAAGGTGTTGGCGGTGTGGCGCACGATAGGCCCCGGCGGCAGGCCATTTTCTTTCAGCCATTGGGTGTCCTGCTCGAAGCGGGCGAGCTGGCGCAGGATGTCGTCTTTGTCTTCCGTCGGATAATGGGTCATCAGGCCCGCGATCTTCAGGGGCGCGGTCTGGAGGATGGCGCGCGCGTCCGCCTTGCCATAGTCGGTCTTCAGCTCGACGCCGTTGCGGCTCATGCCGTCGGCATTCAGACACAGATGGATGGGCAAGGGCCGCGCGGCTTCTTTGCGCCGCCAGGCCTGGGCGATGCGGGCGGCGGCTGCGGGATTGCCCACCAGTTCTTCCACGCGGAAGGCGAAACCGTCTTCGATCTCGTCCAAGGTGCCGGTGCGCACCCGGATCAGCCTTCCCTTGAAGCCCATCTGACGCGCGATCCGGGCTTCCTCATTGCTGGTGAAGCCGATGGCGGCGATCTTCATTTTCAGCACCGACGGCATCAACAGATCGAGGCCATTGCCATAGGCATCGGCCTTCATAATGGCGCAAAGGTCGGCGCCGCCATTGCCCAGGATGGCGCGTGTTTCGGCGATGTTGTGCTCGAAGGCGGCGGCGTCGATTTCCATCCAGGCATTGCGGCGAGGCGCATCGGCGGGACGCAGGCCGAAATTGCGCGCCGACAGAACGGGCGTGGCTTTGGCCGCCGCGCTCAGCGCCAGCGCCGCGGCGCCTCCGGTCAGTATCGAACGGCGATGAATGGACATGTCTTCCCCCCGAAAGCAGTCAGGCTGGCCGATGGCCCGATGATCATTGCGGTATCGTGAACATCGCGCCGGCCTCGTGACTGGTGCCGCGATCGCGGCCATACACGGACACGCCGCTGCTGGCCTGTCCTCCCGCCCTTTGTGCCGGCGTGACGGATAGCAATGTGATGTCGAACACCAGGACCTGATTGGGCGGCACATCGCCGTTGGGCGTGCCTTTGCCGCCGAAGGCCAGGTCCGGCGGGACGGCCAGTTCCCAATGATCGCCGGGCTGCATCAGCTGCAAGGCTTCGTTCAACCCGCGCACGGCATTGCCGACGGCCATGACCGCCGGAAGATCGGCGGACGCGGTATCCACCAGCTTGGAATTGATCAGGCGCACGCTGTAACTGATCTGCACCGTGTCGGCGAGGGTGGGATGCGCGCCGAAGCCGCTTCGCAGGATGCGGTATTGCAGTCCGCTGGGCTGTGTCCGGACGCCGGGCTTGCGCGCATTGGCGGCGAGGAAAGCGTGGTTGGCCGCGGGCCCCAGCGCGTCATCGGCGGCGCGGGCTGGCACGCACGCCAGAAGCGCAAGGAACAGGGCGGCGAATATCCTGGTCATGGCTTTGGTTATAGCATGGGGCGCCGGTTACGGATTGTTCCAGGGAAAGCCGGTGGCCAAAGTCATCTGGTCGTTGACCGGATAGACGCGGGGGTAAAAGCCCTTGTAGGGCACTTCGCCCGCTTTGACTTTCACCAGCTGCGCATCCATTTCGCGCAGATCCTTCATCGCCAGCCAGGGCGCCAGGATGCCGCCATCCTTGCGGCAGCAATGCGCGGTCCACAGAATCGTGTCGGCGGGAATGGTGGCGATCAGGCGCTCAGCCGTGGCGTGATAGGCCGACATGCTGGTGCCCGGCGAAAAGGCATAAAGCGTGGTGGGATAGATATAGTCGCCGGTGAAAAGCCGCTTGGCGGCGGGATCGTAGATCGAGGCCGAGCTGGGGGTGTGGCCCGGCGTGTTCAGCACCGTCAGCACCCGGCCGCCCAGATCGATCTTGTCGCCGGGCTTCAGCCATTCGGCGACGGGAAAGCTGGGCCGCACTTTCTTGTCGGCAAGGCCGGAATATTCGTAGCGGCCCGGCGTGAAGAGCCCGTCATGCACATCCGCGCGGGTTTGAGGCAAATCGATCATGGCGACATGGCTGAACGGGCCGATCCCGCCCAGATGATCGAAGTGCAGATGCGAAACCATCACCGTGACCGGCAGGCTGGTGAGCGATTTGACCACCGGGCTGATATCGCGCGTGCCCGAACCGGAATCGAACAGGAAGGCGCGCTTCTCGCCCAATATCAGATAGGCGTAATTCTGCTGGTAATAACGGGGCTCTCCAATGGCAAAGGTGTTCTGGCCCAGATCCTCGACCGAGAAATAGTCGGTCACCATCCGGCCTTTCTCAAGCGGCGGGGTGGCGGGATCGATGATGGCGTGATGGCTGAGATAAGGCGACAATTCGAAATTGACATAAGGGGCATAGGCCGCCGCCAGCGCCACAAAGGCGAGTATGGCGACCGCGATGTAGGTCAATTTCCGGACCATCGTTCAACCTCTCATTTGCCGCGCATCTAACGGAGAAAAAGGCCGGTTGGCAAAGGCGGGGGGCACGCCTATCGTATTTGTAAGCGGGGAAACGTCGCGGGCGGGGCATCACATGGAAAAGCGGACATCGGGGCTTGCCACATATCTGGTGCTGGTTCTGCTGCTCAGCAGCATTTTCTACACGCTGATCATCCGGGCCGGTCATCTGATGGCGGGGGGTGGCCATTATGTCGAAGCCCTGATGTGGTGCCCGGCCTTGGCGGCCTTTCTCACCATCGCCTGGCGCCGGCTGGACATTGGCTCGCTGGGCCTGTCGCGGTTCGGAGGCAAGTATGCCGCTTATGGATATCTCTTGCCGCTGGCCTATGCCCTGATCGCCTATATCGCGGTGTGGAGCCTGGGGCTGGGGACGTTTCCCGATCCCGCCGCCATCGACCGGCTGGCCGGACGTTTGGGCTGGCAGCCGGGGCCTTTGTTCGTGCCGCTGTATTTTCTCCTGACCGGCACCACCGGGATGATCGGCGGCGGCGCGCGGGCGCTGGGCGAAGAGATCGGCTGGCGGGGCCTCATGACGCCCGCCATGGTCGGACAATTCGGCTTCACCCAAGGGGCGATCCTGGCGGGTCTGGTCTGGGCGGTCTGGCACATGCCGCTTCTGCTGTTCGCCGATTACAACAGCGCCACCGAGTGGTGGTTTGCTCTGTCCTGCTTCACCGTGATGGTGGTCGCGTCCAGCGTGATCCTCACCTGGCTCAGGCTGCGGTCCAACAGCGTCTGGCCCTGCATGCTGTTCCATGCCAGCCACAATGTCTTCATCCAGAATTTCTTCACCCCGCTGACCGGGCCTAAGGGCAAGATCACGCCTTACATGATCGACGAATTCGGCATCGCATTGCCGCTGGTGGTGCTTGTGATCGCGATCCTGGCCTGGAGCGCCAGAGATCAAATCAGAGATCAAATCAGAGATCAGATCAGGACTGCTTCTCCCTGAGATAAAGCCCGAACCAGTCCACCACGCGTGTGCGCAGATCCTCCAGATTGGAGAGCTTGCGGAAGCGATGGCCTTCTCCGGCATAGATCACCAGCTTGACCGGCGTGCCGATGGTTTTCAGGGCATGCCAATATTCCACCGATTGCGGCGCGGGACATTCCACATCGCGCTCGCCCACATAGGCGAGGGTGGGCGTCTTGGCCTGCTTGATGAATTCGATCGGCGAGGCATCGCGATAGACCACCGGATCGTCATAGACCGAGGCCCCGAAGAAGGGGATCATCCATTTGTCGATGCCGTTCTGGCCGTAATAGCTGGTCCAGTTGGCGATGCCCGCCCCCGCCACGATCGCCTTGAAGCGCTTGGTCTGGGTATTGGCCCACATGCTCATCCAGCCGCCATAGGAATGGCCGTAAAGACCCAGGCGCGCGTCATCGACCGGGTTGGTTTTTTCCACGGCATCGATCCCCGCCAGAATGTCACGCAGATCGCCCCGCCCGAAGTCGCGGATATTGGCGCGGGTGAAGGCATCGCCCTGGCCGTAAGAGCCGCGCGGATTGGGATAGAAAACGAAATAGCCCTTGGCGATGAAGGGCCCCACGAAATCGAAGCCCGTGCCGTGCTGGCCGCCGCCCGCGATATAGCGGGGTCGCGAGGCCGATGATGGCCCGCCATGCACGATGGTGATCATGGGATGCTTGCCGGGCGTCACGTTGGTGGGCCTGACGAGCCAGCCCTGCACATCGAAGCCGTCATTATTCCAGTGCACGCTTTCCGCCGCCACGCTGGCGGTCAGCTTGGCATTCTCATGCGTCACGGACGCCAGCGCGGGAAGCTTGCCCCGCGCGATTTCCGCGGCATGGGTGAAGTCCTGCGTCACCGTGGCGGCGATGCTGCCGTCGGCGCTGAAGGCGATGGGGCCGTTGAAAGTCTGGGCGCTGGTGGCAACCGGCGCGGACCATTGCACCTGAACCGACTTCGCGTTTGGATCGATGGTGAC
Organism: uncultured Alphaproteobacteria bacterium; assembly: GCA_937865685.1. Lineage (GTDB taxonomy): Bacteria > Pseudomonadota > Alphaproteobacteria > Micropepsales > Micropepsaceae > Rhizomicrobium. The sequence goes on along the minus strand of CALMGU010000055.1, from coordinate 2,389 downwards.
GGCCGCCGCCTTGTCGCCGATCAGGGCCGTGGCGATCAGATCATTGCCGCGCCAGTCCAGCCCCTGGAACGTGCCTTTATAACCGGGCGTGACATCGAGGGGCGTGCCGCCTGCCAGCGCCACGGTATAGACATCGCCGCCCACCGAGCCCCAATCGCTCATCAGTCCGCCGATGAAGGCGACACTTTTGCCGTCGGGCGAAACGCGCGGCATGTTCATCTGCATCTTGGGCGCGGCGATCACCCGCGACGCGCCGCTGGCGGCGTCGATATAATTCAAGGTGGCGATCCACCAATTGTTATCGCCATTGCCCTTGGCGGCGGTGGCGGCAAAACCCTTGCCGTCCGGCGTCCAGGAAAATTCATAGACATACGTGTCGGCGGGCGAGACCTGTTTCAGCGCGCCGCCCGTGGCGGGCAGAACCGAGATGCGCTGCTCGTCCTCGCTGGCGCCGATTTCGCCCACTTGCGCGGCGGCGGCTTCGGTGGCGCCGGTCATCTTGCGGGCCCCGATGGTGGCGAGCAACGCGATGCGCTTGCCGTCGGCGGAAAAGCGGGGCGTGTTGGCGACGCCGGAGATCACGGTCAGGGATTGCGGCTCCCCGGACGCCACGCGATACAGCGTGGTCTTGGACGCTTTCCTGTCCGCCCCCAGGAACACCAGCACATCGCCCTTGGGCGACCAGGCAAGACCGGAATAGCGGCAAACCGAACAAGGATCGTAATGGGCGACCATCTTTCCGTTTGCGTCGCGCACCGTCACCGCGCCATGCGGTTCGTCGGCAAGATTGCCGGGATCGTCGCTTTCCACCGTGGCGGTCCTGGCGCCGTCAGGCGACAGGGCCAGATTCTCGAACTGATGAATGACCACCGCGGGCGGGGAAACCGGCGCGGCGATGGCGGCGCCCGAAAGAAGAAGCAATCCCAATGGCGCAAATTTCAGCATCGCTGACCCCGATTTGAGCGGCTTGGCGCACTATAGGGGGCGGCATCTTCGCCAACAATGCGTCCTTGATTGACTTGCTTCGCCATTGCCGCATCATCGGGTGGAACTTCAGCGTACTCGAGCCATTTGGGGGCCAGCATGTCGAAATCGAATCATTCCAATGAATCCGGTCTCAGCCGCCGGGCGCTCCTGGCGGGCGCGGGTGCCGGCGCGGCCGCGATCGTGCTGACCCAGAATGAGGCACAGGCCCAAGCCCAGACACAGTCGGACCGGCCCGTGATCTTTACCCGCACCACTGTGGCCACCCCTGAGCTGACACAGGACGATGTGGCGCTGGCGGTGGTGGCGGGAAAGATCGCCGCCATCGGCCCCAATGATGCGGTGATGCGCCAATATCCCAACGCCGAAGTCTATGACGGGCGGGGCAAGGCGATCCTGCCGGGCCTGGTCAACTGCCATGCCCATCTGCGCGATACGGTGGCGCGGGGCTTCAACGAGGATTTCGGCTTTCCCAATTCCGCCAAGCTGGCGGTCCGGCCCGAAAGTCTGTTGCAGGGCGACGAAAAAAGCCTGATGGCCACGGTGGGGGCGCTGGAAGCGATCAAGACCGGCACCACCACCTTGACCGAATATGCCAGCGAGATCGCCCCTTACGCGGGCGCCTTGGCGAAGTCGGGCCTGCGCATGGTCCTGGCCGAATCCATCGCCGACAGCACCAATGTGCCCGGCCCCTTGTCGCCCGAAGGGGCGGCCAACGCGCCCACGCCCGCCTTCTCGGCGGCGCGGCGCGACGAAGGCATGAAGCGGATCAGCGACCTTTATTCGGCCTGGCACGGCAAGGCGGATGGCCGCATCAATGTCTTTCCCACTGCCGCTCTGTCGGAGACATCATCGCCGGAACTGATGAAAGCAGTGCATGACTTCGCGGAAAAATACGACCTGCGCTATTCCATCCATCTGTCGCAGAGCCGCGCCGAAGTGGCGTTCGCCAAGAAGCATTACGGCGTCAGTCCGATTTTTTATCTGGACCGGGCGGGCTTTCTGGGGCCACGTTTGTTCGCCGCCCATTGCCGTTATGTGGACGAAGCCGATATCGCGCTTCTGGCCCGCACCCGCACCACCATTTCGCATCAGGCGGCGATGGCGGCCAACCGCGGCGTCATTCCGCCCATTCCGGCGCTGCGCGCGGCGGGCTGCCCCATCGCCTATGGCACCGACAACAACACCAATGACCTGTTCGAAGTGATGCGGGTGGCGATGCTGACCGAACGCATCCGCCGCGACGATCCGTTCCCGGGCCTGTTGCCCCAGCCGGAAGACGCGCTCCAGGACGGGACCTTCGGCGGCGCTCATGCCTTGGGCCTGGACAAGATCACCGGCGCGCTCACTGTGGGCAAGAAGGCGGACCTGATCGTGCTGGACACCCAGCGCGCCCATCTGGTGC
>CALMGU010000054.1 GCA_937865685.1 uncultured Alphaproteobacteria bacterium | reverse complement strand
GGCCAGGCCGCGATGGTCCCCGCGCAACCCGGCCGCCAGCTGTGCGGCCCCGGGCAAGGATTTGCGCGCCGTCCGGCCAAAGACGATCGCCGGTTCGCGGTCGACGATCTGGTCCAGCAGGTCATCATACGGCGTGGGCGGGTAATGTTTGGCGAACAGGCGGAATTTCCAGGCCGCGCCGCCCGCCACTGTCAGCATGGCCACCAACCCGGCCAGGATGCCGCGCCGGGTCATGCCATCACCTTTTTCAGATGATCGGCGAGCCGCAGGGTCAGCGCCACGAGATTCAGCGTGGGATTGGATGATCCATAGGTCGGGAAGATCGAGCTGCCCGCCACATAGAGATTGCCGATGCCATGCACTCTGCTGTTTGCATCGACCACGCCCCGCTTGGGGTCGCTATGCATCCGTGTGGTGCCCAGATGATGGTTGCCCCAATCCATCGCGTCCAGCCATTCGTCGCGCCGATTGTAGCTGATGTGCAGCATTCCGCATTTGGCGGCCAGAAGCTGGCGTCCCAGTTCCGTCAGGGTCCGGCGGAACAGCGTGAAATCGTCGTCCGAAATCGTCATGTGCAGATTGAGGCGCGGCATGCCCAACGCGTCGCGCTCGGTCACCAAGGTCAGCCGGCGATCCGGATCCGGCGCCATCTCCATGCCGCAGCCCAGGGAATAAGCCTTGGCGCGCGACGCATCCACGCCCAAGGCTTGCGCCGTCGTCACCACGGCTGCCGTCGCGAATGGATCGAGCTTGACTTCGTTTTCCACCGTGGTGAGCGATCCGGCCACGCCATGCGCGCGCATGAATTCCGGCCGGGGAGAGAGGACCGCGCGCATCACCGCGCCGTCCGGCCGCGCCACATTGTTGAAGTAGATCGGCGCGATCGCGCCATCGAACATCACCATGGTGGCGACATTGCGGGGAATGGGATGGTCGGCGAAGAAGCGCCCCACCAGATCGTTGCCATTGCCAACGCCTGCCGTCATCACGTCATTGGACGCGAGCATCAGCCGGGCACATTCGATCGCACCCGCCGCCAGGACCGTGTAGCGAGGCTTCACCGTCAGCCGGTTGCCCGACAAGGTGGCCACATCCAGCCGCATCACGCGGCCTGCATCCGGCGACAGGCGGATGGCGGTGACATTGGCGTTCAGCAGGGGCGTGATGCGTGCCGCTTTGGTGAGATCGGCCTGGTAGCGATCGCCGAAATGAGTCGGCAGATTGTTCTCCCGGGTTTTGGAGAACTGAAACCAGCTCGTATAGAGCCCGCCCGGCCCCAAACGCAGCAGCGGCCCATTGTCGGATGCGGTTTCCCCAGCTTCGTCATAGACCCAGGGACCGGCTTCGATCAGGGCCTGGGCGCGGGCGAAATAAGGCTCGATCGCATCGCGGCCGAAAGGCCAGCCGAATAGGGGCTGCCCTTTGCGAGTTTCGAAGTCGATCTTGTCCAATGGGCGGGTCCATCCGCCCCAGTGATTGGTGCTGCCGCCCAGATAGCGCAGGCGCCCGCCATCCAGCGCGATATAGGGCACTCCCGTCTGGCTGCCTTCGTACAGTTTCTGGGCACCGGGCTCGAAGGTCCGTCCGCCGGATTCCAGCAAGAGAATATTCTGGCCGCTCTCAGCCAGCGCCAGCGCCAGGCTGATGCCGGCCGGTCCGCCGCCGATGATCGCCAGGTCGGGGGTAAGGACAGTGTCCTTGGGAAGCGCACGTGCGTCCTGAAAACCGCTCAAAAGACAGATCCGTTTGTGACAGGGGATTTTAGCCCTGCGCGGGAGAGGATGTCTGCCGCAAATGTCGGGAAGTATGCCGCGATGGTGAATTGAGGGTTAGGGGAGGGGACTTTTATGCCGCCTGCGCCCCTTCGCGGCGCGCTACGCTGGCGCTAGCGCCGCTCGGGCGCTTGGCTCCGCCATTTTTCGCCAGTGACGGCGGCGAAGAATGAAATGGGATGGTGCGGGCGGGAAATGGTGGAGCCAAGCGGGATCGAACCGCTGACCTCCTGCATGCCATGCAGGCGCTCTCCCAGCTGAGCTATGGCCCCAATTTCTGCGCCGTCCTGCTGGAACGCGGGCGGCGGGTTATTCTTTAACCTTCGTCCTTGGCGATGCCGGGATCGATGATACCGGCGACATCGTCTTCATCTTCTTCGACTTCCGCAAGAAGGTCGTCATCGCCTTCTTCGTCGTCTTCGCCGTCTTCGACTTCGATGTCTTCGATGGCGACGTCTTCGTCGCCTTCGACCACGCTCATGCCCGAATCCGCCTCGGCTTCTTCTTCCTCGGCGGTCTCGTCTTCGTCTTCGCCCGTGGCGGTGACGTTCAGCGGCGCTTCCTCGACGGCTTCCTCTTCTTCTTCCTCATTCTCGGAATCGGAATCCTCGTTCTCGTCGTCCGTTTCCTCGTCCTCGGTGTCCGCCGCGGCAACCACGCCGGCGGCGGCTTCGGGCTGCCGGCCGCGGCGCTGCTTGTAGAGCGCCTCCGGCTCGAAAGAGAAGCCGCATTTGGGGCATTCGATCGGACGCTTCGACAGGTCGTAGAAGCGCGCGCCGCAACTGGGGCATCCACGCTTCGTTCCAAGATCCGCCTTGACCAAGGTGCTCGTTCCCATAAAGAAGAGATAGTCGGAGGGGGCGTTTGCCACTTCTCGCACCGCCTGTAAAGCGCAATCGAAGCTTCCCCATGTCCCATCCTGCCGCCCCCGATGCCGTTCAGCCGCTCAGCGCCCGCAAGTCGGGTCCGCTCAAGGGGATAGCGGCGGTTCCGGGGGACAAATCCATCTCCCAGCGGGCCTTGATTCTGGGCGGAATGGCCCTTGGCGAAACCCGGATATCCGGCCTCCTGGAATCCGAAGACGTCCTGAACACGGCCAATGCGGTCCGGGCGCTGGGGGCAAAGGTGATCCGCGACGACGATGGGCTTTGGCGGGTGACCGGCACCGGCGGCTGGCGGCAGCCGGACGGCGACCTGGATTTTGGAAATTCCGGCACCGGATCACGGCTGATGATGGGGGCGGTGGCGACTTCGCCAATCCGCGCCACTTTCACCGGCGATGCCAGCCTCCGCTCGCGGCCGATGGCGCGGGTGCTTGATCCGCTGACCCTTTTTGGCACGCGCTATGAGGCGCAGGGGCCCAAGGCCTTGATGCCGGTGACGGTGATCGGCGCGGCGAACGCGCATGCGATCACCTGTGAGGTGACGGTGGCTTCCGCCCAGGTGAAATCGGCGTTGCTGCTGGCGGCGCTGCGGGCTGAGGGCACCAGCCGGATTTCGCAACAGGCGCTGACCCGCGACCACACTGAAAAGATGCTGGCGGCGTTCGGTGCGGAGATTCATGTCGAAGCGTCGGCGAAGGGTGAAACGATTTGTCTGACAGGGCCGGCCCATCTGAAAGCTTATTCCGTGGAGGTGCCGCGCGATCCGTCATCGGCGTCTTTTCCCCTGGCCGCCGCGCTGATCGTGCCGGGCTCTGAAATTCTTCTTCCCGCCATCCTGCTCAATCCCCGCCGCATCGGACTGATCGAAACCTTGCTGGAAATGGGCGCCGATATCCGCATCCAGAACCGCCGCAGCAGCGGCGGCGAGGAAATCGGCGATCTTCTGGTGCGCCATGCGCCGCTGAAAGGCGTGATCGTCCCGGCAGACCGGGCGCCCTCCATGATCGACGAATATCCCATCCTGGCGGTGATCGCGGCTTTCGCGGAAGGCGAGACGGTGATGCAGGGCCTGGAGGAATTGCGGGTCAAGGAAAGCGACCGGCTGTCGGCGATCGCGCGGGGACTTCAGGCCAATGGCGTTGCCGTGCGCGAGGCGGCGGACGGCCTGACCGTGACCGGTGCGCGCGCGATTCCGGGCGGCGGCACGGTTGTCACCCATATGGATCACCGTATCGCGATGTCCTTTCTCACTTTGGGCATGGCCTCGCGAGAGCCCGTGACCGTGGATGACATCGCCATGATCGCCACCAGTTTTCCTTCCTACCTGGATTTGATGCGCAGCCTAGGCGCGGATTTCATAAGGCCGGGCGCATGAAAAAATCCGTGGTCATTGCGGTGGACGGAACCGCCGCATCGGGCAAGGGGACGCTGGCCAAGAAACTGGCCGCGCATTTTCATTTCGCGCATCTGGATTCGGGTGCGCTGTACCGGCTGACGGCGCTGGCGGTGCTGGATGCCAAGGGTGATCCCAAGGATCCTGCCGACGCCTTGAAGGGCGCCCAGTCGATTGATTTGTCCTTGGCAGGCGATCCGGCCATCCGCACCGATGTGGTGGGGCAGGCGGCTTCCCAGGTCGCTGCCATCGGAGCGGTCCGCCAGGCCCTTCTGGATTTCCAGCGCAGCTTTCTGGCCTCTCCGCCAGGGGGCAGTCCCGGCGCGGTGATGGACGGGCGGGACATCGGGACCGTGATCTGCCCGGAAGCCACCGCCAAGCTCTATATCGACGCCCGGCCGGAACTCAGGGCCCACCGCCGTTGGCTGGAACTCAGGGGCATGGGCATCCAGCGGGATGAGGCCGGCCTTCTGGCGGAACTCAATGCCCGGGATGCCGCCGACAAGTCCCGGCCGATTTCCCCTCTGAAACAGGCGCCGGACGCCGCCTTGCTCGATACCTCCGATTTGGGTATAGACGCGGCGTTCGCGGCAGCCCTTGCCTTGGTTTCCACCAAGATCGAAGGCGCGCTCAAGGACCGCCACAGGGGCTAAGGAGGCCCGGCGGCTTTCGAGCCACCCGCTTACTTTTTCTGCAAACCTTTCTGCCCATGCATCCGCATGGGAAGTCCAGTGGCGAATGCGCCATTCGGCATGACCGTACTTTGAGGATTTTGAATGGCCCGCGTAGCAACCCAGACCAAAACCAGCAGCGAGAATTCCATTGCCGCCCCCAGCCGCGACGATTTCGCGGCGATGCTCGAACAGAGCTTCGTGACCCAGAGCCCCCAGGAAGGCGCGGTCATAAAGGGCAAGATCGTCGCCATCGAAAATGACTTCGCCATGGTCGATGTGGGCCTAAAGACCGAAGGCCGCGTCTCGCTGAAGGAATTCGCGATGCCGGGCGTTCCCGCCAACATTCAGGTGGGCGATGAAGTCGAAGTCTATCTGGAGCGCGTCGAGAATGCGCTGGGCGAAGCCGTTCTCAGCCGCGACAAGGCCCGCCGGGAGGAAAGCTGGATCAAGCTGGAAAAGGCCTTCAACGACCAGTCGCGCGTCACCGGCGTGATCTTCGGCCGGGTCAAGGGCGGCTTCACCGTCGATCTCGACGGCGCCGTGGCCTTCCTGCCGGGCAGCCAAGTCGATGTGCGTCCCACCCGCGATGTGGGACCGCTGATGAACCAGCCGCAGCCCTTCCAGATCCTCAAAATGGATCGCCGCCGGGGCAATATCGTGGTTTCGCGCCGCGCCGTCCTGGAAGAGCGCCGCGCCGAGGAGCGCACCTCGCTGGTCGCCAGCTTGCAGGAAAAGCAGGTGGTCGAAGGCGTGGTCAAGAACATCACGGACTATGGCGCCTTCGTGGATCTGGGCGGCGTGGACGGCCTGTTGCATGTCACCGACATCGCCTGGCGCCGCGTTTCGCACCCCACCGAAGTTCTCACCGTCGGCCAGACGGTCACGGTGCAGATCATCAAGATCAACCATGACACCCAGCGCATCTCGCTGGGCATGAAGCAGCTCCAGACCGATCCCTGGGAAGGCGTCAGCATCAAATATCCCGTGGGTGCCAAGTTCACCGGCAAGGTCACCAATGTCACCGATTACGGCGCCTTCGTGGAGCTGGAACCGGGCGTGGAAGGCCTGGTCCATGTCAGCGAAATGTCCTGGGTGAAGAAGAACCTCGCCCCCTCCAAGCTGGTCACCCCCGGCACGGAAGTGGACGTGCAGGTGCTGGAAGTGGATTCCAACAAGCGCCGCATCTCGCTGGGCCTGAAGCAGACCCAGGAAAATCCCTGGTCCGGCTTCACCAGCCGCCATCCGATCGACAGCGAGATCGAAGGCGAGGTCAAGTCGATCACCGAGTTCGGCCTGTTCATCGGGCTGGATCAGGACATCGACGGCATGGTGCATCTCTCCGACCTGTCCTGGACCGAGCCGGGCGAAGAAGCCATCAAGGCCTATGAAAAGGGCCAAATGGTCAAGGCCAAGGTGCTAGACATTGATGTTGAAAAGGAACGCGTTTCCCTCGGAATCAAGCAGTTGGGCAGCGATCCAATCGAGAAAGCCGGCGCCGGCGGCGGCGCGCTGCGCAAGAACCAGGTGGTCACCGCCACCGTCACCGAAGTCAATGACGGCGGCATCGAAGTGTCCCTGGCGGACGGCGTGAAATCGTTCATCCGCCGGGCCGATCTGGCCCGCGACCGCAACGACCAGCGTCCGGAACGCTTCGGCAAGGGCGACAAGGTCGACGCCCTGGTCACCAGCATCGACAAGGCCAGCCGCAAGGTCTCGCTTTCCATCAAGGCGCGGGAAATCTCCGAAGAGAAGGAAGCAGTGGCGCAGTTCGGCTCCTCGGATTCCGGTGCGTCCCTGGGCGACATCCTGGGCGCGGCGCTCAAGAAGAAGACCAAGAAAGACGAGTGAGCAGGGTCAGCAAAACCTCCGGTGGAGGTTTTGCCCTATGAACGCCAAGCCGGGCGATAAGACCGGCGCGGCAGTCTCAAAGCAATCTCGAAACAAGGGCGCGCGATCTTCGCGCGCCCTTTTTCTTTACCCGCCGCGCGCGTTGTGCTCTGAAAGGCACAGAACAAATTAACCGTTCATTTGTTCGCACACAGAATCATGCTTGTGTGCATTTTCAACCGAGGAGCGTTTTATGGCTGCGAAGAAGAAGAGCGTGCTGGCCCAGCGGGCCAATGAATTGGAAGACGCGGTGGTCCGCATGTTTACGGGCGAGGCGCCGGCCCCGAAGGCTAAGAAGAAGCGCAAAGCCAAGCGCAAGGCCGCGCCGGCCAAGGCCGCCGTGAAGAAGGCCAAGAAGGCCGCGAAGAAGCCCGCCAAGAAGGCGAAGAAGGCCGCCAAGAAGGGCGCCCGCAAGGCCAAGCGCAAGGCGCGCTGACGCATTGTCCGACAGGACCGGGGCGCGTCTCGATAAGAGGCGCGCCCTTTTGCTTGCCTGGTTTGACGGATTACGAAGCGCTCTGCTCCGGCACGGGGATCAGCTTGGGCTTGCGCCTCGCCCAGAACAGGTTCAAGGCGAGCCCGCTCAGAACCAAAAGTCCCGCCAGGACCTTCCAGCTTTCCAAAGGCTCGCCCAGGACCAGGGCCGATGCCCCCATGCCGAATACCGGCACCAGCAAGGTCATGGGCGATACGGTGGCAGCGGGATAGCGCGCCAGAAGCCAGGCCCAGACGCCATAACCGAACATGGTGTTGCCCACGCTCTGCCACAGGATCACGGTCCAGGTGGCCGGGGTGGCGTGGCTCAGCCCGGCGACAATGGCCGGCAAGCCTTCGCGCCAGAGCGACAGAAGATAGAGCGGCGGAAGGGAAAACAGGCTGGCCCAGACCACATAGGCGAGGGCGTTCACCTTGCCCGCTTCTTTCGAACATTGATTGGCAATCGACCAGCCCGCCGCGGCGCCCACGACCAGAAGCACGCCGGCGACGGTGGCGCTCCGCCCGTTATGGGCGATGATCACGGCCATTCCGGCGATGGCCAAGGCGAAGGCGGCAAGCTGGAAGGGTTTCAGCCGCTCGCCGGTGCGCAGCATCGACAGGCCGATGGTGAAGAAGACCTGCATCTGCACCACCAGCGAGGCGAGCCCCGGGGAGATAAATCCGTTCATGGCGATGAACAGAAGACCGAACTGGCCCAGCCCAAGGGCCAGGCCATAGATGATGAGATTGGGGAAAGGCACTTTCGGTCTGGGCAGAAAGAACACCATCGGCAGCAACACGAAGGTAAAGCGCAGCGCGGCGAACAGCAGCGGCGGCAAGGCGTTCAGGCCCAGCCGGATGACGACGAAATTGGTGCCCCAGACGAACACCACGCCCAAGGCCAGCAAAAGATCGCGAAAGGAAAGGGAAGTGCCGCTCACCGGAAATGCCTTGATGGTGCGCCGCCAATATAACGATGCGCGCCGGTCTTCAGGTCTGCGCTTTACGCATTCCGGTTCTCAGCCCGCATAAGCGACAGTGAAGAGGGCCATGCCCGTCACACCCAGTCCCAGGGCGCTCAGCCAGAAAGCCTGGCGGCGCGTGATGATGGCCACGGTGGACAGGGCGATCCCGATTTCGATCAAGGTCGCGGCGCCGGTCAGCCAATGATGGCGGCTTTCATGGTGGGCACTTTGCATCCGCTTGACGTCCCGTTCCTTCTCGGCCTCCACGGCCTTGGTCCGGGCTTTGGCTTGGGCGTCCCGCTCCGCCACGCTGTCATTCTTGAAGTGGGTCAAGCCGTTTTCGGCTGCGATGTCGTACATATGCCGTTTGAGGCTATCGGCCTGGTACTCGTTCCAGGCGTCGGTAGCCTGGTCCTGGGCCAGAACGGCTTCGGAGGATTCGGTGATCGCCCGCCCGCCTTCGACCGTTTCCAGGCTGCCGGCGGTGGCGGCCAGCACGGCCAGGACCGCCACGGTGATCGAGACCTTGGAAATAAAGGGGTCCCGCGCATGGGCGGCATGTTCGGCGTGCTCGGTGTGCTCCCGAGCTTCCAATGGGGCGTCGTGACTCATGGCCCGCTCCGGTAAATGAAAAGGGAGCCTAGCGGCCTGATGGATTAGCGGCCAGACCGGGCTTGGGCACCGCCGGAACCCGTCAACAGGCTTAACGGGAAGGCAAAAAATGCCTGAATTTTCAGACGCTTCCCGTTGACGCGCCTTTGCCCCTCTGACAATTTAACGGGGCCGGACGGCGTTACACGACCGGTAATGTCCCGTAGGGGCTGGGATGATAAAGTCTGAATTGGTGGCGCGGCTGACCGCGCGATATCCGCATCTTTACCACCGCGACGTGGAGCGGATCGTCACGACCATGCTCGACAGCATCACCAAGGCGCTGGCCGAAGGCCATCGCGTGGAGTTGCGGGGGTTTGGCGCTTTTTCCGTCAAGGTGCGGCCGTCACGAATGGGGCGTAATCCGCGCACGGGCGAGCCGGTTTCGGTGGGCGAAAAGCGCGCGCCGTTTTTCCGCACCGGCAAGGAATTGCGCGAACGCTTGAATGGCGGTACGCCGAAGCCTTAAGGACATCCAAGTCTTTAATCCTTCGCGCGCGGCATTCATGCGTTCCAATCCCGTCTTCGTCGCCATCGACACCACCGATCTGGAATATGCGCGCGCGCTGGCCGCGCGGCTTAAGCCGCATGTGGGCGGCATCAAGCTGGGCCTGGAATTCTTTTCGGCTCACGGTCCGGCGGGCGTGCGGGCCTTTTCCGATATTGGCCTGCCGATTTTTCTGGATCTGAAATTCCATGACATCCCCAACACGGTTGCGGGCGCGGTGCGCGCGGCAGCCGGGCTGGGCGTGAATATCCTCAATGTCCATGCCGCGGGCGGGCCAGCCATGCTGAAAGCGGCGGTGGAAGCGGCCCGCGGCGTGAACCCCGACGCCAAAGTGATCGCGGTGACGGTGCTCACCAGCCTTGCCGACGCGGATCTCGAAGCCGTGGGCCAGCGCGGGCCCGCTGCGGATCAGGTCGCGCGATTGGCGGCCCTGACACGCGATAATGGTCTCGACGGCGTGGTCTGCTCGGCACATGAGATAGCGAGGCTGCGGGCCGCGCTGGGTCCGGACTTTCTTCTGATCGTTCCCGGCATCCGGCCCATAGGAGCGGATCTGGGCGACCAGCAGCGGGTGATGGGACCCAAAGAAGCCTTGGACGCGGGGGCCAGCATCCTGGTGATCGGCCGGCCAATCACCGCCGCCCCGGACCCGGTCGAAGCGGCCCGCGCCATAGCGGGAAGCCTGGGCTTTTCCTGATGGTTCCGGGTTGCTTGATTTCGGGCGGCCTTTAAGCCCATAAGCCCCCTCCCATGCCGGTCCAGGTCAAAATCTGCGGGATCAATTCGGCCGTCGCCGCCGACGCGGTGCTGCGTGCCGGGGCGGATTTCGGCGGGCTGGTATTCTTCGCCAAAAGTCCCCGCCATCTAAGCCTGGAGCAGGGCGTGGCGCTGGCCGAGCGGATGCGGGGGCGCCTCCGGCTGGCGGCGCTGGTGGTCGATGACAATGACGCGGCGCTGGCCACCATCGCCAGCCAGGTGAAGCCCGATTTCTTCCAACTCCATGGCAAGGAGACGCCAGAGCGGACGGCTGAGATCCGGTCCCGCTTCGGCATCCCCGTCATCAAGGCAATCGCCGTCTCGGAAGCGGGCGACTTGGCCAAGGTTTCCGCCTATGGCGATGTGGCAGAGATGTTCCTGTTCGATGCCGTGCCTGCCGCAGACGCGTCCCGGCCCGGCGGCCATGGGGCTGCGTTCGATTGGCGGATCCTGAACGGACGCAACTTCGCGCGTCCCTGGTTTCTGGCCGGCGGCCTGAACCCGGAGAATATCGGCCGGGCCGTCGCCGTCAGCGGCGCGAAGATGGTGGACGTATCGTCCGGCGTGGAAAGCGCGCCGGGCGTCAAAAGCTCAGACCGCATCGCGGATTTTGTCGCGGCGGCGAAACAGACGGTGCGCGCGTGAACACATTGCCCAATTCCTTTCGAACCGGTCCCGATGCCGACGGCCATTTCGGCGTTTTCGGCGGGCGTTTCGTCGCCGAAACCCTGATGCCGCTGCTGCTGGACCTGGAAAAGGCCTATGACGCGGCCAAGAAAGATCCGTCCTTTCATGCGGAATTGAACGGCCTGCTCACCCATTATGTCGGCCGTGAAAGTCCGCTCTATTTTGCGCCCCGCCTGACCGAACATTTCGGCGGGGCAAAAATCTATCTCAAGCGCGAAGACCTCAATCACACCGGCGCGCACAAGATCAACAATTGCCTGGGCCAGATTCTGTTGGCGCGGCGCATGGGCAAGACCCGCATCATCGCGGAAACCGGCGCCGGTTCACATGGCGTGGCCACGGCCACGGTGGCGGCGCGCTTCGGGCTGCCCTGCGTGGTCTATATGGGCGAAGTGGATACCGAGCGGCAGAAGCCCAATGTCTTCCGGATGAATCTTCTGGGCGCGGAAGTCAGGCCCGTCACCTCTGGTGCGCGTACCTTGAAAGACGCCACCAATGAAGCGCTGCGCGACTGGGTCGCCAATGTCGAAGATACGTTCTACATCATCGGCTCGGTGGTGGGACCGCATCCTTATCCGGGCATGGTGCGGGACTTTCAGACCGTGATCGGCAACGAAACCAAGGTGCAGATGCTGGCGCAGGAAGGCAAGCTGCCAGATCTGGTGGTGGCCTGTGTCGGGGGCGGCTCCAACGCCATCGGCATGTTCCATCCGTTCGTCGATGACCCTGAGGTGGAAATTCATGGTGTCGAAGCGGCAGGTGAAGGTGTGAACACGCCGCGCCATGCCGCCACCATTTCCAAAGGTTCGCCCGGCGTGCTGCACGGCTCGCGGTCCTATTTGCTGCAGGATGCGGAAGGCCAGGTGCAGGAGGCCCATTCGATTTCCGCCGGCTTGGATTACCCCGGTGTGGGGCCCGAACATGCCTGGCTGAAGGATATCGGCCGGGTGAAATATTTCTCAGCCACCGATCAGGAAGCGCTGGATGCCTTCCAGCTTCTTTCGAAACTGGAAGGGATCATCCCGGCTCTGGAACCCGCACATGCGCTGGCGCATGTCGCGCGCGTCGCGCCCAAAATGCGCAAAGACCAATCCATCGTCATCTGCCTGTCAGGCCGGGGCGACAAGGATGTGTTCTCGGTCGCCGAAGCCCTGGGAGCAAAGCTGTGAGCCGTATTGCCGCGCGTTTTGCCGAACTGAAGGCGTTAGGCCGCGCCGCCTTCGTGCCGTTCATCACGGCGGGGGATCCGGATTTCGAAACCTCGCGGGCCATCCTGGAAGCCTTGCCCGGCGCGGGCGCCGATGTGATCGAACTGGGCATGCCCTTCAGCGATCCCATGGCCGACGGCCCGTCCGTTCAAGCGTCCAGCCTTCGGGCGCTTCGTGCCGGCGCCACCGTGGCGCGGACGATGGAGTTGGTGCGCGGGTTCCGCAAGCGCGACGACAAGACCCCGATCGTGCTGATGGGCTATTACAATCCCGTGCATGCGCGGGGTGCGGATGCCTTTGTGCGCGAGGCTGCCGATGCGGGCGTGGACGGCTTGATCATTGTTGATCTGCCGCCGGAAGAAGATGCCGTGATTCTGAAACCGGCCCAGGCCGCCGGCATCGACATCATCCGCCTGGTGACGCCGACCACCCATGACGCGCGGCTGGCGAAAGTCCTGACCGGCGCCAGCGGATATCTTTACTATGTCTCGATAACCGGCGTGACCGGCACCAAGAGTTTTGCCGAAGACGATGTGAAAACGGCGCTGGCCCGCATCCGCAAAGCGACGGCGCTTCCCATCGCCGTTGGCTTCGGCATCCGCACGCCGGAGCAGGCGGCACAGATCGCCCGCATCGCCGATGCGGCAGTGGTAGGTTCGGCGATCGTTAACATCGTCGCTGAAAAGCAAAGCGCGGGCGGGGACGCGGTTGTCACATCGGTGTCGGAATTGTGCCGTGCCCTGGCCGATTCCATTCGCGCCGAATCCGGTGCTAAGGTAGGCGCATGAACTGGATCACCAATCTCGTCCGTCCCCGCATCAAGAAGTTGATGACCAAGGACGCAAGCGGCCGCGAGACGCCGGAAAATCTCTGGCGCAAATGCTCCGCCTGCGGAGAAATGATCTTCCACCGCGATCTGGTGGCGAATTTCCATGTCTGCCCCAATTGCGGCCATCATCTGCGCGTGGGCCCGGCGGAACGCTTTGCCTTCACCTTCGACCCGAACACCTATACCGAGCTGCCGCCGCCGCAGGTGGCCAGCGACCCCCTGCGCTTCAAGGCCGAGAAGCGCTATGCCGACGAAATGAAGGCCGCCAAGGCCAAGACCTCGCGGCCGGAGGCCTTCAGCGCCGCGCGCGGCACCATCGACGGATTGCCGGTGATGATCGCCGTGCAGGCCTTCGATTTCCTGGGCGGTTCCTTGGGCATGGCGGTGGGCGAAGCCTTTGTGCGGGCCGCCGAAGCGGCGATCGCGGAGAAACGCGCCTTCATTCTTTATGTCTCGTCGGGCGGCGCGCGCATGCAGGAAAGCATGCTGTCCCTGATGCAGATGCCGCGCACGACGATTGCAGTGCAGATGCTGAAGGAAGCGGGGCTGCCTTATATCGTGGTCTTCACCGATCCCACTTTCGGCGGCGTTTCGGCCTCCTATGCCATGCTGGGCGACATTCAGATCGCCGAGCCGGGCGCGCAGATCGGCTTTGCCGGAGCCCGCGTCATCGCCCAGACCATCCGCGAAAAGCTGCCCGAAGGCTTCCAGCGGGCGGAGTATCTTCTGGCCCATGGCATGCTGGACATGGTCTTGCCCCGCGCGGAGATGCGCGCCGGCCTGTCGCGCGTCCTGCACATGCTTATGAAGAAGCCGCGCCCCAAGGCCCGGACCTTGCCGCCGCCCAACCTCAACGGCAATGGACGCGCGGTCGCCGCGCAATGATCCCAGCCCTCGGCAGCGGGTTTGAATCGCCGCGCAGCACGGCGATTCTGGATCGGCTGCTGTCGCTGCATCCCAAAAAGATCGATCTGGCGCTGGATCGCATGCTGCGGCTGCTGGGCGCGCTGGGAAATCCCCAGCTCAAGCTGCCACCCGTGATCCATGTCGCGGGCACCAACGGCAAGGGCTCGGCCTGCGCTTTTTCCCGCGCCATCCTGGAAGAGCAGGGGCTGAAGGTTCATATGCATATCTCGCCCCATCTGGTGCGCTTCCATGAACGCATCCGCATCGCGGGCGAACTGATTTCGGAAGATGAGCTTTGTGCCGTGCTGGAGGAGGTGGAGCAGGTCAATGACGGCCAGCCCATCACCTTCTTCGAGATCACCGGCGCCGCCATGTTCCTGGCCTTTTCCCGTCATCCGGCGGATGCCGTGGTGCTGGAAGTGGGGCTGGGCGGCACTTATGACGCCACCAATGTGGTGCCCCGCCCGGCCATGACCATCATCCAGCCGGTGGGGCTGGATCATCTCGAATTTCTCGGCAGCGACATCGCCGCTATCGCGGGCGAGAAGGCCGGCATCATCAAGCCAGGCGTGCCGGTGGTGATTGGACCCCAGGACGAGATCGCCCGCGAAGTGATCCTGCGCCGGGCCGACACGGTGAGCGCGCCGGCTTTTGTCTTCGGGCAGGATTTCTTCGGCCGCCAGGAACATGGCCGCATGGTCTATGAGGATGAGATGGGGCTGCTTGATTTGCCGCTGCCCCGGCTGATCGGCCGCCACCAGATCGACAATGCCGCCGTCGCCATCGCGGGCCTGCGCCATGCGATACAGGGTGGGCAGGCCATGGACTGGGGCGCCGATGCCGCCGTGGAGAGGGGTCTGCGAAGCGTGGATTGGCCGGCCCGGCTGCAGCATCTCTCCCATGGGCCCTTGGTCGGCCAGGCGCCCGACGGCGCCGAGATCTGGCTGGACGGCGGTCACAACCCGCACTGCGCCGCTGCCGTCAGCCGCGCCATCGCCGATCTGGACGAGAAAGTTGACAGGCCTCTCTATCTGATCTGCGCCATGCTCAGGACCAAGGACGCGGAAGGTTTTCTGTCCGCTTTCAAGGGCTTGGCGCGACATGTTGTGACGGTTTCTATCCCCGGCGAAGCGGCCAGTCTGGGCGCGGGCGCCCTTTATGACGCCGCCCGCGCCGCCGGACTGGATGCCGCTCCCGCCGAGGATCTGGAAGACGCCATGCTGCAAGTGGGCGCCTGGGCGCGCGCCCACCCCAAGGAGCCGCCGCCGCGAATCCTCATCTGCGGCTCGCTCTATCTCGCCGGATATATCCTGCGCGAGAACAACTGAGGTCGCGCAAAAATCCTGTCCCGCCCTTCGACGGGTTCAGGGCGAGGACAGGAATAAAGACGTCAGCGCTTCAGCACCGCCGTCGCCTGATCCAACCGGTCGCTATAGGCGTTGATGGTGCCCGCGGTCAGCCCGATATACTGGGTGGCATCGGCCCAACGCTCCTCTTCGATCGCTTCGCGCACGCCCGGCAGGGTCTTGGCCCCATAGCCCGTGAAGCGGCCGGGCGCGTAGATCGAATTCTTGTACCAGTCGCGGAAGGGCAGGCCTTTTTCCAGCAGCAAGGTCTGGCCGATGGACTGCATCAGTCCCTGCAGGCGGGCGAGGTCGGCGCCGGAGAGCCGCGAGCCATTGGCGGCCAAGGCATCGTCATAGGCCTTGGCGCTGGCCTTCAGTTTCGCCTCCGCTTGATCCAGTGGCGCGAAATCGAATTTCGGCACTTCCAGCAGCGGCGTGGGGTTGGCATGCGGCTTGGTGGGATCGGCGGCCAGGGCATAAACATTGTCCGCCAGATTCTTCTTCTGGGTTTCCGCCGCCGTACGCCGCGTGTCCGCCAGGCGCTTTACCTCGCCCACATATTGACCGATGGCGTCGGCGAAATCGGAGGCCTGCTGGATGGGCAGGTCCGTATCGGCGGCTTTGATCACCGCCCGGCCCACCGTCTTGGCCAGGAGCGCGTCATAGACAAAGCCCGGATCGACGAATTTGCTGTGATGCTCATAGGTGTCGTAACGCGAATGATAGACGCCGCTGGACCGGCCTTCGCCGCCATAGCCATAGTCCAAAGTCGCCAAACCCAGATGCTGGAGATAGGCGGAATAGTCCGAGCCCGAACCCAGTGGCTCCAGCGGCATATTCTTCGATGCGTCCGCTGCCTGGCGGCCCATGGCGCGGTCATGTTCGTCGGCCATCGGTCCCGCCATGCGCAATTTGGCGCGGCGGCGCGCATCGACCGACTGGCCGGTTTCCGGGTCCTTCAATCCCGCCAGCGTGTCGCTGACGAATTTCGACAGGTCTTCGCTGCCGCCGACATTGAGAATGCCGCGGCCATTGCCGTCGCTGTTGATATAGACGATGGCCTTTTTCTTCAGCTCGTCGGCGTGATCTTCCGCCCATTCGGTCGAGCCCAGCAGCATGGGTTCTTCCGCGTCCCAGCTGGTATAGACGATGGTGCGCTTGGGCTTCCAGCCGGCCTTGGCCATCTGGCCAAGCGCCTTGGCCTCCGCCAGCAAGGCCGTCTGGCCCGACAAGGGATCGCTGGCGCCGAACACCCAGCCGTCATGATGATTGCCGCGGACCACCCACTGATCGGGATATTGCGAACCCTTCAGCGTGGCGATCACGTCGTAAATGGTTTTCAGGCTCCATTCCGACTTCACCATCAGGTGCACCGGCACATTGCCGGTGACGCGGTAGGTGATGCCCAGATGGCCGCGCCAATTCTCCGGCGCCACCACGCCGTCCATCGCGGCCAGCATCACTTGCGCATCCCCGTAGGAAATCGGAAGCGCCGGGATTTTCAGGATCGATGGCGAGGTTTCGCGGGTGAGACGCTTGGCGCCTTCCTTGGCGGCGACGCCGGGCGTCAAGGGATCGCCGGGATAGATCGTCATGTCCGCGACCGAGCCGCGCTGGAATCCCTGGGCGGGACGCATCGCCCCTTTGGGATAGACCCCGTCCACCGAATAGCCGTCATCGGCCGGGTCCGAATAGATCAAGGCGCCGACCGCGCCATGGTCCTGGGCCAGCTTGACCTTCAGGCCGCGCCAGCCCTGGCCATAGCGGGTGATGACGATCTTACCCTTGACCGAGATCCCGAGCTGCTCGAGCCGCTTATAGTCATCGGCATTGCCGTAATTGACATAGACCAGCGGCGCGGTGACATCGCCATCACCCTGGAAGGCGAGATAGGCGGGCAGGGCCTTGTCCTTGGCGGTGGAGGAGCTGTCGCCGGGAAGTGGCCGCTCCTGCAGGGTCGCCTTCCACGGCTTGCCACCCAGATTGGCGATATCCAGCGCCTCGCTGACCGGCGTCGGATAGAGCACCTGATAGGTTTCGATATGGGCGTCCCAGCCGAAATCCTGGAACTGCTTCAGGATCCAATCGGCATTGGCCTTGTTGTGGGGCGAGCCGACTTGATTGGGCTCCGCCGCCAGAATCTTCATCCAGCCGTCAAGCTCGCGCGGATTGATCGTCGCATCGAGGCGCGCCGTCAGGCTGGCATAATCGTTGGAAGGAGTTTGCGCGAATGCCGCGCCCGTCAAAAGAAAACCAGCCAGGCCCAACAAAACGGAACGCCGCATGAAAACCCCCGAAAGATGTTTCTTACGAAACCATCGTACCGGCGGTTTTCCGCGGCGTCACGCCGGGAAAAGAAGAAAAATCAGATCGAGGATTCGATCCACTCTTTAATTTTCGATTTGGGCAGCGCGCCGACCTTGGTGGCTGCAACCTGGCCCTGAGAGAAAATCATCATGGTGGGAATGCCGCGCACGCCATACTTGGTGGGCACGTGGGGGTTCTCGTCGATATTGATCTTGGCGATGGTGACCTTGTCGCCCAGCTCGGTGGAAAGCTCGTCCAGCGCCGGCGCGATCATGCGGCAAGGCCCGCACCATTCGGCCCAGAAATCCACCAGAACCGGCTTGGTGGCGTCCAGAACATCGGCCTGGAACGAGGCATCCGAGACTTTGATGGGCATGGGCGGTTGGTCCTTTGCTGCGCTCTCTTACTTAGGAATGAGGGCCGTCAGGGTCAAGACGCCGCCGGATCAGGGCCATTTGGCGGTCCAGAAGGGCATCGGAAAGCCGCATCAGGGAGGGGCCGTCGGTCCAGACCAGGCCGCAGACGATTCGCCGGTCCGGAAATATCCGCGCGGCGGCGGCCCGGTAGAGCGCCAGCTGGGCAAGGTAAATAGGACTGACATCATCTTCGCGAGAGGGGGGCGGGCGGTTGGTCTTGAAATCCAGGATCAAAACTTCCGTATCCGTCACCGCCAGCCGGTCGACGCGGCCATTGACCTGGGCGCCCGGGCCCAGTTCGGGCAGGGCGGCCAGGAAGGCAATCTCGGCCCGGCTCGAGGGAGCAAAGACCGGCGCGAATTCCGGATCGTTCAGCAGCCGCAAGGTTTCGTCCGCCAGCGCGGCAGCGGTGCTGCTATCGAAGCCTTGTGCGGTGGCATATCGGATCGCCATCTCGTGGCGCTCGGCAACGGCAATGTCCGGCAGCCGCGCCAACAGCGCGTGCACCACATTGCCGCGCTTGAAACGATCATTGGCCGTGTTCAAAGGCGATAGGGATGTCTGTTCGGGCATATCGAACGCATCGGACGGGCGGATCAATCTTGGCGCAATGCGATCGGGAGGCGCCGGGCGGTTCACCCATCCCGGCAGGGGAGGCGGCATGGGCTGCGCGCCGGATGCGGCGGCGCGCATTTCATTCTCCACATGCCCGAATGCCGAAGCGGCTTCGCCGTGGCGGGTGATGGGCCGGCCCAGTGCTTCGGCTGCCGCGCGCGCCAAGGCGTACCAGGACCCATCCCGCACGCCGCGGCGGTTCTCAAAACCACAAACGTAAAGCCTGTCGCGGGCGCGAGTAAGCGCGACATAGAGCAGGCGGCGATGTTCGCGCAGCGTCTGATCTTCTTCGATACGCTTGGCGGCCTTGACGCTTTCCGGCGCCTCGCCCTCGGCCAAGGGGAAAAGCACGCCGGTCTCGCCATAGAGCAGATGCCCCTTGCGTGATGGCGGATCGGGCAGGGCGGTGGTGTCGGGCAGGATCACAATATCGGCTTCCAGCCCTTTGGCGCCATGCACCGTCATCACCCGCACTTCGTTACGGCCGCGCTCCATGTCGCGCTTGATTTCGGTATCGCCCCGCGCCACCCAATCGAGAAATCCTTCCAGCGAGGGTGTGTGCATCCGCTCATAGGCCAGGGCGAGCGAAACGAATTCCTCGATCGCATCGGACGATTCCGGCCCCAATCGGGCGATCATGTCCCGCTTTTTGTCCAAGGTCGTGAGGGCACGGCTGTAAAATTCAAAGGGCGGCGCACAATCGGCCCGCGCCAGCATCTCGGACAGGAAGATATGCGCCGCTTCAAAGCGCGCTTGGCCTTTCTGATCGGACAAGGATTGCCACACCGTGCCGGCGCGCCCGTGACAGAGCGCGAACAGGTCCTCCTCGCCAATATTGCAGAGCGGCGAGCGAAGCAGGGCGGCGAGATTGAGATCATCCTCCCGCTGCAGCACGAACTGGCCCAGCACCATCAGATCCATCACCGCGACCTGTTCGGTGAGGGTGATGCGGTCCGCGCCCGCCACCGGAATCCGGCGCAGCTTCAACTGCCGGATGATTTCGCTGCCGAAAGGCTCGCGGCGGGGCAACAGGATCATGATATCGCCCGGCGCGATGGGCTTGTCATGGCCCGGCAGGGTCGCGCCGCTGTCCAGCCAGGCGCGGATCTGACCTGCGATGCGCCGGGCCAGTTCGACGATGGGACTGTCCGGCTGCACCGCGTCGACCGGCAGATAGGGATCGACCGTCACGGCCGGCGGCGGCGCCAGCGCGGTCCAGAATTCGATCCCGCCCAAGGCCTCGGCGCGATGGGCCAGATGGGTGATCGCCTGATCGCGCGAGGTCAGGCCCGCCCGTGCCGCCGCATCGAAAAAAACGTGATCCACGAATTGCAGGATTTCCGGCGCCGAGCGGCGCGAGGTGACCAGCGGTTGATCCACGAAGGGCTGTTCGGCTTGCGTCGCCAGCTGCTCGAAATAATGCCGGTTGATGTCAAACTGGGTGGGATCGGCGCCCTGGAAGCTGAAGATCGATTGCTTCTCGTCGCCCACCGCGAAGATCGTACGGGCCAGAGTCCGCTCGCGTCCGGTTCCGGCAAAAAATTCTTCCGTCAGCTTGCGCACGATCGCCCATTGTTCCGGGCTAGTGTCCTGGGCTTCGTCGATCAAAATATGATCGATGCCATTGTCGAGCTTGTAGAGCACCCATTGCGCGGCATTGCCCCGCTCGAGCAGGGCCAAGGTCTTCACGATCAGGTCGTCGTAATCCAGCACTGACCGCCGCGTCTTGGCGGCGGCATATTCGCGGCGCATGGCATCGATCAGGGTGAGCGCCGCTTGCGCGAGCCGCGCCGCCCGTGCGGCGCGCTGGCGGTCTTCGACTTGGCAGAAGCGATTCTGCAAGTCGCTCAGATAGGCAAGTAGATCGGGCCTTGCATCCGCCAGCGCTTTGGCGGCGAGTTTTTTGCGGGGCGCGCCATCTTTGGTCATCAGCCATTCGCGGAGCAGCGCGAAGCTATCGGCGGTGAAGTCCGTGGCGAGAATCTTCGCCAGGCGGCCGGCGGAGTCGGTGTCCTGCTTGGTGCCCTGATGCAGCCAGGCGCGTACCGCCCGCAACTGCTCGATCTCGTTTCGCAGCGCACGGCAGAAATCATTCGCCGGATCGGCGCCGCGCTCTGCGCCATGGGCGCGCCAGACCGCATCCTCGAATGGCGCCCCCTCCAGTCCGTCAAAGAAGCGATCCATTTTGCGCCGGTCATTGCCCAGCGCGGCATGCAGGATGTCATTCAGCCGCGCTTCACCCGCTTCGGTTGCCAGCAGTGCCACGGCGTCGTGCAACTGCGTTTCGCCGGTACCGGCGCGTTCCAGCACGATCTGCCGGGCTTCACCGATCAGCGCGCGGGCGGAAGCATCGTCCAGGACTTCGAAGCCTGGCGATACGCCCGCCTCCAGGGGAAAACGCGCCAGCACGATCTGGCAGAATGCGTGCAGAGTCAGGACTTTCAGCCCGCCGGGCGTTTCCAGCGCCTGGGCGAAGAGACGGCGCGCCTTGGGCAAGTCATCCGGCTCGGCGCCGATCTCGCGGATATTCCCGGCAAGCTTGTCGTCGGGAAGCATCGCCCATTCGCCCAATTGCCGGAACAGGCGGTGCTGCATCTCGGCGGCGGCGGCCTTGGTGAATGTGAGACAGAGAATTTTCTCCGGCCTTGCATCCGCCAATAGCAGACGCGCGACGCGATTGGCCAAGGTATAGGTCTTGCCGGCGCCCGCATTGGCCGCGACCCAGGCCGACAGAAAGGGGTCGGAGGCGAGATTGCTGCTCATGCGTCCTCCACGCCGGAGACCGACCATTCGCGCACCCGCGCCAGATGATCATAGTCGCCTTCGGACGCGGTGCTGAACGGGCGCACGCGAGAATGATAGGCGGTGGCGGGATCGTCGAAGCGGGCGATGCGCCCCGCCAGCTGGGTGACGGCTTTTGCGATCAGGTCCGGCACGTCCGGAATGGGCTGCACCTTGCCGCCTTCGGCGCTGCCGGAAATATGCAGATACAGCAGTTCCTCGGTGGCGAGTTTTCCCAATCCTGGAAATCCGCCATCCGCCAGGATCGCGCCCTCCAAAGGCAGCTGCGGCGCCAGCAATTCGCGCACCTGGGGCGTAGAGGGCGGACGGCCGGTCTTGTAGTCCAGGATCGACGCGTTGCCGTCATTGAGAAGATCGATGCGGTCGGCGACGCCGCTCAGGGTGAAATCGCCGCCGGGTGCCGGGAAGATGCGCGCGCCGCGGATTTCCAGCACGCTGCGGGCGATGCCGTCGGCCCGCTCGCGCTCCAGATCCACGAACCAGCGCGCCGCATTCTCAAACCGGGGACGCCAAACCGATAAGGCCGATTTGGGAATGGCAAGCTCTTCGAACACTTGATCGGCCAGCGCCATCAACCGCGCCACGGCGTCCTCCGGCGGCGCACCGGGGATTTCGCGCTTGTACAATTCCAGCACCCGATGCAGTGCGGTGCCCCGCTCCAAAGGTCCGACGGCGGCGTCGAGGGGATCGAGCGGCCTCAGCTTCAGCACATGGCGGGCATAGATCGCATAAGGATCGCGCAGCCAGGTTTCGATCTCGGTGACGGACAGCTTGCGGGGCCGGGTTTCCACCGGTGGCTTGGGCGCGGGCGGCTGGAGCGGCGCGTCAGGCTTGACCTCGCTGAGTTGGCGCGCGCGCTCCAGATAGGCGCCGCCGGAAATCTCCAAACCCAGGCCGCCGGTCAATTGCAGCAAACGCTGCAGCCAGCGCGATGCGATGGTGGGCGCGCCTTCGGCTTTTGCCGCACGGGTGAGCAAGACCTCGCCGCCCGCCGCCAGCCCCGCGAAATCATGCGCCGCCAGGCCGATGGCGCGTTCGGGTTGCTCCAGGCCCAGTGTTTCGCGCATCGGCCGCGAGAACCAGGGATCGGCGGCGACGCTTTGCGGCCAGGTGCCTTCGTTCAAGCCGCCCAGGATGGTGAGATCGAAGCTTTGCAGCCGCGCTTCCAGCGGGCCCAGAATGGCGATGGCGCGGTGGCGGTTGAAGCGCGGGCGCACCGGAATCTTCATCGCCAACCCCCGCAGCAAAGCCGCATAGGCGCCGGGATCGAAAGGCGGCAGACCAGCCGCGCTTTCACGGAAGTTCTGGAAAAAGACGGACGCCGCTTCGCCATCGGTATCGCGCCAGACCGGGCAGTCTTGCAGGTCGGTGCAGGACAGGCGCTGAGCCGCTTCGAGATGGCGGACAATAAGATCCTCGAGCGGGACGGCGGCTTTGGCGAATGCCGCTTCCAATGGCGACAGGACGGCCGACACATCGGACCACCATGCGGCGAGAGCAATGCCGTCTTTCGCATCGCTTTGCTTGCGCGCTTCGGCGATGGCAGCCGCGATGGCTCTGGCGATACCGGCAAGCCCCGGATCGGGGCGCGGCCCACGCAGCGCCATCCGGTCCAGCAGGCGCGCCTTTTCGCGGAACATGGCGGGATCGCCGCCCAAGGTGGCGAAGGGATGTTTCAGCAGCGCCAGCAAAGGCACGGGTGCGAATTGCGCATCGGCCGCTTCCGCCAGCAGACAGAGAAACGCGCCCGCGCCGGTGTGCGCCAAAGGCCGGCCGGCGGAATCATCGATGGCGATCTGCCAACGCCCCAACTCCGCCGCCACACGGCGCGCCAGAGTCCGGTCGGGCGTGATCAATGCGGCGGTGCGGCCTTCGCGTTCCAGGGTTTCGCGCAAGGCCAGTGCGATCACCAGCGCTTCCTGCGCGGGATCGGCTGGCGTGACCAGGGTGACACCCTCAAGACCGCGCGCGATATCGCCGCCGCCCGCATCCGCCAGCGCGCGCCAGGCATCGGTGGTCGGCGCCGGGCGCAGGCTTTCGCGCAGCAAGGTCTCGCGCGGCTGGGCAGAATATGCGCCGTGCCAGTCTTGAACCTGATTGCGCGGCGTGCCGATGGAGGCGAGCAATTGCCGCAGGCCGAATTGCGGATGGCCCGGATCGAGATCGCGCCAGCTTCTTTCGTCCAGCGCGCGGTCCAGTCCCGGCAGGATCAAGGCGCCATGCGGCAGCCGCGCGATCACGCCCAGCAATCGGGCGGTGGCGGGGATGGAGCCGGTCGAGCCGGCCGCGATCACCATGCCGGCGGGCGGATGTTTCTCCAGCCGGTCGGCGAGAAGCGAAAGCGCCAGATTGCGACGGGCCGCTGGATTGATCGCGCCGTCGGCGGCCAGAAGCGCGGGCCAATGATCCCGGATCAGGATCAGAAAGCGGGTGACGTCTTCCCAATGCGCCGCCAAGGACAATGGTGCGAGGTCTTCGAGCTTGGCGAGATCGACGCCTTGGCGTTCCGCATCGTCCATCACCTTTGACAGGCTTTCCGCCAGAGCAGCGGCTTGGGAAAACGCCATTGCCTCGCCGCCGGACGCGCTGCGTTGCCGGATCAGGGCGGCGAGCAGCAATTGGCGCCGGATTGGCGAGATGGCGGGCGGAAGGTCCAATCCTTCGCTGACGGTCTCAAACTGAAAATCGTCTTCGTCGCTGTCGCCCAGGGCGCGGAATTGCGGCAGCAGCGCCGCGCCGCCCAGCAGCTTGGCGAAGGCTTCGCCGAAGCCGCGCGCGGCGCGGCGGGTGGGAAGATAGATGGTGACTTCGGACAGCGCGAAGGGCGTCTTTTCCACCCGCGCCATCAGCCCGCGCGCCAATGTTTCGCCGAACGGCGCGCCGGCCGGGATGGTGAAGATCCCGCTCACGCCCGTCCCAGCCGGGCGAGAAACGCCTCGGCATCGTCGCGCGCTTGCGGGCTTCCGACATGCAGCCAGACGCCGTCCAGCCTGGCGCCGAAAAGCCGCTCCTGCGCGATCGCCCGGTTCCACATCACATTGGTGGAAAAAGCGGGTGCCGGCGGTTCGGCGAACAAACGCGGATGCACCAATTGCACGCCGGGAAAGGCGAAGGGCGAAACCATCCGGTCGGGCACGCGGCTGACATGGCCGGTGGTGGACAAGCGGAAATCACCCCGCCAGCCTTCATAGCCCAGGGCCGAGACCATCGCGGCCAAGAGCAGCAAGCCATCCATCCGGTTTTCGTCCCACAGCCGCGCCAAAGTGGGCAATGCGGAGCTATAGCCTTCGACCCAAATCGAATCCGAATTGAGAATGAAGAATGGCTCGTTCTGGAAATGGGGCAGGGCCTTGGCCACGCCGCCACCGGTATCGAGCAGGGCGTCGTCTTCCGCCGAATAACGGATTTCGATGTCGCGCCGTTTGTCCAGATGGGCGCGCAGCATCTCGGCTTTATAGTGGAGATTGACCACCGCCAACTCGACGCCTGCACTCACCAGCCGGTCCAGCGCGTGATCGATCAACGGCTTTCCGCCCACGGTGATCAGCGGTTTGGGCCGATCATCGGTAAGCGGACGCATCCGCGTCCCCAAACCAGCGGCCATGATCATGGCGCGGCGGATCACGCGGACTCCAATTCCGGCAAAGTGCGCCGCGCGGCGGGAATAAGCCGGTCGTACCAGGCGCCCAGATCGGCCAGGAGAGGGTGGCGAAGATCGCGCTCCAGATAACCCCAGACGCGGGGCAGATAGGACAGATAACGCCGCTTGCCGTCGCGGGCGTAAAGCCGGGCAAAGATTCCCACGATCTTGGTGTTGCGCTGGGCCGCCATCACCGCCATCTCGGCCCGGAATTGGGCTTCGTCGAGCGGCGTGTCTTGATTGCGCATCGACGCCAGATAATGCCGGGCGGCGATTTCGCCCAGTTCGGGCGAGACATCGCGGCGCGCATCCTCGGTCAGCGAGATCAAATCATATGCCCGGCTTCCGGCCACCGCGTCCTGGAAATCGATCAGCCCCACCCGCATGACGCCTTCGCGCTCCGGCAGCCACAGCAAATTCTGGGCGTGATAATCGCGGTGGACGAACACGCGTTCGCTGCCCGCGATGGCATCCAGCGCCTTGCGCCAGAGCGCGCGATGCTCGCGATATTCCGCTTCGCTGGCTTTGCGGCCCAGCGCCAGGGGGAAGAACCACTCCAGCATCAGATCGGTTTCCGCGATCAGCGCGATCTCGTCATAGGCAAAGAGCGGAAGGCCGGGCGCCAGATTGTCGGGAGCTTTCGCCCGATGAAGCCGCGCCAGAATCTCCACCGCCGCTTTGTAAAGATCTTCTTCCGGGCCGCCCTCTGCCAGCACATCCGAAAAAAGCGCGTCGCCCAGATCTTCCAGCACCAGCCAGCCGCGATGATAATCGGCGGCCAATATTTCGGGCGCCGCCAGCCCGCATGCGCGCAGATATTCGGACACGGCGGAGAAGCGCCGGCAATCGGCGCCCGCCAGGCGCGCCACGGCATTATAGCCAAGAGCCCGGCGGGCGGCCTCGTCGGCATCGGGCGGCGCGATTGCGGTTTCTGCGGCCTGGGGCTGGTCCATCAGCATGGCGCGCCGATCCTTGCGGTGGAGACGTGCGTAGCGGCGAGTGGACGCGTCGCCGGGCAAAGGCACGAGCTCGGCATCGCCCCAGCCGGCGGCACGAAGAAATTCCTGACGGTCAGACTTCTGACGATCAGACATGAGCGGTTTCCAGGCTGCGCCAGCGGGCAGGTCCCGCCAATGTTGCGCGGCGCTCGCGATCCGCCAGCAGATGCACGGTCAACGCGCCGGGGGGAAGACGGTCCTCGGCCCGCTCCGGCCATTCGATCAGCGCGGCGCCATCGTCCAGGACTTCGTCGAGGCCAAGCTCATCCATTTCGGAAGGCCGTTTCAGGCGATAAAGATCGTAATGACTGACCGGAAAGCGCGGCGTCTCATAGGTCTGCACCAGCGTGAATGTGGGACTGGGCACGGTCTCGTCCACCCCCAGGGCGGAAAGGATGGCGCGTGCCAGGGTGGTCTTGCCGCTGCCCAGATCGCCCTTCAGCAGCACCGCGTCGCCCCGGTCCAATTGTCCGGCAATCGCGGCGCCCAATGCCGCCGTCGCCGCCAGATCCGGCAACGCCACGGTCATGCGAAATTCCTCGGTCATGGCTTGTTCTAGCCCGCGTTCGCCTCAAGCCTCAACGGCGGCCGGCGATGGGGCTGGGGGTGTTTGCGCGGGCGCCAACCCCGTGCTAGCCCCCGGCCGGATTTCACGGAACAACCATGCCGGAACAAATTGTCATTATCGGCGCCGGCCAGGCCGGCGTGCAGGCGGTCCAGAGCCTTCGCGCCGAAGGTTATACGGGCGCCATCACCATGATCGGCGATGAAGCCTATCCGCCCTATCAGCGGCCGCCTTTGTCCAAGGCCTATCTGCTGGGCAGTTTCGCCCGCGAGCGATTGTTCCTGAAGCCGGATGCTTTCTATCGCGAGGCGGGCTGCGAGCTGATCCTGAATACTGCCGTCACGGCCATCGATCGGGCGGCCAAAAAGGTGGCTCTGAATGACGGCAGGACCTTGGCTTACGACAAGCTGCTCCTGGCCACCGGCACCAGGGTCCGCAAGCTTTCGTGTCCGGGAGCCGGCCTGCCGGGGATCCATCATCTGCGCGATATCGCCGACGTGGATGGGCTGCAGGATGTCTTCAAAGCGGGCACCCGCATCGCCATTGTGGGGGGCGGCTATATCGGACTGGAAGTTGCAGCGGTCGGCGCCAAGCGCGGGCTGGACGTGACCGTGTTCGAAACCGCCGACCGGCTGATGGCGCGGGCGGTCTCCAAGCCGGTCTCGGAATTTTTCGCGGATGAACACGCCAAGGCGGGTGTGAAGTTGAATCTCAGCACAAGCGTCGAAGCATTTGAAGGAAAAGAAAAAATTGAAGGTATTCGTGCCGGCGGAAAAGTCTGTCCTGCGGACCTGGTCCTGGTGGGCATCGGCGTGGTTCCGAACGATATGTTGGCACGCGAATCCGGACTGCCCTTCCAGGACGGGATCATTGTCGATCAGAATGCCATGACCGCCGATCCGTCCGTTTTCGCAGCCGGTGATTGCACCCGCCATGTCGGCCGCGAGGGTGTGGAGATCCGGCTGGAGTGCGTCCAGAACGCCATCGACCAGGCCAAGCATGCGGCCCTGGCCATGCTGGGCCGTCCCAAGACCTATAGCGAAGTGCCCTGGTTCTGGTCGGACCAATATGACCTGAAACTGCAGATCGCAGGCCTGGCGCGGCCCACCGATCAGCTGGTGCTGCGGGGTGATCCGGCGTCACGGAAATTCGCCGTGTTCCATTTGCGCGATGGCGCGGTGGCGGCGGTCGAGGCGGTCAATGCCGCGCCGGAATATCTCATCGGCCGCAAGATGATCGCCGATGGGGCGAAGGTCGCGCCGGAGACCTTGGCGGATATTTCCATCCCCATGAAGCAGATCGCCCAGGGCTAGGCGGCGCGATGCCCAAGATCACCTTCATTCAGCCCGACGGCACCGAGCAGACGGTGGAGATCGCCATCGGCTGGTCGGTGATGGAAGGCGCGGTGCGCAGTCTGGTGCCGGGGATTGACGCGGATTGCGGCGGGGCCTGCGCGTGCGCCACCTGCCATGTCTATGTCGATCCGGCCTGGACCAAGGCGCTGCCCGCCAGATCCGAGATGGAAGAGACGATGCTGGATTTTGCTCAAGACGCTCGCCCCAACAGCCGGCTCTCCTGCCAGTTGCGGGTTACCTCCGATATGGACGGTCTCGTTGTCCGCGTGCCGTCTTCCCAACATTGAGCCAAAGCTGACCATTCAAACTGTGGCGGTGACGTCTGTAATTGAAATCGTAGGCTGAGGGCCCGCGCAGCGGAACAGCCCGAAGGCCTACAAAGACGTAGCGAAGCGATTGTCGGTGATCCGGCGGGGAATATGGCAACGCACCAGGGTGCCGGTGTTGCTTTCGATTTCCACCCAGCCGTCATGCAGTTCCAGGAAGCGGTTGACCAGGGCGAGGCCCAGGCCTGCGCCCGCCCGCGTACCCGCCCGGCTTTGGGCCGAGAAGCGCTCAAAGACATTGGCCTTCACATCGGGCGCCAGACCCGGACCATTGTCGGCCACCGCGATCTGCACATCCTCGCCAACAATGCGCCCGGAAAGCCGGATGGTGCCGCCAGTGGGGGTGAATTTGAACGCGTTGGACAGAAGATTGAACACCACCTGGCGGATGCGGCGCTGGTCGGCCAGGAACAGGCCCGCATCGGGCTCGCAATCCAGCTCCAAAGTTAGCCCCGCTTTGGCGCCCCAGTCGCGGGCATGCATGGCGATGTCGGACAAAAGTGCATAAAGATCGATCCGCTCCAATTCCAGGCGCAGCGCCCCGGATTCGATCAGGGCCAGGTCCAATATGTCGTTGATCAGATCCTTGAGGGTGTTGGAGCCCTCGACGATGGCGGAGACATATTCGTCCTGCCGCGCATTCAAATTCCCCGGCACGCCCGAGGCCAGATGCTCGGCAAAGCCCAAAATGGTGTTGAGCGGGGTACGCAACTCGTAAGAGACATGCTTGATGAAGTCGGATTTGAGCCGGTCCGCGGCTTCCAGCGCGTCGTTGCGGTCGCGCAATGCGGTCTCGATGCGGAACCGGTCGGTGACATCGGCGAAGGTCACCAGGCTGGCGCCGTCGGGCAGGGGCGCCAGGCCCAGCGACAGGATGGAGCGGTCGTTGCGCTCCACTTCGCCAAGATCGTGCGCGATCCCCGCTTCGGAGATGATCGCCTGGATCACCCGGTCCCACATCGCCCCATCGCCGAATTTGGCGGTCGATAAAGCGGCGATGGCGCGCACATGGGGATCGCCGCGCAATTCTTCCGGGCTCAAATCCCATATGCGGGCGAAGGCGGCATTGTGCAGTTTCAGCCGCCCATCAGGGCCGAACACCGCCACGCCTTCCTGCAAGGTGTTCAAGGTCGCGGACTGCACCTTGATCAAGGTGTTGTAGTTGGATTCCAGGTTCAGCTTTTCGCTGACATCTTCGTAAAGGAAGGTGAGGCCGCCGAAGGGATGGGGCTGACTGACGACCCGCATCGTCTGTCCGCCGGGGATATGCCAAAGCTCTTCGGTGGTGCGGTCGCGGCTTTGATAGAGCGCCAGGCGGCCGCGCTTCCAGGCCTGGTAATCGCGCTGCTCGGGAAGCTTGCGGGCCTCGCGCAGCCGGTCGAGGATTTGTCCGTCGCTGGGATGGCTGCCCAGCCAGTCTTCGGAAAATCCCCAGACCCTGGCGAACGCGCGATTGTAGAAAGTGAGCTTCTGATCCTTGCCGAAGATCGCCACCGCGGTGGCCAGACGGTCCAAGGTATCGACATGGGCATCGACATGCTGCTGCAGGCGCGCTTCCGCCGCGGCCACATCGGTGACATCGACGGCGGTGCCAATGATGCCGGCATCGCCCAAGGGAATTTCCGTGAAGGTGATGGCGCGGCGCTGGCCGCCCACCACGGCGAACCGCCGGGCTTCCAGCACGCTGTTCTGGCTGCGGGCGGACGCGGCCAGATCACGCTCGGTTTTGTCCAGCGCCATTTGACCGGCCCGCGCGGCATCGAGATCGGCGGCGCCCGCCGAAGTGAGGAAGGCGTGATTGCCCCAGCTCAGCGCCAGGCCTTTGTCGCGCAGCCAGACCGGGATCGGCAGCGCATCCAGGATGGCACGGAAATCCGCGGCGGCGGCTTCGACCGCCACATCCTCCAGCCAGACCGCCGCCATGGCGCCCACGGCCCGTCCGCGCGCCATCAGTTTGCGGCCGCTCGCGTCACTGACGGGCAGGCGGAAGGCGATGCCGCGATCCGACAGATCATCCAGCGCGGTGGAAAGCGCCAGCGCATCGGGCCCCTTGAGGCAGGACTCCAGGGATTGTTCGCCGCCGCCATAGGAGAAGGGGCGGGAGCCGTCGCGGCTCCACACCACCAGGGCTTCACGCCCGGCACCCAAAAGCGCATCCCGTTCCCCCACCACGCTGCGGGTGCGCGCGCTGGTGATGCGCAAGGCGCGGCGAAGGCGCTGGGCGCTGCGCTGCTCGGCCAGGGCCCAAAGCGAGGCGGCAATCGCCAGTGCTACCGCCCCGGCCGCCAGAGCGCTCAGGACCACCAGACGGCCGCCATCCAGGCCGATCAGCATATCGGCGGGGTTGGCCGCCCAAGCGGGGGACGGTAGGCCCCAAGACAGGCCCCAAGACAGACCCAAGACCAAGGCAGGCCAAAGCCCAGACCTCCCCCGTCTCCCATGTCCCTGGCTGGGACCCATGTCCTCTTGTCCCCTCGAACCGCCGCGAAGGCCGAATCATTGTAGAATCAACAAGATACCGGGAGGTGACCATTCGGCATAGGGATTGTGGTTAATAAAGTATGAAAATCTAAATACGGGCCACATTTCCGGGTCTTGGGCTTTTCCGTATTACCGAGTCGGATCAGCGCGTTAAGGATTGTTACCGGGGGCCATTAGCCGGGCAGCCAGTTTTTGTAATAAGGCCGGGGCCGGTAGCCTTTGGCGGTCATGCAGCGGCCATAGATCGCGTTGTAAGTCCGGTTGCGCTGATACCGCGTCCCTTCCGTGCCCCTGGGATCGTAGGCGAGATAATTCTGCGCCTGAAGGCGGCAGCCAGTGTCGTCCCGTTCGTATCGGTCGGGTGGTACCCGCGCAGCTTCGAAGAAATCTCCATCCTGGCGAACCAGGCTGGTGCAGCCGACCGCCAATGGCAGGCAAACAACCAGGCAAAGAAAAAGGGCACGCATACGGTCTGGTAGCGCGCCCTTGCTTCTCTGTCACCCAACTTCACTACGGCCGGCCGGCTTTCGAGCCGGCCATGGAGACGCGTTTAATACCGATACGTATCCGGCTTGTAGGGGCCGGCTTTCGGGATGTTGATGTAGTCGGACTGCTTGGTGGACAATTCGGTGAGGTTGACGCCGATCTTGGCCAGATGCAGGCGCGCGACTTTCTCGTCCAGCTGCTTGGGCAGGGTATAGACCTTCTTCTGATATTTGCCCGGATTGGTGAAGAGTTCGATCTGGGCCAAGGTCTGGTTGGTGAAGGAGGCGCTCATCACGAAGGAGGGGTGGCCCATGGCGTTGCCAAGGTTCACCAGCCGGCCTTCCGACAGAAGAATGATGCGCTTGCCGTCGGGGAATTCGACCTCGTCCACCTGCGGCTTGACATTGTGCCATTGGAAATTCTTCAGGCCGCCGACCTGAATTTCACTGTCGAAATGACCGATATTGCAGACGATGGCGCGGTCTTTCATCGAGCGCATGTGATCGACGGTGATCACATCGACATTGCCGGTGGCGGTGACGAAGATGTCGGCGCGGGGCGCGGCGTCTTCCATGGTCACCACTTCATAGCCTTCCATTGCGGCCTGGAGCGCGCAGATAGGATCGATTTCGCTGACCATCACGCGGCAGCCGGCCTGGCGCAGCGAGGCGGCCGAACCTTTGCCCACATCGCCGAAACCGGCGACCATCGCCACCTTGCCCGACATCATCACGTCGGTGCCGCGGCGGATGCCGTCGACCAGGCTTTCGCGGCAGCCATAGAGATTGTCGAATTTCGACTTGGTGACGCTGTCATTGACGTTGATGGCGGGGAAGAGGAGCTTGCCGTCCTTTTCCATCTGATAGAGGCGATGCACGCCGGTGGTGGTCTCTTCCGACACGCCCTTGATGCTGGCGGCCAGGGCCGCGAACCAGCCCGGCTTTTCCTTCAAGGTGCGCTTGATCAAAGCGTAGAAAACTTCTTCTTCTTCATTTTCCGGCTTGTCGAGGAACGCGGTATCGCCTTTTTCGGCGCGCAAACCCGTATGGACCAGCATGGTGGCGTCGCCACCATCGTCCAGGATCATGTTGGGCAGGCCGCCGTCACCCCATTCCAGAATCTTGCGGGTGTAATTCCAGTAATCGACCAGGCTCTCGCCCTTGACGGCGAACACCGGGATGCCCTTAGCCGCGATGGCGGCGGCGGCATGGTCCTGGGTCGAATAGATGTTGCAGGAGGCCCAGCGGATGTCGGCGCCCAGGGCCGCCAGGGTCTCGATCAGGACGGCCGTCTGGATAGTCATGTGCAAGGAGCCCGCGATGCGGGCGCCTTTCAGGATCTGCTTGGGGCCGTACTCGGCGCGGGTGGCCATCAAGCCGGGCATCTCGATTTCGGCGATGGCCAGTTCCTTGCGACCCCATTCGGCCAGGCTGATGTCTTTGACGACGTAATCGGTATTGGCGGCCATGGTCGGAGATTCCCTCGATTGCGGGCCCGCTCATAGCAGTGGGGCGAGGGCGGGGCAAGAAGGATATAAAGAAAACTGCATATGCCAGTTCAGGGACCTTCGACCATGTACCCCGCCGCCCGTAGCAAGGCCGGAACCCCGTCCTGCCCGGCCAGATGTCCAGCCCCCACGGTGATGAAAAAGACGCGCTTTTCCCGGAGCATGGTCTGGATTTGCAAGGCCCAGCGTTGATTGCGGTCCGTGAGCAGGGCCTTCTTCACATCGGGCTGGTCGGCCAGCTCGGAATTCATCAGAGCGGCCAGCTTGTCTGCTTTGCCTTCGCTCCAGGCCGCGATCATGGGCGCCAGATCGTCTTCGTCCTTCCGGTAATTTTTCAGATCCGCCGCGAATTCTTCGATCTGCAATTTGTCGTCGCTTCCGGCCAGAAGGCGCAGTTGCTGTTCGATGGTTTCGAAGAAGCGGCTGGGTTTGTGTGCCTTGGCGGCGGCGAGCATCACGGCGTGATCCACGCCCGCATCGGCGGAATAATGGCGGGCGGTGCCTTCGGCCACCAGCAATTGCAAGGACACCAGCCAGGGCTTTTCGTGATCGACCGCCTCCAAGGGGAGGCCTGCCGATTTTATCGCGGCGTCGAAATCCTCGCGTACTGGCGGCGGCAGCATCTGCCTGAGCGACTGGCCGGGGGGCAACATGCCCATCTCGGCGACCAGTTCGCGTATCCGGCCTTGTGCTTTCTCATCGGTCGAAACTTCGAAGACAAAGACATTCGCCCTGGTCATGGCAGTTTTGATCGCTGGGGTATGCCAATCGATATTTTTGGGCAGAAGATGGATGGAGCCCAGGAGATAGGCTTCCCCCATGGGGCCTTTGACATGCCAGAGCGCCGGATGCGCTTTGACGAGCGGCTCGGCGGCGGCTGGTGCGAAAGCGAGGAGCGCAAGGAGGAAAGCGATCAGATGGCGAAAACGCATTTTATCCCTCCTGCCGCACCGACCTTACGCTGGCGCTAGTCGGCGCTTGGCAAGAGTGATGACCGCGAAACGGTCATCACTCTTCACCGAATTTTGCGTCGATCAAAGCCAGCATCGCCGTCATCGCGGCTTCGGCGTCCGGGCCTTTGACTTCGACCCCGATCTCGCTTCCCAGGCTGGCGGCCAGCATCATCAGGCCCATGATCGAGCGGCCATTCACCCGTGTGCCATCCTTGATGATGGTGATCTCGGATTGGAACCGCGCGGAGGCTTCGACCACCTTCGCGCTGGCGCGCGCGTGCAGGCCGCGCTTGTTGGTGATCTTCGCAATGGCCCGAAGCGTCTCGCTCAAGCAGGCGCGCCCAGATCGGCAGAACCGGCACGCATATATTTGCGGCCGGCATCGATCGCTTCTTTCACCGCCTGTTCCAGCGGCAGCTTGCCCCTGATGTCGATCAGCTTGATCAGGCTGGGAAGGTTGACCCCGGCCAGCACTTCGATCTTGGTGCGGTCGAGCAGGGTGAGCGCCAGGTTGCAAGGCGTGCCGCCGAACATGTCGGTGGCGATCACCACGCCGCGGCCGGTATCCACGGCCTTTGCCGCGGCGGCAATTTCGCGCTGGCGCCGTTCGATATCGTCTTCAGGCCCGATGCAGACCGCCCGCAGATTGGTTTGGGGCCCCACCATATGCTCCATCGCCGCAATGAATTCCTGGGCGAGGCGGCCGTGGGTAACGAGAACAAGACCGAGCATGAATGCGTCCATTGCAAAGCAGGGGAAAATAGGCCGGAAGTTCCGCAAGGCAAGGCTTATTTCCGATATTCTTAAGTGGGGTTAAAATCCTCGCGGAACAAGCCTTTGGAAAAGGCCGCCAAAGCAAGGCGAATTCGGGCGGGCGCCCCTGGCAAAGCGCCGTCCAACATGATGAACGGCAAGGCCTTTGCTGTTTTCAGAGGAGCCGGAGGCTTATAGAACGCGGCATCGGGGAGCCGCTGCGGTTGGGTGCCGAGCTTGATCGCCAAGTCCAGCGTCACATCTTTGGCGAAAGGCAGCGCGACGATGCCGATTCCCCGCACTTCCAGCAATCCCGCAATGCTTTTGGGTGCGCGCGCGTGCAACATGCGGCGCGAGACATAGAGTTCGGTGCGATCGTCCGATACCAGCTTTGCGCCTTCATCGATCAGGCGAAGCGCGAGATCGGATTTTCCGGCGCCGCTGTCGCCCAGTATCAAAACACCCCGTTTGCCGATGGCGACGCAGCTGGCGTGAATGTTGACCGTTTTCTGGCCGCTCATGTTTGAATCGCAGGCAGCTCGACGACGAAGCGCGCGCCGCCGCTGACCTGTCCGGGCACGCGCGGCGGGCGGTTCTCCGCCCAGATGCGGCCGCCCGCATTTTGCGTGATCTGTCGGGCGATCGAGAGGCCCAAGCCGGAATTCTTGCCGAAGGTTTCGCCCGGCCGCTCCGTGTAAAAGCGCTCGAAAATGGATTCCAGATTGTCGGGCGGAATGCCGGGACCGGTGTCTTCCACCGTCACGCGGGCGAAGGCATGATGCAATTGCGCGGCGATGACGATTTCGTCGCCATCCTTGCTGAAGGAAATCGCGTTGTCGATCAGGTTGCGGAAGACCTGGCCCAGCCGTTCGTCATGGCCCAAGATCTTGGTGCCGGCCGGCAATTCGTCTTTCAAGGTGACCGCCACGTCTCGATCGCGATCGGTGACTTCATAGACATCGACGATGGTTTTCAGCAGGTGCGAAACATCGATCTCGGTGCGGGCTTCGCGCGAAAGCTCGGCGTCCAGCCGCGAAGCATCGGAAATATCGGTGATCAGCCGATCGATGCGCTTCACATCGGCGCGCACCAGCGCCATCAGCTTTTGGCGCGATGTGTCGTCGGGCGCACGGATCAGCATTTCCATTGCCGATGCCAGCGAGGTGAGGGGGTTCTTCAACTCATGCGCCACATCGGCGGCGAACCGCTCGATCGCGCCGATGCGGTCGTACAGTGCGGCGGTCATTTCCTTGAAGCTGTCGGCGAGATCGCCGATCTCGTCGTTGCGTTCGGGAAAGCCGGGAATGGCGTCGCGGCCGCCGATGCCGGACCGCACCTGATCGGCGGCCGCCGCCAGGCGGCGCACCGGTTCGGCGATGGTGCCCGCCAGATAGAGCGAGGACAGCAGCATCACTCCGAACGCCACCAGAAAGACTTCGAACAGGATGAAGCGTTCCTGGCGCAGGATATCGTCAATGTCGCCGCCTTCGGTGGTGACAAAGAGCTCTCCGTAGAGAAGAAGCACGCCGCGGATCGGCACGGCCACCGACAGCACCAGCCTGTTCTGGGAATCCACCCGCTCCGCGCTGGACGCCTGGCCCAGCATGGCATCGTTCACTTCCGGATAGATGCGGCCATCCTCGCCGCCTTCGGCATATTTCCCCAGCGTGTTGAAGGGATGCACGCCCATCGCACTGTCATAGATGCGTTGGGTCCATTCCTTGAACTGGCTCCAGCGATCCAGAGGCGGAAGTGGCGTCACCTGGATCACGTTGCGCGGCAGTAACAGCCGCGTATCGGCCACCTGGCGGCCATTGGGAAGATAGAGCCGTCCCCTCAGCCGCGTGGGCGCGATGAGCTCGCGCAGCAAGGGCTCGGCCAGATCCACGTCCAGTGATTGGGTCTTGTTGTTGATGGCATAGCGCCCCAGCGCGCTGGCCACGATGGCGGCCTGCTGCTGAATACCGCGAAGCCGCTCTTCCACCAGGCCGCGGCCGGACGACTGCACTCCGATCACGCCGCCCGTGAGGATCAGCAACGCCAATGCGTTGAAGGCGAGAATGCGCCAGGTGAGAGCGGAGAAATGCGGAAACAGGGCCGCCTACTCCTTGTAGCGATAGCCCACGCCGTAAAGTGTTTCGATGGCGTCGAAATCGTCGGCCACCACTTTGAATTTCTTGCGCAGCCGCTTGATATGGCTGTCGATGGTGCGGTCATCGACATAGACCTGATCGTCATAGGCCGCATCCA
>CALMGU010000053.1 GCA_937865685.1 uncultured Alphaproteobacteria bacterium | reverse complement strand
CGGATCGCGCCCCTGGGGCGGCCGACACCCGCGACCCTGATCGGGTCGGGCAAGGTGGCCGAGATCGCGGAGGACACGGCGCGGCTGAAGCCCGAGCTGGTGATCGTCAATGCACAGCTGTCGCCTGTCCAACAGCGCAATCTGGAGAAGGCCTGGTCTGCCAAGGTGCTGGATCGCACGGCCCTGATCCTGGAAATTTTCGGCGAGCGGGCGGCCACCCGTGAAGGCCGGCTACAGGTGGAGTTGGCGCATCTCACCTATCAACGGTCCCGGCTGGTGCGCAGCTGGACCCATCTGGAGCGCCAGCGCGGCGGCTTCGGCTTTCTCGGCGGCCCCGGCGAAACCCAGATCGAGGCCGACCGCCGCCTGATCGGCGACCGCATCGTCAAGATCAAGCGCGAACTGGAAGGGGTGAAGCGCACCCGCGCGCTGGGCCGCCAAGCCAGGAGCCGGGTGCCGTTCCCGGTGGTCGCCCTGGTCGGGTACACCAATGCCGGCAAGTCCACTTTGTTCAACCGGCTGACCAAATCCGAAGTCCTGGCCAAGGACCTGTTGTTCGCGACTTTGGACCCCACCATGCGGGGCGTGGAGCTGCCCAGCGGCACCAAAGTGATTCTCTCCGACACGGTCGGGTTCATCGCCGATCTGCCCACCGAACTGGTGGCGGCGTTCCGTGCCACCCTGGAAGAGGTACTGGCGGCAGATGTGATCGCCCATGTCCGCGACGCCGCCCATGACGAGAGCGAAGCCCAGAAAGCGGACGTCCTGAAAGTGCTGGCCGCCCTGGGCGTGCCGGAAGACCGGGCGATGATCGAGATCCTCAACAAGATCGACCTGTTGCCAGCCGAAGTTCAGGCCGGGCTCCTTGAAGGCAACCGCCAGGGCAAGCGGGCGGTGGCCGTTTCGGCCCTGACGGGTGACGGGATCGAGACGCTTTTGCGCCGGATCGAAGCCGATGTGTCCCATGACAATATCAGCCTGGATCTCAGCCTGGATGCCAGCGACGGGGCGGGCCTGGCCTGGACCTACCGGCACGCCGAAGTGGTCAAGCGCCGGGACCGGGCGGGCCGTATCGCCCTTTCCTTACGGATTTCTCCACAAAACGCCGCGCGCTTCCAGGACCGGTTTCCCGGAAAAATAAAGCTGGTTCAACAGCCTGTGAAATAATCCTCGTGTGAATTAAGAGCGGGCAGGGCTGTGGAAGAGGTTAGCGTTCGCTTTTCTTCGCCCGCTGCCACAGCGCTTCCATTTCTTCCAGCTCGGCCTTGGCGGGCGTACGGCCCTCCGAAGCCAGCGCCGCTTCGATAAAGCGAAAGCGCCGGGTGAATTTGGCATTGGCGGCCCGAAGCGCGGCCTCGGGATCGACCTTTAGGTGCCGGGCCAGATTGGCGACCACGAACAACAGATCACCGATCTCTTCGTGGCGCTTGGCCGGATCGGGCCCCGCGTCCACCACTTCCTGGGCTTCCTCGGCGATTTTTTCGACCACTTTGGCGGAATTATCCCAGTCAAATCCAACGCTTGCCGCGCGCCGTTGAAGTTTTTCCGCGCGCAGCAATGCGGGCAGGGCGTTTGGCACATCGTCCAGGATGCCGGTCTGGGCCTTGGCCTGGCGCTCGCGGGCCTTGATTTCCTCCCAGGCCAGTTTCTGGCTGTGGGGGTCGGCTTGGGCTTCGGCGCCGCCAAAGACATGGGGGTGGCGGCGGATCATCTTGCCCGTGACGGCGGCCACCACATCGCCGAAGTCGAAAAGTCCGGCTTCCTCGGCCATCTGGGCGTGAAAAACGACCTGAAACAGCAGATCGCCCAGCTCGTCGGGCAAAGCCTTGTAGTCGCGGTCCTCGATGCTGGCGGCGACTTCATAGGCTTCTTCGACTGTGTAAGGCGCGATGGTCTGGAAGCTCTGGGCACGGTCCCAGGGACAGCCGTCCGGACCGCGCAGCGCGCGCATGATCGCCAGCAGATCGGCAATGTCGCGACTGGGACCGGTGGGATTCGTCATGGTGGAATTGGACGGGGCGGGCGCCGGGGCCGCAAGCCGCATTTGCGCGCACGGCCATCCGGCATCAAATTATCGTATAAGTAATATTATGTAAAATATTGGCGGGGTAAACCAGGATGCCGGCTAAAACAGAATGGAACGAAGCTTGTAGAGCAGCACGACCGCCCGCCCGCCGGACCAGTAAAGATCATAGTCCGCCAGGACCAAGGCGATACCATAAAGCCATGCCAGAGGAATTTCCTTGGCGCGGACATTGCGCGCGATGCCCTCCGCCAGCGGACCGGTCACGGGTCCGAGCAGCAGCCAAGGCAAGAGACCTTTGAAATAGGATTTTGCTGTCACGCGTCCACCATGCCGAACGCGGACGCCGCGGCCAAGGCAAATTCATCCTCGCTTTGCGCCAACTGGCTTTATCGTTAATTGACTTGCGGGCCGAGACGTCCGCCAGCCTGGCTGATATAGGACGCGCCGGCTCAGGATGGTGCAGCGATGACAAAATTACCCGGCGATATCCCCAATGCCGCCGAGGCGAAGCCGGCGGACGTGCCCAAACCATCTCAGGCAAAACCCAAGCCAGCTCCCGGTCTTCCGCTGACCAAGGCCGAGCGCGCCCAGCGCATGCGAATCGACAAGACGGTCATCAAGCGGATGCGCAAGCGCTGAATTGTTAGCGCGGCTTGTGCGCACTGATCGCCCACATCCGGCTCGCCATGCGGTTCACGTCGATTTTGAAGCCCAGGGTTTCAAGCTGGCGGACGACCTCATCCGATGACACGCGCAGCTTGCGATAGCTGCTCTTGCGCATGGTCCAGCCGTCCTTGGTGCGCGTATGAATCAAGTCATGCACCAGCACGGTTTCAGGCTCATATTCCAGAAAGCAGACCATCACCCGGTCGGCATCGCTCTGGACCGGAATGAAACGGTCCAGGCCCGTCAGCGCCTGGGACATGTCGCGAAATGTGAGGATCAGGCGGCCGCCGGGCGCCAGGGCCGAAAACGCGCTGGTCAGGATGCCGGAAAGATCCCGATGCGACGCCAGATGAGTCAAGGCATCGCCCATGCAGACAATGGCGTCGACGCTGCCGGGCCGGATGTGATCGGCGAAGCCGCACATATCGGCCAGCAGCGGCTCGATCGGCCGCGCGCCCTTCTGGGCCTCAAGCTCGTCCAGGAGCGTTTTGCTGGTGTCGACGGCGACAACGCGGTCATAGCCCAGATCGGCCAGCGCCGCGGATTGGTAGCCAGGCCCCGCCCCCAGATCGATCGCGGTGCGATGCCGGCCTGGCGTCAGACCCAGTTCTTCGAGCAGCGCTTTCTGCTCCGCGGTTTTCTGCTCGAACGGAACGCCCACCATCCAGCTGTAATGTTCGGCCAGCAATTCGTCGTAATGGCGGATCGCGTCATTCATGATGGATGTTCCAGAGTGATCAGGCGCGCTTTTTCTCGATCAGGGTGCGGATGCGGTCCCAGATCTCAGCGCATTTAATGTCTTCGACGGCGAATTTCTCCGAATCCATGCCATGCATGTGCATGGCCGACGACGCCCGTTCGGCCGCCAGGCTCAACGCTTCATAGAGGCGGATCAATTCCTTGGATTCGTCGAGATTGAGGGTCGTCATGCCGAGACTGTAGCATGGACCGGGCGGTCAGCGCGCCCCCTCCTGCCCGGCCGGTACCCGCGTCACCACGAAATTTTTCAGCTGTTCGCGGGCCGGGATGAATTCCGGCGCGATTTGCGAGGCCTTCTTGAAGTCGTGATAGGATTGGGCGATCCGGCCCAGGAAGAATTCCGCGACGCCGCGATTGTAATAGCCCACATGCTCATAGGTCTGTCCCAGGCCGATGCCTTTGTCGATGTCGGCCAACGCTTCGTCATAGCGCTTCAGCATGATCAGCGCCGCGCCGCGATCGACATAGCCATCGCCCAGCTCCGGATCGAGCGACAGTCCGGAATTGTAATCCGCCAGGGCATCGTCGATCTGGCCCAGCGCGACTTTCATAACCGCGCGGTTGACATACGTGCCGGCACGGGCGCGTGTGCTGAGCAATTCTTCCGCCAATGCACTGTTGCAGACGGCGATTCCGCCGCGGGGATCGGTACCGGCCTTGGCGGCAATGAAACAGTCATACGCCATGCCGGCGCCCACCACAGTGACCAGGGCATGGGCGGGCGCCGTCAGGAGCAGAAGGCCGGCGCAGCCAAAGACTGCGCCGCGCCGGGTCATTGCGTCTCTGTTCCTTTGGGAACCACTTTGAAACGCTCCAGCTGGCGCCGGGCCGGGCCGTAATCCGGCTTGATCTTCAAGGCTTGGCGATAATCGCGATAGGCCTGGGCATAATGGCCGGCATCGTCCGCGATCATGGCGCGGCTGTAATAAGCCACTTGCAGGTTGGTAGCGCCCAGCGCGATGCCTTGATTGATTGCGGCCATCGCTTCGGTCGGCCGCTTCTCAGCGACAAGCACCAGCGCCTGATTGAGATAGGCGTCGCCCAGCGTGGGATTATATTCAAGCGCGTTGCTGAAATCGTTCAACGCGCCGCTATGGTCGCCCAAGTCGTAACGGATGATGCCGCGATTGACGAAGGTCTCGGCACGATAATTCATCATGGGATCGAGCACGGCGGTGTTGCAATGCTCCAATCCGTATTTGAGATCGGAGCCCGCGACCGCCGTGTTGTAGCACTGCAGCGCAGGATCGGTGGTGTAGATCATGGTCAGATTGTCCATCGGCTTATCGGGCATGCTTCCGCCCAATTGCGG
>CALMGU010000052.1 GCA_937865685.1 uncultured Alphaproteobacteria bacterium | reverse complement strand
GTCGGCGCTCCCGAGATCGTCGACCCCCAACGCACCACGGCGCAGTTCCTCGTGATCATGGGGCTCGTGCTGGCCGGCCTCGCCCTGTCGATCTGGGCACTCACCGACAGCCTGGCGGGAAGCCGGTCGATCGAGTTGCCGCGACTCGAGGTGCCGGCCGTGCAGTCGCTCGACATCCACGCGGCGCAGGACCAGCTCGAGCGCGCCGGGTTCACCGTGCAGGTGCAGTTCCAGCCCAACGAGGAGAAGCCGAAGGGCGTGGTCATCGACCAGCGTCCGCTGGCCGGGTCGAAGCTCGAGCAGGGCGAACTCGTCGTCATCCTCGCGAGCGACGGTCCGCTCGGCCTCGCCGTTCCCGCCGTCGGGGGCCAGCAGTCGGCCGACGCCGCGGCGACGCTCCAGATGTCGGGCCTGCAGGTCGTCACGGTTCCGACGCCGAGCGAGACCGTCCGTCCCAACGAGGTGATCGCCACCGACCCGCCCGAGCGGGCACGCGTGCCGCTCGGCGGGACGGTGCAGCTGCTGGTGTCGTCGGGGCCGGCGCCCCGCACCGTGCCCCCCATCCTGAACAAGACGATGGAGCAGGCGCTGGCCGACCTCGGCCGGTCCGGCCTGGGGGTGGGCAAGATCAAGAAGGTGTTCCGGAACGACCTCCTCCCCGGGATCGTCTTCGAGTCCGATCCCGCACCCGGCGCTGCGGTGCCGCGGGACACGCCGGTGTCGATCTCGGTCGCCGGCCCGAAACCCACCACGAAGGTGCCGTATCTCGTGGGCCTCCAACAGGCGTCGGCCCAGCGGGTGGCCGCGCTGGCCAACATCACCCTCGAGGTGATCACC
This sequence comes from uncultured Alphaproteobacteria bacterium, assembly GCA_937865685.1. Lineage (GTDB taxonomy): Bacteria > Pseudomonadota > Alphaproteobacteria > Micropepsales > Micropepsaceae > Rhizomicrobium. The sequence goes on along the minus strand of CALMGU010000052.1, from coordinate 44,240 downwards.
TCGCCGGTCGCTCCGGGCGATCCCTTGGAGGGTCGCGTCATCTCCCAGGGCGTTCCGCCGCAGACGGAGATGGAGGAGGACTCCACGGTGCAGGTCACCGTGGCGTTCGTCCCGGCACCGGTCGTGAGCGCGCCGAAAGCTGAAGAAGCCGTCTTCGCTTTCAACTGGCTTTCGGCCACGGGGACGGCGTTGCTTGTCACGGGCCTGATCGCGGGTACCTTGCTCAAACTCTCGCCGGGTGCGCTGGCGCGCATTTTCGGCGGTACATTCAAACGCGCGCGGCTTTCGCTGCTGACGATTGCGGCGATGATGGCGTTGGGCTTCACGACGCGCTTTGGCGGGTTGGATTCGACGATGGGCCTGGCGTTTGCGAGCACGGGCTGGTTGTTCCCCTTCTTCTCGCCGTTGCTGGGCTGGCTGGGCGTGGCGATGCTGGCCTTAGGCGTGACGGGCCTGGTGCTTTGGTGGCCCAAGCGCGGCCAATGGAAATATGCCTTCCTGGTGCGGCGCACGGCCAAGGGCTTGCGCTTTCATCGCGAGTTGCATGCGGCCACGGGCATCTGGATTTTCGTGGTCTTCATGATCGTGAGTTTTTCGGGCGTGGTGATCGCCTTTCCGAACGCATTCGGTTTGGCGGGCGGCGGACAGGCCGGCGGCGGCGTGACGTTCAATCTGCGTGAAGGCCCGGAGATCGCGCCCCTTGCCGGTGCCACCGCGATCGGCGCCGATGAAGCCCTGGCAATGGCGCGCAAGGCCATGCCGGATGCGACGCCCACCGGCATCTCTTTGCCGGTCCGTCCGGACCGCACCATCATGGTCAACATGCTGGCGCATGGCGCGGTGGGCGCCACCGTCTATATCGATCCCTGGCGCGCCCAGGTGGTGGCCAGGCGCGATCCGTCCCAGAATTTCCTGGCCTGGCAGCGGCCGCTGCATCAGGGATCGGGCCTGGGCGCGATCTGGAAGGCGCTGGTGTTCTTGAGCGGCCTTGTCCCCGCTCTGTTCGTAATCACCGGGGTGGTCATGTGGGTCAAGAAGCGTCAGCGGCGCCTGCCGATGACGGCGGCCCTTGCCGAGGAGGCCGCCGGATGACCATGCATCTGACCAGCGGCGCATTCGACGAGCGGACGGCCCATCCGCTGCGGGCCTTGCCGCGCCCGGTGACCGAAGGACGGGGCCGTGCCGGCGCCTTCCTGGTCACGGTGTTGATCCATGTGGGCGTGGTGATGGCGTTCCTGTTGGCGGTGAAAGTCGCGCCCGCCATCCAGGCCCCGCCCGCTCTGATGATTCAGCTGGAAAAGCCCAAGACCGACAAGCAGGATTTGAGCACGCCGCCGCCCGCGCTGATCCGTCCGACCTTTGTCACCGTGCCGCCGCCCGATGTGGTGATCCAGAGCGAGCCCCGCGCCATCATCGCGGCGCCTCCCATGGCCGAGCCCGCTCCACCTGCCTTGCATGCGCCGGCCGCGCAGAAAGGCGAGGGCGACGCGCAGCCGAGTTTCGAGAGCCGGGTCCTCGCCCACATCAACCGGTTCAAGCAGTATCCGCCATCGGCGCGCAAGGCGCATATCGAAGGCGTGGTGACGCTGCATTTCGTGATGGACGCGAACGGTCACGTCACGGCATCCGACATCCAGAAAAGCTCCGGCCGTCCCGTGCTGGACAATGAGGCATTGGCGATGATCCAGCGGGCGCAGCCGCTGCCGGCCTTGCCGGCGGATTTTCCCGCCCGCACCTTGAACGCCGTGGTGTCGATCGAGTTCTCGCTGAACAACTAGCCGTTGTTCACGCCGGGCGCGCGCGTCGCCCAAAGCAAGGCGATGAACAGACCCTTGGAGCGGGGCAAAAGCGCCAGGGACAGGCCCGCGAACAAGGCAGCCCACACCGCAACGCCGGCCCAGAAGGGCATGAAGGCATCCAGGCTGACGAAGAACATCAGCGGCATGAAGACATGGCCCACCACAATGATCGTGCCCCAGGGCGCGGCGTCGTCGGCGCGGATACGCCCGAAATGCGCCCCGCAATTGGGGCAGGCTTCGACCTGCTTCAGATAGCTGGCGAACAATTTGGTCTTGCCGCAGCTGGGGCAGCGGCCGAGCAGGCCGCGCCGGGCGGCAAGACCCAAGGGGATTTCCGTCTTCATCGCGGGTTGCAGGGGGACCGCCAAAATTCCGCTTTCCACACCAGCCTCCATACATTAGAACATACAATATCCGTATATATGGAAATACAGGCCCCGGCAATGCCCAAAACCTCCCATGCGACATCCTGGATGCCCGCCCTGGGCCGCGAAGACGGGCCGCTTTATCTGGCCATTGCGGGGGCGATTGCGTCCGACATCGCGGCGGGGCGCCTCAAGCCCGGAACGCGGCTGCCGCCGCAGCGCGCGCTGGCGGACGCTTTGGGGATCGACTTCACCACTGTGACGCGGGCCTATGCCGAAGCGGGCAAGCGAGGCCTGGTCGAAGGCCGGGTGGGCCACGGCACCTATGTCCGCCTCCGGCAAAGCCAGGCTGTGCCCGCTGCCGGCCGCGCCGTTGATATCAGCATGAATCTGCCGCCCCGGTTCGAGGATGCGGGTTTGAACGCGCGCATGCAGGCGGGGATCGATGCCGTGGCGGGCGAGGGACCGGGCCTGCTCTTGGCCTATCAGGATCCGGGCGGCGCGGATTCCGACCGGGCCGCCGGCGCGCAGTGGCTTCAATCGCGTCTGCCCGGCGTCACGGCGGAGCGCATCGCCGTCTGTCCCGGTACCCAAGGCGCGCTGGTCGCGTCGCTGAAACTCCTGGCGCGGCCCGGCGATACGGTATGCGTGGAGGCCTTGGCCTATCCGGGCTTTCTGGCGCTGGCGGCGCATCAGGGCGTTTGCGTTCAGCCAGTGGCGATGGACGATGAGGGGCTTTTGCCGGAAAGTTTCGAGACCGCCTGTATCGGTCATCGCCCCCAGGCGCTCTATTGCACGCCCACCTTCCACAATCCCACGACCGCGACCATGCCGTTGGCGCGGAGGCGCAAGCTGGTGGAGATCGCCCGGCGGCACGGCGTTCCCATCATCGAGGACGACGCCTATGGCGCCCTGCCGCGCGCACCGGTGCCGCCGCTGGCCGCACTGGCGCCGGACTGCGTCTATCACATCGCCGGGCTTTCCAAATGCCTCTCGCCCGCTTTGCGCATTGCCTATCTGATCCTGCCGGATGCGCGCATCCAGGCACGCGCGGCGGACGCCATCCGCGCTTTTGCCGGCATGGCGTCACCCTTCAGCGCCGCCATCGTCACGCGCTGGATGGAAGAGGGTGTCGCCGATGCCGTGCTGGCGGCGATCCGCGATGAGACAGCGGCGCGCCAGGCGATCGCGGCCGGACTGCTGCCGGCGGCGAAAAGCGATCCGGAATGTTTTCATGCCTGGCTGAAGCTGCCGGATGGATGGACCGCGGGCGCGCTCGCCAGCCGGGCGCGGCTTCACGGCATCGGCCTGGTGACGGCGGATGTCTTCGCCGCGGGCAAAGCGCCCGAAGCGGTGCGCATCGGCCTGGGCGCGCCGCGCACGCGAAACGATCTCACGCGCGGTCTGGAAATTCTCGCCGACCTGCTGCAGCGGGGGCCGGGGGCGTCTTCCACGATCGTCTGATCGATTTTCTAACCGGACAGCGCGGCGATGCGGGCCAGTGCGTCTTCGGCCAAGGACAAGGTCAGGTCTTTGGCCGGGAGATGCTTGGCCAATCTCGCCGCTTGCCCGGACCACAGATTGCTGAAATCGCCCGCGCCGTCCGCTTCAGCTTTGGCCTTGATCGGGGCCAACGCGCGCGACGCATTGGGAAAGGCCGGCGCGTCGGGCGACAAAGGCCCCAGGTCCCGCATCAGACGGGTGACGATGCCGCGCGCGGGACGGCCGGTGAAGACATTGGTGACTTCGGTGCCGTCGTCCGTGACCGCGGCCAGAGCGCGGGCATGAATGGCGCTGACTTTGGCTTCGGGCGAAAAAAGATAAGCCGTGCCGATCTGCACTGCGCTGGCGCCCAGCGCCAAGGCAGCGGCGATGCCGCGCCCATCCGCGATGCCGCCCGCCGCGATCACCGGCACCTTCACCGCATCGGCAACTTGCGGCACCAGCGCGAAGGTGCCCACCTGCCGGGACATATCGTGCTCAAGGAAATTGCCGCGATGGCCGCCCGCTTCCACGCCCATGGCGATGACGGCGTCACAGCCCTGCGCTTCCAGCCAGCGCGCTTCGGCAACGGTGGTGGCGGACCCGATCATTTTGGCGCCCGCCGCCTTGACGCGCGCGACCAGCTTTGGATCGGGCAGGCCGAAATGAAAACTCACCACGTCAGGTCTGAGTCCTTCGGCCAGGGCGCAGGCGGCATCGTCGAAGGGCAGGCGTGCAACACTGGGGATGGTGGCGGCGGGATCCAGGCCCGCTTCGCGATAATAAGGTTCAAGCTTTTTGCGCCAGGCCGCTTCGCGCGCGGCATCCTCGGCCGGCTGGGCATGACAGAAAAAGTTGAGATTGATCGGCCCCGGCGCCGCCGCGCGGATCGCGGTGACGGCGGCGCGGATCTGATCGGCATTCAACGAGGCGCAAGGCAGCGAGCCCAGGCCCCCGGCGAGGGAAACTCCGATGGCCATCTCCGGCGTGCCGAAGTTCGCCATCGGCGCTTGGATGATCGGCAGCGCGATGCCGAACAGGTCGAGAATTCTGCGGTCGGGCCAAGCCATCATTCCTCCGGCGATTGATGCCGCATGATGCGGCGGCCGGGACCCGGTGTGCGAAAAATCTATAGAATTCAAGTATATTTTTCTTGGTTGACTGTTCAACCAAGCAGGAGCACGCTGTCGTCCTGTGAGGGATGCCGGAGCGTCATGGACAGCACGCCTTCCACCGCCGACCGGCTGGTTTTCGCGGCCATGAAGCTCTTTCTGGAAAAGGGCTACGGCTCGACCAGCGTGCAGGACATTCTGCGCGAGGCCAAAGCCAATGCCGGCAGCCTCTATCACGCCTTTCCCACCAAGCAGGATGTGCTCCTTGCCGTACTGGACATGTACCGCAAGGGCATCGGGCCGATGCTGCTGGCGCCCGCTTGGGAAGGTGTGGACGATCCCATCGAACGCATCTTCGCGCTGCTCGGCGCCTATCGCCGCGCGCTGGAAATGACCGACTGCACTTATGGCTGCCCCATCGGCAGCCTGGCGCTGGAGCTGCACGAACCCGATCCGCCGGTGCGCGAATTGCTGGCGATCAATTTCGACGGCTGGGTCGAGGCGGTGAAAGGCTGCCTGGACGCGGCACAAGATCGCCTGCCGCCCGGTACCGACACCCGTGCCTTGGGGCAATTCATCCTGACGGTGATGGAAGGCGGAGTGATGCAATCGCGCACCCATCGCAGCTTGGAAGCCTTCGACGCTTCGGTGGCGGGGCTGCGCGATTATCTGAACCGGCTTCAAGCGGATGTGACTTCAACCAGCAAACCATAGGGGCAAACATGCATACTCTGATGATGACGGCGGCACTCGGCATGATGGCGATGTCGGGCCCAAGCCAGCTTCCGGCAGGCGTCAAGGACACGTCCTTCACCGAACCCAATGGCGACCGGGTGCTGCAGCAATCCATCGACATCGCAGGCGCGCCATCCTGCATCTGGCATGCGCTGGCGGAAGAAGAGGGGATCAAGGCGTCCGGCCTGCCTCTCGCGCATGTGGAGATGAAGAATGGCGGGGTGATCGAGGAAGGCTTTTCGCCCACCGCCAAGCTGGGCGGCAACGAAACCATCCGTCATCGCATCATCGCCTATCTGCCTGAACGGCTCCTGGTGCTGCGCAACGAAGCGACGCCGCCCGGACCGCCCCATGCCGAGCTTTACCGCAATGTGGTCCAGGTGATCTCGATCGAACCGCGCGAAAAGGGCCTCACCCGCTTCACCATTTCGCATACCGGCTATGGCGCGGGGGCGGATTACGATCAGCTCTATGATTTTTTCCGCAAAGGCAATCCCAGTTATCTGACGGCAACCAAAACGCTGTGCGAAAAAAAGAATCCGCCGCCATCAACTCGTTAGAGGAAATTGCGCAGCCCGTCCCGCATTTGGCCGTGCTGCGCAATAGCCGACACTGCTTTGTGGAGATGCGAAATTACGATTGAATGATTTGTCAGCCCCGTTGCTGACGGGCGCGGCATGACCTAAGCAGCGTGCCCATGTCGCTGTCGCGTTTCTTCATCGATCGGCCGGTTTTCGCCTGGGTCATTGCCATTGTCATCATGCTGGCTGGGGGAATTTCCGTCTTCCGCTTGCCGGTGGCGCAATATCCCACCATCGCGCCACCCGCGGTGCAGGTGAACGCCAGCTATCCCGGCGCTGACGCTGTCACCATGCAGAATTCCGTCACCCAGGTGATCGAGCAGCAGCTCACCGGGCTGGACCATCTGCTTTATTTCTCATCGACTTCCAATGCCGACGGCACGGTGGCGATCACTGCCACTTTCGCGCCGGGCACCGATCCGGACATCGCCCAGGTGCAGGTCCAGAACAAAGTGCAGCAGGCGGTGGCGCAATTGCCCACCCAGGTGCAGCAGTTGGGCGTCACCGTGGCCAAGGCGCAGGCCAACTTCCTTTTGCTGGTGGCGATGTACGACGAATCCGACCGCACCACCGGGCGCGATGTCGCCGACTTCATCATTTCCACGATGCAGGACAGCTTGCTGCGCGTGCCGGGGGTGGGCACCGCCATCGTATTCGGATCGCCTTATGCGATGCGGGTGTGGCTCGATCCCTACAAGCTGCGCAGTTACAGCTTGCAGCCGTCCGACGTGCGCGCCGCGATCCAGGCTCAGAATGTGCAGGTTTCGGCCGGATCGATCGGCGCCCTGCCGGCCTTGGCCGATCAGGCGCTGAGCGCCACCGTGACCGCCCAATCGCAACTTCAGACGCCGGAGCAATTCCGCAGGATCATCCTCAAGAGCGCGCCCGATGGCGCGGTGGTGCATCTGTCGGATGTCGCCCGCGTGGAGCTGGGCACGGACAATTACGGCATTGTGGGCCGGATGAACGGCCATCCCGGCGCCGGCATTGCCATCACGCCGGCGCCCGGCACCAATGCCTTGACCCTGGTGGATGCAATCAAGGCCCGCGCCCGTTCGCTGGAGCCGTCCTTTCCGCCCGGCTACAAGCTGGTCTTTCCCGTCGACAACACCGATTTCATCCGCCTTTCCATCAAGGACGTGGTCAAGACCCTGGCCGAAGCCATTCTGCTGGTGATCCTGGTGATGTTCATCTTCCTGCAGAATTGGCGCACCACACTGGTGCCCGCCGTGGCGGTGCCCGTGGTGTTGCTGGGCACCTTCGGAATCCTTTCCCTGGTGGGATTCTCGATCAACACGCTGACATTGTTCGCCCTGGTGCTGGTGATCGGGCTTCTGGTCGATGATGCCATCGTGGTGGTGGAGAATGTCGAGCGCATCATGCGCGAGGAAGGCCTCAGTCCCCGCGAAGCCACTTTGCGCTCCATGCAGGAAATCACCGGCGCCTTGATCGGCATCGGCCTGGTGCTGACGGCGGTGTTCCTGCCGATGGCGTTTTTCGGCGGTTCGACCGGGGTGATCTACCGGCAATTCTCCGTCACCATCGTGTCGGCGATGCTGCTGTCGATCATGTGCGCCCTGATCCTGACCCCGGCGCTGTGCGCCACCTTGCTCCAGCCCATCGAAGGCGGGCATCTGCACCATGGCAGCGGTTTGTTGGGGCGCTTCTTTACCTGGTTCAACGGCAGTTTCGACGCGACGCGCGAATGGTACCGGCGCAATCTGGAAAAAATATTGGGACGCACCAAGAGTGTGATGCTGGCCTATCTGGCGATCGTGGCCCTGATGGGGGCGCTGTTTGTCTATCTGCCCACCGGATTTCTGCCCGACGAGGACCAGGGCGTCCTGGTCAATCTGATCGCGCTTCCGTCCGGCTCGACCCAGGCCAGCACGCTGGCGGTGGCCCAGAAGGTCGCCGACCATTATCTTCAGACCGAAAGCAGGAATGTCGATTTCGCGTTCGCCATCGCCGGTTTCAGCTTTCTGGGCGTGGGTCAAAACACCGGAATCGCCTTTGTGAAGCTCAGCGACTGGGACAAGCGTCCGGGCGAGAAGAATGCATCGCCTGCCATGGCGCGCCGGGCCATGCTGAAATTCCGCCGCACCATCAATGAAGCGCAGGTCTTTCCCCTGGTGCCGCCCGCGGTGCGCGAGCTGGGCGTCTCCACCGGTTTCGATTTGCAGCTGGAGGATCGCGCCAATCTCGGCCATCAGAAAATGATCCAGATCCGCAACCGGCTCCTGGCCATGGCGGCGCGCAATCCCAGGCTTCAATCGGTGCGTCCCGCCAGCCTGGACGACACCCAGCAGCTGCACATCGATGTCGATCAGCAGAAAGCCAATGCTTTTGGCATCGCCACCGCCGACATCAATTCCACCCTGTCGGCGGCCTGGGGCGGCAACTTCGTCAACAATTTCATCGACCGCGCCCGCGTCAAGCGCGTCTATATCCAGGGTGACGCGCCCTATCGCATGTCGCCGGACGATCTGGCCCGCTGGTATGTGCGCGGCAAGTCAGGGACCATGACGTCCTTTGCGTCCTTCTCGACTGCGCGTTGGGTTTTGGGGCCCGCTTCGCTCACCCGCTATAATGGCTATCCGTCCATCGAGATTCAGGGCCAGGGCGCGCCCGGCATCAGTTCGGGCACCGCGCTGGCCGAGATGGACAAGCTGATCAAGCAGCTGCCCGCCGGCGTTGCCTATGAGCTTACCGGCCTGTCCTTCCAGGAACAGCAATCGGGCGCCCAGGCGCCCGCGCTTTATGCGCTGTCGATCCTGATCATCTATCTTTGCCTGGCCGCGCTCTATGAAAGCTGGGCGATCCCCATGTCGGTGATGCTGGTCATTCCGCTGGGCGTGATCGGCGCGGTGGCGGCGGCCAGCGCGCGGGGGCTTTTCAACGACATCTATTTCCAGGTCGGCTTGCTCGCCACCATCGGCCTCTCGGCCAAGAACGCGATCCTGATCGTGGAGTTCGCGGTGGATGCCGAAAAGCGGGGGCTCAAGGCGCGCGACGCAGCCATGGAGGCGGCTCGCCTGCGCCTTCGCCCCATCCTGATGACCTCCATCGCCTTCATTGCGGGCGTCTCGCCCCTTGCCATCGCCAGCGGCGCGGGCGCCCACAGCCAGAACGATATCGGCACCGGCGTGATCGGCGGCATGTTGACGGCAACAATCCTGGCGATCTTTTTCGTGCCGGTGTTCTTCCAGCTGATCAATCGCGGCCTTCAGCACCACGAATAATGCGCCGGGGTGGCCGGCGTCGGGCCTTTCCGCCGCCCGGCGCAGCCCGTCTTTACAATAATTTTACAGTCGGATCAGGGACATTGCCCGCACACTATGTTCTGGCTAATCCTAATAGACCGGCGGCGTGGATGCCGGAACTCCGGGGAAGGAAAAAGACTGTGAAAACGCTTGTTGCCGCTTTGCTTGTGTCGATTGCCGTCACGCCCGCCATGGCGGGCGAATCCGCCGGTCTGATGCTGCCGCCGGGCTTTCACGCCACCGTGGTGGCGGATGAACTGGGCGCCGGCGCGCGTCATGTCGCGGTGCGCGCCAATGGCGATGTCTACATTTCCACCCGCAAGGGCAGGGACGAGCCCAAATCCGCCGGCGTGATCGCGGTGAAGGTCGGCAAGGATCAGAAGGCCGTCGAGACCGTGCATTTCAGCGAGGTCGAAGGCGGCACCGGCATGGCGATCCATAACAACGCGCTCTATGTCGCCGGCGGCGATGCAATCTATCGCTTCAAGTTCGAGGGCCGTGCGCTGGCGCCGTCCGCCGCGCCGGAAATCGTGGTCGGCGGTCTGCCCAAGGGCAACATGGGCGTCGCCTTCGACGACAAGGGCGGCCTTTATCTGACGGTAAGGGCGGCGGGCAATATCTGCGTCGATCCCAAAGCGCCCAAGGACCAGAAGCCGGTGGGCCTCAAGCCTTGCCCGCTGCTCAACAATGGCGGCGGCGTGTGGCGCTTCGATGCCGAAAAGGCAGGCCAGAAATTCCCCGCCGATGGCGAGCAGACCGTGACCGGCATGCGCGACATGATGGCGATGGCCTGGTCCAAGGATGCAAAGGGCCTTTATGGCGTGATGCAGGGCCGCAACGGCACCGCCAAGCTGGTGCCCGGTATGCCCGACGAAGATACGGTTTCGGAGGAAATGCACCGGCTGGACAAGGGCACCGATATGGGCTGGCCCTATACCTATTACGACACGGCGCTGAAGGCGCGCGTGCTGGCGCCCGAATATGGCGGCGACGGCAAGATGCCGGCGACCGAAGGCAATTACGCCACGCCGGTGGTGGCGTTCGGATCGCACCAGTCGCCGGTCGATCTGCAATTCTATGACGGCAGACAGTTCCCGCAGAAATATCGCGGCGGCGCCTTCATCGCCTTCCAGGGCGGTTCAGGCCAGGAAATGCTGCCCAACGGGCGCAGCGGCTACAATGTGACCTTCGTGCCCTTCGACAAGTCGGGCAAGCCGGGCACGCCGGAAATATTCGCCAACAATTTCGCGGGCCCCAATCCGTCCGACCGTAACAGCGGCAAGGCGGCGTTCCGTCCCAGCGGCGTCGCGGTGGCGCCGGACGGCTCGATGTATGTGGTCGATACGATCAAGGGACGCCTTTGGCATATCACCTATGACGGCAAGAACTAAGCCCGCCGCGCGATTTTTTGCCTGAAAGAGCCGTCCATTCCTGCCGGAATGGGCGGTTCTTTTTTTGCCCGCGCGCCGCTAATCTGGAGCGGCTTTCCAAAGGCGGGACATCCCATGAAACTGCGTCTTCTGATTTCGGCCGCGGCGCTGGCGGCTTTGACGGTGACAGCCTATGCGGCCGGCGTGGACATGACCGCGATCGACAAGTCGGTGGTGCCGGGGGATGATTTCTACGGCTATGCCAACGGCAACTGGATCAAGCGTACCGAGATTCCCGCCGATCAGTCGCGCTGGGGCTCCTTCAACATTCTCAATCTGGAAGCCCAGACCCGCACCCGCGGCTTGATCGAAAATGCGGCCAAGACCGGCGCACCGGGCAGTGAAGCCCGCAAGGTCGGCGATTTCTATGCCAGCTTCATGGACGAGGCGGGCATCGAGGCGAAAGGCATCGCGCCCCTGAAGGATCAACTGAGCGCCATCGCCGCGATCGGCGACAAGAAATCGCTGGCGCGCGCTTTGGGCGAGGCGCTCCGGGCCGATGTCGATCCCTTGAACAACACCAATTTCCAGACCGAAAATCTGTTCGGCATCTGGGTCGCGCCCGGCTTCACCGACAGCGAGCATTACACGCCCTATCTGCTGCAGGGCGGATTGGGCATTCCCAGCCGCGATTATTATCTGGGGACCGGCGACAAGATGAAGGCGGTACAGGTCGCCTACCGGACCTATATCGCCAGCTTGCTCAAACTGGCGGGTATCGCCGATGGCGAGAAGAAGGCCGCCGCGATCTTCGATCTGGAGACACGTATCGCCAAGGTCCAGGCCAGCATCGTCGACAGCCAGGATGTGGTGAAAGCCAATAACGCCTGGGCGCGTGCCGATTTTACCCGCAAGGCGCCCGGATTGGATTGGGATCAGTTTTTTGATGGCGCCGGCCTTAACCGGGGCAAAAGCTTCATCGTCTGGCAGCCGGGCGCGTTTGCCGGCCTTTCCAAACTCGTGGCCGACATGCCGCTGGAGACCTGGAAAGCCTGGATGGCCTTTCATCGCGTCAATCATTTCTCGCCGGAACTGCCCAAGACCTTTGTCGATGCGCGGTTCGATTTTTACGGCAAGGCCCTGTCGGGCACGCCCAAACAGCAGGACCGCTGGAAGCGCGCCGTCAACCTGACCAACGACGCGTTGGGCGATGCGGTGGGCAAGCTTTATGCGGAAAAATATTTTCCCGCCGCCTCGAAGGCCAAGGCGCAGGAGATGGTGAAGAACATCATCGCCGCCTGGGGACGGCGGATCGATGCTTTGACCTGGATGGCTCCCGCGACCAAGGCGCAAGCCAAGGAGAAGCTGTTCGGGCTTTATGTCGGCATCGGCTATCCGGAAAAATGGCGGGATTATTCGAAATTATCGGTGGTGAAGGGCGATGCCGTGGGCAATCAGGCCCGCTCGGATCTGTTCGACTATCACTACAGCATCGACCGCATCGGCACGCCGGTCGACCGTCACGAATGGTCGATGACGCCCCAGACCGTCAATGCCGTCAATCTGCCGCTGCAGAACGCGTTGAACTTTCCCGCCGCGATTCTGGAACGGCCTTTCTTCGACGCCAAAGCACATGACGCTTTCAACTATGGCGCCATCGGCTCGGTGATCGGCCATGAGATCAGCCACACGTTCGACGACCAGGGCGCGGCGTTCGACGCCAAGGGGCGGCTGCACAATTGGTGGACCAAGGAAGACTTCGCCCATTTCAAGCAATCGGGGCAGGCGTTGGTCGCGCAATATAATGCGTACAAGCTGTTCCCCGATCTGGCGGTGAACGGCCAGCAGACCTTGGGCGAGAATATCGCCGACAATGCGGGGTTGGCGGCGGCCTATGACGCCTGGCACGCCTCCTTGGGCGGCAAGCCCGCGCCGGGCGATCAGGGCCTGACGGGCGAGCAGGAATTCTTCCTGGGTTTCGCGCAGGAATGGGCCACCAAGACCCGCGAGGCGGCGGCGCGCCAGCAGGTGCTGGTGGATGTGCATGCCCCCGGCCAATTCCGGGCCCGGCAGGTCCGCAACATTGACGGCTGGTATCCCGCCTTCAATGTCCAGCCGGGACAGGCCTTGTATCTGGCCCCGGCCGCGCGCCTGCATGTGTGGTGACGGACCGGGAAGGTTTCCACACCCCTGCGACCGTAAAACTCTTGCAAGCCGGAAACTCAGCACCTATACGCCTGGGAATTAAAGGGCATATGCCCGTTTCGGCTCCTTGCAGGAATCCCATCGATGAAAATGTTTGCCGCTGTTTCGCTTCTGGCGCTGGCTGCCTCTCCGGCTATCGCGGGGGAGCCCGACAATCTGGTCCTGCCGCGGGGCTTTCATGCCAGCGTGGTGGCCGAAGGCGTGGGTCAGGGCCGTCACCTGGCGATCCGCGGAAACGACATCTATGTCTCCACCAATACCGCCCGCGACGCCGAGCCGGTGGGCATCATCGCCCTGCGCCTGGATGCCGATCACAAAGTGGTCGAGACCCAGCATTTCAGCACGGTCGCGAACGGCACCAGCATCCGCTTCTACAAGAACGCGCTCTATGCGACGTCTCCCACCACCGTCTATCGCTTCGATTTCAAGGGCCATGAGTTGGTGCCCTCCAGCCCGGCCCAGGTCGTGATCGACGGCCTGCCGTCCAAGGGATATCCCAGCCGCGGCATGGCGTTCGACGGCAAGGGCGGTCTCTATATCGAGGCCGGCGCCACCGGGAACATCTGCCCGGATCCCGCGGCCCCCAAGGGCGGCAAGCCGGTGGGCCTGCGCCCCTGTCCGTCGCTGAATGGGCGTTCGGGCGTCTGGCGCTTTGACGCCTCCAAGCTCGATCAGAAATTCCCCGAAGGCGGCGAGCAGATCGCCACCGGCATTCGTGACATGATGGCGGTCGACTGGTCGCACCGTCTGAACGGATTGTATGGCGTGATGCAGGGCCGCAACGACCGCAACGACATCGTGGCGGAGGAACTGCACCGCATCGACAAGGGCGCCAATCTGGGCTGGCCCTATACCTATTACGACATGTCGATGAAGGCGCGCCTGACGGCGCCGGAATATGGCGGCGACGGCAAGACGCCGGCGGAAGGCAATTACACCACGCCGCTGGCCGGCCTGTCGGCGCACCAGTCGCCGCTGGATCTGGTGTTCTATGACGCCAAGCAATTCCCCAAGGAATATCGGGGCGGCGCTTTCGTGGTCTATCATGGCGGCGCCGGCGCCGAGGCGGCGGACGGCCATCGCGGCTATGACGTCGAGTTCGTGCCCTTCGACAAGGCCGGCAAGCCGGGCACCATCGAACGCTTCGCCGAAGGTTTTGCCGGTCCCAATCCCGGCGACCGCAATCCCGCCAAGGCGGCTTACCGCCCCGCCGGCGCGGCGGTGGGTCCCGACGGCTCGCTGTATGTCGTGGACGGCAAGAAGGGCCGTATCTGGCGGATCTATTACGACGGCAAGAACTGAGGGCCAGTCGCAATTTCGGGCACGGCGCGCGAAACAAAATTACGACGTAAAGCGGCGCTGAACGGAATCGGAGAATCGGTCTAAGGATGGCGCGTGGGTCAGGGGGCCTTCGCATGAACATCCAATTGGGACGTCAGACCATCGCCAAGGCTGAACTCGAAAGAGTGTGCCTATCCTATTTGCGCATGCTGCCGCGTTGCCAGCATGTCACCCGCGTCACCATTGCGCCGCGCCCCAGCTCGCAGCGCAATTGGGTGGTGATCGAAATCGATCCGCCGCTGCCCACCCAGGCCGATAACGACGCGCGCAATGCGCTCACCGAATTGCAGGGCGAGTTCCGGCTGGCCGGCTGATGGCGCCATGCCGTTTTGCCATGCAGAACCGCTCATTTTTTCACCGCTGTTCGCGGCCGTGCATGGCTGTCAAACAGTGATTGAACCTGTGCCGCGAAACAGGCAGCCTTTCGCCGCCGTTCGGATTCCCCGTTTCATTTTTCGGAGAGAAGCATGATCGCCACCAAAGGCAGAACGCTCACCGCCTTGCTGTTGTCGGCCGCCATCCTGGTGCCGGCGCCCGGTTTCGCCGCCGCGCCTCCGCCCATGAAGCAGGAGGCGATGGCGAATGTCGATGCCCGCGCCAAGCAGGTGCAAGTGATGGTCGATACCGTGTTCAGCTATGCCGAACCGGGCTTTCAGGAAAAGCGCACCGGGGAATATCTCACCGGGATTCTGGCCAAGAACGGTTTCAAGATCACCCGCGGCGTGGCGGGAATCCCCACCGCCTGGACGGCGGAGTGGGGCGAGGGCGGTCCGTTGATCGCGCTGGGCAGCGACGAAGACGATCTGCGCGGCGTCTCGCAGATTCCCGGCGATCCCAAGGTCGAGCCCATCGTGGAAGGCGCCCCCGGTCACGGTGAAGGGCACAATTCCGGCATTCCCCTGATCATCGCGGCGGCGCTGTCGGCCAAGGCGGTGATGGAAAAGAACCACCTCAAGGGCCGGCTGATGATCTGGCCGGGCATCGCCGAAGAGCTTCTGGGCAGCAAGGCCTTTTATGTGCGCGACGGCCTGTTCAAGGGCGTGGATGCCTGCATCTTCGTGCATGTCGCCAGCCAATTCGCCACCGATTACGGCGATCTCGGCTCCAACGGCATGGTGTCGGTGGAATACACCTTCCACGGCAAGACGGCGCACGCCGCGGGCGATCCCTGGGACGGGCACAGCGCGCTGGATGCGGTCGAAATCATGGACGTGGCCTGGCAGTTCCGCCGCGAGCATCTGGCCCTGGCGCAGCGCTCGCACAATGTGATTTCCAATGGCGGCGGCCAGCCCAATATCGTGCCGGGCGTGGCCTCCACCTGGTATTATTTCCGCGAGCATAATTTCAAGACGGTGCGGGAATTGTGGGCCATCGGCAACAAGATCGCCGATGCCGCGGCCATGGCGACCGACACAACGGTCGAGCACAAGGTGCTGGGCACCGCGGCGCCCAATTTCGGCAACAAGCCCATGGCGGAAGCGGCCCAGGCCAATATCGAAATGGTCGGCATGCCCAAATGGAGCGCGGACGACCAGGCTTTCGCCAAGCTGGTCCAGGAAACGCAAAACCGCAAAGTCGAGCCGCTCCGGGACAAGGTCGTACCGCTCAAGAAATGGCCGCTGGACGAGGAACGCATGCCCACCGGCGGCGGCTCCGACGATATCGGCGACATCATGTGGACGGTGCCGACCATCACCATCCGCTACCCGGCCAATATTCCCAATATGATCGGTCACAACGTCACCTCGGCCATGGCGATGGCGACGCCGATTGCGCACAAAGGCACGGTGGCCGGCGCCAAGGCGGTGGCGATGACGGTGCTGGACATGATGACGTCGCCGGATCTGCTGGTTCAGGCCAAGCAGTATTTCGACACCGACCAGCAGAAATACGATCATTACGATCCGATGCTGACGGCTTCCGACGTGCCCGCCATCCATCTCAACGACGATCTGATGGACAAGATGCGGCCGCTGATGGAGCCGTATTATTTCGACTCCACCAAATACGACACCTATCTGGATCAGCTGGGAATCAAATATCCCAACCCGCCCGTGAACGGCATTCGCCGCCCGCCGCCCAAGGCTGGGGTCAAATCCGGCAGCTGATCACTGAAGTTCGCGTTTGAGAAAGGCGATGGCGCGGGCGAGCGCGTCCGCGCCATTGGCGCTGTCGATCCGCGAACCAAAGCCGTGCTTTTCGCCGGGATAGATCACCAGTTCCGGCTTGCCGTTCAGCGATTTGGCCAGGTCGGCCAGCCTTCGTCCCTGGTCGATCGGAATGATCGCGTCGGCATCACCATGCAGGATCAGCAGCGGCGGCAAATGTTCGACCGGCGTTTCCAGCGGGAAGGGGACGGCGCCGTAATAGATCACGGCGGCGGTGATGCTGGGGTCGAGCGCGCCCGTGCCGCCTGACAAAGTGCCGCCATTGGAAAAGCCGACCAGGCCGATCTTGCCGTTGGCGTCGGGGCGTTTGCGGATATCGGCGGCAAGGTCGCTCACTTGCCTGGTCCAGGCCGTGAAGCGCTTTGCAAAAATATCGTCTCCCCGCGTCAGGCGCTGCCAATCGCCGGGGCTGTAATAGAAGACCAGATAGGCGTCGAGACCGCCATTCGCCAAAGCCGCGGCATAGCGGTTGTAATTGGCGATCTGGGAGTCAAAGCCGTTAGCGCCGTGAAGCAGCAAGACCGAGGGGCGGGGCGCATCGCCCGGCGCGCGGAAGAATGTGACGTCCACATTCCGTTCCTTGGCGGGCAGCTGCATTTTCTGTCCTGCACTGTCGGCGGCAATGGCGCTGGGTGTCAGCAGAAACAACCATGCAGCGATCACACAGACGATCCGGGGCATGCGCGACTCCATCGGCGGGCAGGCCGGAAGCTTATATCGCGCCGGGCCGATTAGAAATTGACCGCCAGGCTGAGGGTGCCGAATTGGTCGAAGCCCGGTTGGGTCTTGTATTCCCGGGACCGGATGACGTGAACAAAGGCGAGGCGGAAGCGTTCGAAGTCCAGTGCTCCCCCGAAGGAAACTTCGCCCACGAAATTCTCTTTCTCCACGCTGCGGCTGTCTTGAAAGCTGTTGCCGTCGAGAAAGAGATTGCGGGCGACTGCCCGGCCCTGGATGCCGGCAAAGACATAAGCGCCCAGGTCCGGCTTGGAATCGTAATAATAAGAGGAGGGGCGGCCCGGTTCGATCTGGGGCGGGGCGCTGTCGTCCGGCATATTGATGCCGATCCGCGCCACCGCGCCCGCGCTGGCATAATCGAAGACATTGCCCATCGCGCCGCCCGCATTGGCTTTGATGTCGAACGCGAAATCCCCCGGCAGCGCCAAGGACACAGCCTCTTGCGTCGCCTGATACGACACCACCAGGCCGGGCTCGTCGCGCAATTGGGTGTGCCAGCCTTGGGGAAGAGCGAAGCCGCGCAGCCGGTGGATCAGATCCTGGCTGTCGGCCGCCAGGGATGCCGGCCCAACAGCGCCCAACTGAATGCGCAACTGCTCTTCCGTGCCGGGACCGGTCGATGTGAGCGCCAGCGCGCCATAGAGGTATCCGGCATAAGGCCGCTGCGTCAGGGGCGGATCATAAGCGGCGGTATCTTCCGGCGTGAACATCAATTGGCCCAGGCTATAATTCACCCGCGTGGTGTCGCGCGGGAACAGTCCGGGGGGCATGTTCGCGAGGAATTCGGGGAGCAGCTCCGATGCGCGTCCCGCCGGACTCCAATTGAACTCTATGCCGTTGGTGTAGTCGCGGTCGGTGCGGTAGAAAAGATCATTCTCGAACACCGTGGTGAGGGTGCCGGAAGGATCGGCCGCGTGGGCGGAGGCCGCCGGAATCGCCAAAGACAAAATGAAGGCCAGCGCGGCCGGCCTGCGGCGGAAGCGTCGCACGGTCCGCCGTCTCAACCTTTGGTCCCGGAATAATTGCGATCTTGCAGCCCGCGATGCAGAACCTGGTCCGACGCGATGATCGCATCGGGCGTGATGTCGCCCAGATGCTCCAGCCGGTCATACAAAGGTGCGAAATCCGCGTCGGCGGTCTGGTGCAGCAATTCCTGGAAACTGTCGATCACGAAATAGCTCTGCTGATAGTCGTCGATGCGGTAGCGCGTCCGCATCACCCGTTCCAGATCGAACGCAATCCGGTTAGGCGAACCGCTTTCCAGCGCGAACACGGATTCGCCGAAGCTGGAGACGATGCCGGCGCCGTAAAGACGCAAATTCCCTTGCTCGCGGATCAGCCCGAATTCCACCGTGTACCAGTAAAGCCGCGCCAGCTTCTGCAGGGAATGGAAGGTGATCGCGCGAAGCCCACCAAGCCCATAGGCCTGCATGTAATCGGCGAAGACAGGATCGGTGAGCAGCGGCACATGCCCGAACAGGTCATGAAACACATCAGGCTCTTCCAGGTAATCGAGCTGATCCGGCTTGCGGATGAAGCGTCCGGCGACAAAGCGCCGGTTGGCGAGATGATCGAAAAACACATCATCGGGAACCAGGCCCGGAACCGCCACCACCCGCCAGCCGGTCAATTTGTGAAGCCGTTCGGACAATTCCTCGAAATCCGGAATTCCGGACCGGGACATGCGCAGCGTGTCCAGCCCGCGCAGGAATGGCGCGCTGGCGCGCTCCTTCAGCAATGCGATCTGGCGCGCATAAAGCGTATCCCAGACCGCATGCTCTTCAGCGGAATAACTGTTCCAGGCTTGCGGAATGGTCCAGTCGGGCGCGGTGCCGGACGGGCGTGCTGCAAGGCTGGCGGTCATGACCTTGTCTCCATGCGGCGCATCTTACGCCTTGGGGCAGGACGAACAAACCCGCGGTCATTGCGTGACAGCGTTAACCGCAGGACATGCCGCGCCTAATAGGCCACGTTGTGTTTATTTTGCGCTGGCCAGCAGAAGTGACGTTTCCGTCGCGGCGATTCCTTCGATCAAGCGAATCTGATCCAGCGCCGCGCTGAAATCCGCCAGGGTCGCGGTGTTGATCTCCGCGACCAGATCCCAACGCCCGTTGGTGGTGTAGATGCGTTCCACCTGCGGGAACCCGTTCAGGGCCTTGATCACTTTTCCGGATTGCTCGCCCTGGATGGCGATGGACATCACCGCCCGCACGCGGCCAGTTTCCAGTTCCGGCGCGGTGCGCACCGTGAAGCCGCTGATGGCGCCGGTGGCCAGCATCCGGGCAATGCGGTTCTGCACCGTCCCGCGCGAGATTTTCAGCTTTTTCGCCAAGGCTGCCGCGGGCTCGCGGGCATTGGCACGGAGCAGGGCCAAAAGCTTGCGGTCGACCTCGTCTGTCATATCGTCACCATTATTTGACGAAATGCTAAATTATTGGCGAATTCTATCAGATTGCTGGCTTTCCGCTAGCCGTGGACCGGGATGGAATTGCAAGGCGAATCTGGGGACCCCGCGATGACCGACAAGCCACTGTTTTTGATGACCGATGCCCGTCATTTCGGGGTGACCTATCAGATCAATCCCTGGATGCGGCCGGATGCGTGGAAAGCCGATCCCGCCGCCTTGACCGCCGCCGCCGCAAAGAGCGCGTCCGCTCTTCGCAGCGAACTGGAAAAAGCAGGCGCGCAAGTCGAGATCGTCGGCGCGGTCGAAGACCTGCCCGACCTGGTTTTCCCCGCCAATGCCGCCATCGTGCTGGATGGCCGCGCGCTGGTGGCGCGTTTCCGTCATCCCGAACGCCAGGGTGAAGAGGCGGTGTTTCGCGACGCCTTCCTGGCGCTGAAGGCGCGGGGATTGCTCAACGACGTAATCGAATTGCCGAACAAGGTGCTGCAGGAAGGCGCGGGCGATTGCATCTGGGATAAGGACCGTGGATTTTTCTGGGCGGGTTACGGCCAGCGTTCCACCGCCAATTCGCTTCCCGTGATCGAGTCCGTGTTCGGCCAGCAGGTGGTGGGTCTCGAACTGGCCACCGACCGCTTCTATCATCTGGACACGTGTTTCTGCCCCTTGGCGGGAGGCAAGGTTCTTTATTATCCGCCCGCTTTCACGCCGCAGAGCCAGGCGATCATCCGCACCCATATCCGCAAGAAGGACCGGATCGAAGCGACGGATGAAGAAGCGGCTGCCTTCTGCGTCAACGCCGTCAATATCGGGACCCACATCGTGATGGCGAAGGCGCCGGCCTCTTTGCGCGCCAAGCTGCGCGCGCTGGGCTACAGCCTGGCGGAAGTCGATCTGTCGCCGTTCATCCTTTCGGGCGGCGGCGCCTATTGCATGACCTTGCGCCTGGATCGCAAGAGCGAAACCCAGGCCGCGATGCGCGCGGCGGAATGAGGAGATCATGAACCACTTCGCGCCCCAGACTCTGCAAAGCGCCGAGGACTTCATCGCCCGGGAAAATGAATTCGGCGCGATGAATTACAAGCCGCTGGACGTGGTGCTCAGGCGCGGAGAAGGCGTTTATGTCTGGGACGTGGACGGGCGGCGCTATATGGATTGTCTGTCCGCCTATTCCGCCGTCAATCAGGGTCATTGCCATCCCCGTATCCTGGCCGCGCTGACCGAGCAGGCCTCGCGCCTCACTCTGACGTCGCGGGCGTTCCGCAACGACCAGTTGGCGCTGTTCTATGAAGAAGTTTGCGCGCTCACCCGTGCGCACAAGGTGCTGCCGATGAATTCTGGCGCCGAAGCGGTGGAAAGCGCCCTCAAGCTGGCCCGCAAGTGGGGCTATGCGGTCAAGGGCGTGCCGGCGGGCCAGGCTGAGATCATTGTCTGCGCCAACAATTTCCATGGCCGCACCATCACCATTGTGGGCTTTTCCAGCGATCCGGGTTCGCGCGAAGGCTTCGGGCCGTTCTCCGCCGGTTTCAAGATAGTGCCGTTCGGCGACAGCGCCGCGCTGGAAGCGGCCATCACGCCCAACACGGTGGCCTTTCTGGTCGAGCCGATCCAGGGCGAAGCCGGCGTGATCATTCCCCCGCCCGGATATCTGAGGAAAGCGCGCGAGCTTTGCACCCGCAACAATGTGTTGTTCATTCTGGATGAAATTCAGACCGGACTTGGCCGCACCGGCAAGCTTCTGGCCGAAGAGCATGACGGCGTCGAAGCGGATCTCACCATCATCGGCAAGGCGCTGGCGGGCGGCTTCTATCCGGTTTCGGCGGTGCTTTCGAACAATGAAGCGATGAGCGTGCTGCATCCGGGCGAGCATGGCTCGACCTTTGGCGGCAATCCGCTCGCCTGCGCGGTGGCGCGGATGGCGCTGAAAGTGCTGGTCGAGGAAGGCATGATCGAAAACGCGGCACGGGTTGGCGCGCGGCTGAAACAGAATCTGGAAGCGATCCGCTCCAACCTGGTGAAGGAAGTGCGCGGGCAGGGCCTGATGCTGGCGGTCGAGCTGGACGCTGAAGCAGGCGGCGCGCGGCCGATCTGCGAAGCCCTGCAGGCACGGGGGCTGCTGGCCAAGGAAACCCACGACCATACCATCCGCATTGCGCCGCCGCTGATCTTGACGGATGCGCAGGCTGACTGGATCGGCGATCAGTTCAAGGCCGTCCTGGCGTGAATCTGACCCGTCCCATTGCGGCATGTTCGGGTATAAATGCGCCCATGTCCGCGGCTTGGAATCTTCTGGACGCCGGAAAGTATCGCGACGAGCGCGAGGCCGTCGCGGCATTGCTGGCGGCCCAGCCTTTGCCGCCTGCCTTGCGCGCATCGGTGAAGAATACCGCGGCGGGCCTGGTCCGCCGGGCCCGCGAGATCACACGCCGCCAGGGTCTGGTGGAAAGTTTTCTGGCGGAATTTTCCCTCAACACCCAGGAAGGCCTGGCACTGATGGGTCTGGCGGAGGCGTTGCTGCGCACGCCCGACACGGCGACCCGCGACCGGTTGATCGCCGAGAAGATCGCCGCCGCCGACTGGGCCGCGCATCTGGGCCAATCCGACAATCTGTTCGTGAATGCCTCGACCTGGGGATTGATGCTGACCGGCCGCTGGGTCGATATCGAAGACACCGTCGACGGCCCCGGCGTGATCCGGCGGCTGGCGCTTCGGGTGGGAGAGCCCATCGTCCGCACCGCCGTGGCCCAGGCCATCCGCATCATGGGCGAGCAATTCGTGCTGGGCCGCACCATCGAGGCGGCGCTGGCGCGGGCGGATCGCGAAAAGCTGTTGTGTTCGTTCGACATGCTGGGCGAAGGCGCGCGCACGGAAGCCGATGCCGATCGGTACGAGCAGGCGTATGCCGACGCCATCGCGGCCATCGGCAAGGCCAAAACGGAAAATGACGGGCCGGAAAAAGGCCATGGCATTTCCGTGAAGCTGTCGGCTTTGTCGCCCCGTTATGAAGCAACCCAGGAGCAGCGGGTCTGGGACGAACTCTATCCGCGCCTGCTGCGCCTCGCAGGGCTGGCGGCCAAGGCCGACATCAATTTCGCCCTCGATGCCGAAGAGGCTGACCGGCTGGTGCTGTCGCTGAAACTGTTGGACCGGTTGGCGCGGGAAGACAGTTTGGGATCGTGGCGCGGCCTGGGCCTTGCCGTGCAGGCTTATCAGAAGCGTGCGCCCGATGTGATCGCCCAGCTGGCGGCGTTGGCGCGGGAAACCGGCCGCCGCTTGATGGTGCGTCTGGTCAAGGGCGCTTATTGGGACAGTGAGATCAAGCGGGCACAGGTGGGCGGGCGGCCGGGCTATCCCGTCTTCACCACCAAACCGGCCACGGATCTGTCCTATCTTGTTTGCGCCAGGGCGTTGATCGACGCGGCGCCGCATCTCTATGGCCAATTCGCGACCCACAATGCTCACACTTTGGCGGCGGTGCGCGCCATGGCGGGCGATGTCAGGATCGAACATCAGCGCCTGCATGGCATGGGCGAAGTGCTGTACGACGCGGCGGCGGAACAATTCGGAGCTTTGTCGCTGCGTACCTATGCGCCGGTCGGGGCGCATGAAGATTTGCTGCCCTATCTGGTACGGCGGCTGCTGGAAAACGGCGCCAACACCAGCTTCGTGCACCTGCTTCTGGATGATGAAACACCGCCGGAAACGGTGGCGGTCGATCCCATCGCGCTGGTGGAGGCGCAGCCCGGCCCGCATCCGCGGATTCCCTTGCCGCGCGACATGTATGGCGACCGCCGCAACAGCGAGGGGCTCGATCTTTCCATCGAATCCGTCCGCAAGGAGTTGCGCGGCGGTCTGGCCGCGTTGCCGCATGGCGACGGACGCCCGGTCATCAATGGCGCGTCCACGACCGAAGGATCACCTGAGGCCGTGCGCAATCCCTTGGACCTTTCCGAGATCGGGCAGAGCGCCGAAGCCGGCAAGGCGCAGATCGAAGCGGCCTTCGCTGCCGCCGCCCATGCACAGCCGGACTGGGATGCGCGGGGCGGGGTGGCGCGGGCTGAGATTTTGCGCGCCATGGCCGATGCTCTGGAAGTTCATCGCGGCCGCCTGATCGCGCTGGCCGTGCGCGAAGCGGGCAAGACCTGGTCCGATGCCATCGGCGAAGTGCGGGAAGCCGCCGATTTCTGCCGCTATTATGCCTTGCTGGCGGAGCGCGATTTTGGCGCGCCCGTAACCTTGAAGGGACCGGCCGGCGAAACCAACGCGCTGGAACTGCATGGGCGCGGCGTTTTCGTTTGCATCTCGCCCTGGAATTTTCCCCTGGCGATCTTCACGGGCCAGATTGCGGCGGCGCTGGCCGCCGGAAACACGGTGCTGGCCAAGCCCGCCGAACAAACTCCGCTGATCGCCGCCGAAGCCGTGCGCTTGTTCCTGGGCGCAGGACTGCCGCCCGATGTGCTGCATCTGGTGCCGGGACGGGGTGAGACCGTGGGCGCGGCGCTCTCAGCGCATCCCAAACTGGCCGGGATCGCCTTTACCGGCGGCACCGACACCGCGCGCGCCATCAATAAGGTTCTGGCGGCACGCAATGGGGCACTGCTTCCCCTGATCGCGGAAACCGGCGGCCTCAACGCCATGTTCGTGGACACCACGGCCCAGCGCGAGCAGGTGATCGACGATGTGATCCTGTCGGCCTTCGGCTCCGCCGGGCAGCGCTGCTCGGCACTCAGGCTGTTGTTCCTGCCGGAGGAAACGGCGGACGCGATGATCGAAGGCCTGAAGGGCGCGATGGATATTCTGGCCGTGGGCGATCCGTCGGAGTTCGCCACCGATATCGGGCCGGTGATCGATGCGGACGCACGCGCGGCGCTGGACAAGCATCTTGTTCATTTGAAAACCACGGCGAAGATTCTCAAAGAGGTGAAGCCGGTCATCGCTGGACCGCTTCTGTTCGGGCCGGTGATGGCGGAAATCGCGCTGGCGCAGCTTCCCGGCCGGGAAGTCTTCGGACCCATCTTGCATGTGGTGCGCTACAAGAGTGATGAGTTGGAGCAGGCGGGGCGCGCCCTGGCCGAAAAAGGCTATGGCCTGACATTGGGCATTCATTCGCGGTTGGCGAGCTTTGTCACGCGGGTTCGGGCACTGGTTCCGGCGGGCAATATCTATGTCAATCGCTCGATCATCGGTGCGGTGGTGGGGGTGCAGCCTTTCGGCGGCGAGGGCCTGTCCGGCACCGGTCCCAAGGCAGGCGGTCCGCATGCGCTCAGCCGCTATGCCCTGGAACGCGCCGTCAGCGTGAATATCGCGGCCCAGGGCGGCGATCCGGCGCTGCTGAATCTCTGACCTTAGCGGGGGATTTCGACGGCCATCGCCGTGGCTTCGCCGCCGCCAATGCAGAGGCTGGCCACGCCGCGTTTCAACCCTTTTGCTTTGAGCGCCGAGATCAAGGTGGCGAGAATGCGCGCACCCGATGCGCCGATGGGATGGCCCAGTGCGCAAGCGCCCCCATGCACATTGATGCGATCCGGAGCAATATCGAGCTCTCGCATCGCCACCAGCGCCACCACGGCGAAGGCTTCATTGATTTCGAACAGATCCACATCGCTCGCCCGCCAGCCGATCCGGTTCAGCAGCTTGCGCACGGCGAACACCGGCGCGGTGGTGAAGAGGGCAGGGGCCTGGGCGTGGCTAGCATGGCCGATGATGCGGGCGAGTGGCGGCGTCTTCGCCCGGCTCTCGCGGGTGAGAACCAGCGCCGCTGCGCCATCGGAGATGGAGGCGGAAGACGCGGCGGTGATGCTGCCGTCGGGCGCGAAGGCGGGTTTGAGCGAGGGGATTTTTTCCGGTTTGGCGCGGCCGGGCTGTTCGTCGATGCGAATGATCTCTTTGCCCGCCGTCACCGGCACGATCTCGGCATCGAACGCGCCGGACACTTGCGCTGCCTTGGCGCGCTCCAATGAGCGCAAGGCATATTCATCCTGCTCGGCGCGGCCGATTTGATAGGTGCGCGCCGTATCCTCTGCGAAGGCGCCCATCGGTTTGCCTTTGTCGTAGGCGTCTTCCAACCCGTCCAGCAGCATGGAATCCAATGCCGCGTCATGGCCGAAGCGGGCGCCTTTGCGGTGCCGCGCCAGGAGATAGGGCGCATTGGTCATGCTCTCCATTCCGCCCGCCACGATGCAGTCCGCGCTTTCCGCTTTCAGCATGTCATGCGCCAGGATGGCGGCCTGCATGCCCGAACCGCACATTTTGTTGATGGTGGTGGCGGGCACATCGTCGCCAAGGCCAGCGCCTTTGGAAGCCTGGCGCGCAGGTGCCTGTCCCTGGCCCGCGCCCAATACACAGCCCATGATGGTCTGGTCGATGTTGGGTGCGCCGGCGCGGGCAACGGCTTCACGGATCGCGGCGGCGCCCAGCGCGTGTGCCGTCACATCCGCGAACACGCCTTGCAATCCGCCCATCGGAGTGCGGGCAAGGCCGGTGATGACGACAGGATCGCTCATGCGTCACCTTTTTCCAATGCGCGGGCGATCACCATCCGCTGGATGTCGGACGTGCCTTCATAGATCTGGCACACCCGCACATCGCGGTAGATTTTGGCCAGGCCGAATTCCTCCAGATAGCCATAGCCGCCCAAGGTCTGGATCGCGCCGGAGCAGACGGTTTCAGCGGTTTCCGAGGCCACCAGCTTGGCCATCGAGGCTTCGGTGAGCGCGGGCAGGCCCGCGTCCTTCCGGGCCGCCGCATGCAGCACCAATTGCTCCGCCGCTTTCAGCCGCGCCGACAGGTCCGCCAGCCGGAAGCCCACGGCCTGATGCTCAATGATATATTTGCCGAAGCTCTTTCGCTCGCGGGCATATTGGATCGCAGTCTCCAGCGCGGCGCGCGCCATGCCGACGCTCTGCGCGCCCACCCCGATGCGGCCCGCTTCCAGATTGGCCAGCGCGATGGCATAGCCCTGGCCTTCCTCGCCCAGACGCAGATCGCCTTCCAGCGCCAGATTGTCGAAACGAAGCGCGCAGGTGTCGGACGCGGCCTGGCCCAGCTTATGTTCCACCTTGTCCACATGATAGCCGGGCCGGTCGGTGGGAATGAGAAAGGCGCTGATGCCGCGTTTGCCCTTGTCGGGATCTGTCACCGCGAAGGCGAGGGTGAGGCTCGCGGTCTTGCCCGAGGAGATGAATTGCTTGGTGCCGTTCAGCACATAGCCATTGCCCTGGCGGGTGGCGCGGCTCCGGATCGCGCCGGCATCCGATCCGGCATCGGCTTCGGTCAGCGCGAAAGCGCCGATGATCTTGCCCGATACCAGGCCGGGCAGGAAGCGCTCGCGCTGGGCCGGGCTGCCGCTCCTCACCAGGCCGGAGGCGACCAGACTATTCTGTACACTGACGATGGTGGAGAGCGGGCCGTCCGCCGCCGCCAGTTCGATCAAGGACACCGCATAAGAGACGGTGTCGGCGCCTGTGCCGCCCATCTCCTCCGGCACCACCATGCCCATCAGGCCCAGCGCCGCCAATTCCTCGAACAACTCCCTGGGATAGCCGCCCGCTTTCTCGAAATCGCGCGCCTTGGGGCGAATGCGTTCCTGCGCGAAGGCGCGGACGGAACCTTGAATGGCTTGCTGGGTTTCGTTCAGGAGCATGCGTACCTCGCTAGGCTTCAGCTTAATCCCAGTCGTGGACCTGCTTCCATGTCAGATCGGCAGACGGGTCGTGTTCTTGACGCATTTCAAGGCGAAATGGGAATGGACCTCCGCCACGCCGGGAAAATGCAGCAGCACCTTCTTCAAAAGATGCTCATAGGCATCGATGCTGGCCACCACCATGCGCACGGCATAGTCGCTTTCGCCGCCCATGCTGAAACATTCCACGATTTCCGGCCGTTCCCGCGCCGCCTGCTCGAACGCGTTGAGCGTGTCTTCGTCATGGGCTTTCAGGCGGACATTGGCCAGCACGGTGACGCTAAGGCCCATCACGTCGGGGTTGAGGATCACGGCGCGCTCGCGAATGGCGCCGATTTCTTCCAGCCGCTTCACCCGCCGCCAACAGGGCGTATGGGAGAGGCCGACCGCCAGCGCCAGTTCCACCATCGAGATGCCCGGCGAATCCTGGAGATTCCGCAGAATTTTTAGATCGATATCATCCATGGAATGTCATCCTAAGATTCATTGATCTTGGAGAATGATATTCTAAACCAGAGCCATAAGCAGCAAAAATAGCAATTTTAATCCCAGCCAGCCGTGACACCCTATTTGGCGTCGTTCGTTTAGACACCAAACGCTTTTGGGGGCTCCGGCCGTGTGTCCTTTCGATCTTCATATTCCCGAACCGTCCGCGCGTCCCGGCGACCAGCCGGATTTCAGCCATCTGGTCATTCCGCCCCCCGGCGCGGTCCCCCGCCCGGACCCTGATGCGGGCGCGTCCTCCGAAATTTTCCGCCAGACCGCCCATGGCGTGATCCGGGTGCTGGACGATCAGGGCCACGCGGTTGGTCCCTGGGTGCCGGATATCACGCCCGACCAGCTGCGCCATGGCCTGCGCGCCATGATGCTGACCCGGACCTTCGAAGACCGGATGTTCCGCTCCCATCGCCAGGGCAAGACCAGCTTCTTCATGAAATCCACCGGCGAGGAAGCCATCGGCGCGGCGCAATCCATGGTGTTGGGGCCGCGCGACATGTGCTTTCCCACCTACCGCGTGCTCTCCTGGCTGACGGCGCGGGGCTATCCGCTCACCGATCTGGTCAACCAGATTTTCTCCAACGAAAAAGATCCGCTCAAGGGCCGCCAGCTGCCCATTCTCTATTCGGCGCGCGATTACGGCTTTTATTCGCTGTCCGGAAATCTCGGCAGCCGGTTCGGTCACGCAGTGGGCTGGGCGATGGCCAGCGCTTATAGGAAAGACGACAGTTTGGCGCTGGCCTATATCGGCGAAGGCTCGACCGCGGAGGGCGACTTCCATGAAGCGCTGACCTTCGCGTCGGTCTATCACGCGCCCGTCATTCTCTGCGTCACCAACAATCAATGGGCGATCTCGTCCTATGCGGGCATCGCGGGCGCGGACGAAGCCACTTTCGCCGCCAAGGCGGCCGGTTATGGCCTGCCGGGCCTTCGCGTCGACGGCAATGATTTCCTGGCGGTGTGGGCGGCGACGGAATGGGCCGTGGCCCGTGCCCGCGCCAATCTGGGCGCCACCCTGATCGAATTCTTCACCTATCGCGTGGCGGCTCATTCCACCAGCGACGATCCCACGCGCTATCGGCCCGCGGAAGAGGCGCTGAACTGGCCGCTGGGCGATCCCATCCAGCGATTGAAGGCGCATCTTTCCAGCCTGGGCGAATGGGACGAAGCGCGGCATGTCCAATGCGAAGCGGAACTGACCGAAACGGTGCGCAGCGCCGCCAAGACGGGCGAGGCCGTGGGCACTTTGGGCAAGTCCAAGCCGCCCGTCTCCGAAATGTTCGAAGGCGTGTTCGAATCGCCCGACTGGCGCGTGCGCGAACAGCGCGGCGAACTGGGAGTCTGACCATGGCCACCATGTCCATGATCCAAGCGCTCAACTCCGCGCTCGACGTGAAACTGAGCCAGGATCCCGATGTGCTGATCTTCGGCGAGGATGTGGGCTATTTCGGCGGCGTCTTCCGCGTCACCGAAGGCTTGCAGAGAAAGCATGGCGAGAAGCGCTGCTTCGACACGCCGATTTCGGAAGGCGGCATCATCGCCACCGCCATCGGCATGGGCGCTTATGGCCTTCGCCCCGTGGCGGAAATTCAGTTCGCCGATTACATCCTGCCCGCCTTCGATCAGCTGGTGTCCGAAGCGGCGCGGCTGCGCTATCGCTCCGGCGGCGAATTCTGGGCGCCCATCACCGTGCGCGCGCCCTATGGCGGCGGCATTTTCGGCGGCCAGACCCATAGCCAGAGCCCGGAAGCCCTTTTCGCGCACGTCACCGGGCTTTGCACCGTGATCCCGTCCAATCCGTATGATGCCAAGGGGCTGCTGATCGCGGCCATCGAAAGCAACGATCCGGTGATCTTCCTGGAGCCCAAGCGCATCTATAATGGCCCTTTCGACGGCCATCACGACCGTCAGGTGAAGACCTGGGCCAGCCATCCGCTCTCCGACGTGCCGGAAGGTCATTATGTGGTGCCGCTGGGCAAGGCGGCGACGGTGCGCGAAGGCCGCGCCGTCACGGTTCTGGCCTATGGCACCATGGTGCATGTCGCAAACGCGGCCATCGAGGAATCCGGCATCGATGCCGAACTGATCGATCTGCGCTCCATCGTCCCCCTGGATGTCGAAGCCATTGTGGCATCGGTGACCAAGACCGGGCGTTGCGTGATCGTGCATGAAGCCTCGCGCTTTGCCGGCTTCGGCTCGGAACTGTCGGCGCTCGTGCAGGAACGCTGTTTCTTCCATCTCAAAAGCCCCATCCGCCGCGTCACCGGCTGGGACACGCCCTATCCGCACGCCTTTGAATGGGATTATTTTCCGGGACCGGCGCGGGTGGCGAAGGCGCTGAAACAGGCGATGGAGGATTAGGATGGGCCGCTACCTGTTCCGTCTCCCCGATATCGGCGAAGGCGTGGCCGAAGCGGAAATCACCGCCTGGCATGTGAAGCCGGGCGATCACATCGCCGAAGACGGCCCGCTGCTGGACGTGATGACCGACAAGGCCACGGTGGACATGACCTCGCCGGTCGAAGGCACGGTGACGGCGATCCATGGCGATGTGGGCAGCATGGCGCCGGTGGGCGCGGTGCTGGTGGAACTGGATGTGGCGGGCGAAGCGCCGGCCGAAGCGCGCCAGGCCGAGCCGGAACAAGCCAAGGCGGAACAGGATGTGGCGCAGAATGCCCGCGCGGCGGAGACCCCGCTTGCGCCGCCTGCCGCCCCCGTCAATCCCGATCCCACCGCTTCACCGGCCACCCGGCGGCGGGCTCGCGAATGGGGCATCCGGCTGGAAGATGTGCGGGGCACCGGCCCCAGGGGACGCATCCTGGTGGAAGATCTGGAGCGGCAGCGCAGCGGCGGCGGGACGCCGTCTCGCGGTGCCGCGCCCCGCGACGCCATCGAAGAGATCAAGCTGGTTGGGATGCGCCGCAAGATCGCGGACCGGATGGCGCAATCCAAGCGGCAGATTCCGCACTTCGCCTATGTCGAGGAATTCGATCTCACCGAATTGGAAGGCCTGCGCGCCGAACTCAATGCCGGCCGCAAGCAGGGCCAACCCAAACTGACTCTCCTGCCATTCTTCATGCAGGCGATGGTCCGGCTGTTGCCCGAATTCCCCAGCATCAATGCCCATTATGACGAAGGTGCCGGGGTCCTGAAGCGCTATGCCGCCATCCATGTCGGCATCGCCACTCAGACCCCGAACGGCCTGATGGTGCCGGTGGTCCGCCATGCCGAGACCCGCGATCTGTGGGATTGCGCCCGCGAGCTTGTTCGGGTGACCGAGGCGGCGCGGAACGGCAGCGCCGCGCGCGAGGAGCTTTCCGGATCGACCATCACCCTGACCAGCCTGGGCGCGATGGGCGGCATCGCCGCCACGCCCATCATCAATCATCCCGAAGTCGCAATCATCGGCCCCAACAAGCTCACCGAGCGGCCCGTGATCGAGGGGGCCTTCCTGACCCGGCGCAAGGTGATGAACCTGTCGTCTTCGTTCGACCATCGCATCGTGGACGGCTATGATGCGGCCAGCTTCATCCAGCGCCTCAAGCGCCTGATGGAGCGTCCCGCCTTGATCTTCATCGACGGTGCCCATTGACCAAGCCGCCCGACCAGCAACCGGCGATCCGCGTGACGGCGATGCCGGCCGACGCCAATTTCTATGGCGATATTTTCGGCGGATGGCTGATGAGCATGATGGATTTGGCGGCGGGTAATGTCGCATCCCGGCGGAGCGCCGGCCGCGCCGTGACGGTGGCGGTGGATGCGGTGGCCTTTCATCATCCCGTGCATGTGGGCGACGAAGTCTCGGTCTATGCCAAGGTGATTTCGGTGGGCCGCTCGTCGATGAAGATCGCCGTGGAAGCCTGGCAGCGCGACCGGGACAGCGACCGCTGCGCCAAGGTGACGGAAGCCTGCTTCACCTTTGTCGCCATCGACGAGGATCGCAAGCCGCGCCCGGTGGAGAAGGAGAAGTCATGAGCGGACAATTGGATTTCGGCCTTGGCGAAACCGCCGAGATGATGCGCGAGACGGTGCGCCGGTTTACCTCCGACGAGATCGCGCCCATCGCCGCGGACGTCGATGCTACCAACAAATTCCCCCGCCATTTGTGGCCCAAGATGGGGGCGCTGGGCCTGCACGGCATCACCGTGGAAGAAGAGTTCGGCGGGCTGGGGATGGGTTATCTCGAACATGCCGTGGCGATGGAAGAGGTTTCGCGGGGCTCCGCGTCGGTAGGGCTGAGTTATGGCGCCCATTCCAATCTCTGCATCAACCAGATCCGCCGCTGGGGCAGCCCGGAACAGAAAGCGCGCTACCTGCCCAAGCTGATTTCCGGCGACTATGTGGGATCGCTCGCCATGTCGGAAGCGGGGTCAGGCTCGGATGTGGTTTCGATGCGGCTGAAGGCCGAGAAGAAGGGCAATGACCGCTATGTCCTGAACGGCACCAAATTCTGGATCACCAATGCGCCGGAAGCCGATGTGCTGGTGGTCTATGCCAAGACCGACATGATTGCGGGGCCCAAGGGCATCACCGCCTTCCTGATCGAAAAGCAGATGAAAGGCTTCTCGACCTCCCAGAAGCTGGACAAGATGGGCATGCGGGGCAGCGATACCGGAGAGCTGGTGTTCCAGGATTGCGAAGTCCCCGCGGAGGCCGTGATGGGCGGCGAAGGCAATGGCGTCAAAGTGCTGATGTCCGGTCTGGATTATGAACGGGTGGTGCTGTCTGCGGGACCGCTGGGCATCATGCAGGCCTGTCTGGACGTGGTGCTGCCTTATGTGCGCGAACGCAAGCAGTTCGGCCAGCCCATCGGCAATTTCCAGCTGATGCAGGCCAAGATCGCGGACATGTATGTGGCGCTGAATTCCGCCCGCGCCTATGTCTATGCCGTGGCGCGGGCCTGCGACCGGGGGCGGACCACACGCTTCGACGCGGCGGGCGCGATCCTGCTGGCGTCGGAGAATGCGGTGAAGACATCGCTGGAAGCGATTCAGGCCCTGGGCGGGGCGGGCTATACCAAGGATTGGCCGGTGGAGCGTTTCCTGCGCGATGCCAAGCTTTACGACATCGGTGCGGGCACCAACGAAATCCGCCGCTTCCTGATCGGGCGGGAGCTGATCGGCACATGACAATCCTGTCGTCGCTGATCGACCGCCAGAGCGAGGCTTTCACGACGAACGCGGCGCATAATCGCGCGCTGGCCGAGGATTTGAGGGCACAGACCGCCAAGGCGGCGCTGGGCGGTTCGGAATCCGCCCGCCAGAAACATACGGCGCGGGGCAAGCTTCTGCCCCGCGAGCGGGTGAACCGCCTGCTCGATCCCGGCTCGCCTTTCCTGGAAATCGGTGCCCTGGCGGCGAACGGGCTTTATGGCGGCGAGGCGCCCGGTGCCGGCATCATCGCAGGCATCGGCCGGGTGATGGGGCGCGAGGTGATGATCGCGGCCAATGACGCCACGGTGAAAGGCGGCGCCTATTTCCCCATGACGGTGAAGAAACATCTGCGGGCGCAGGAGATCGCGCAGCAGAACCGGCTGCCCTGTCTTTATCTGGTGGACAGCGGCGGCGCCAACCTGCCGCATCAGGCGGAAGTCTTTCCCGACCGCGATCATTTCGGCCGCATCTTCTTCAACCAGGCCCGGATGTCGGCGGACGGGATCGCCCAGATCGCCTGCGTGATGGGAAGCTGCACGGCGGGCGGGGCCTATGTCCCGGCCATGTCGGATGAAAGCATCATCGTGCGGGGGCAGGGCACCATCTTTCTCGCCGGCCCGCCTTTGGTGAAGGCGGCGACGGGCGAAGTGATTTCCGCTGAGGATCTGGGCGGCGCGGAAGTCCATGGCCGCAAATCCGGCGTGGTGGATCATGTCGCGGAGGATGACGAACAGGCATTGCTGATCTTGCGGCAGATCGTGGGCACTTTGGGTGCGGCGCGCAAAGCCGATGTTGCGCTGGGCAGGGTTCGCCCGCCGAAATTCGACGCCGCCGACCTGTACGGAATCATTCCCCGCGACGTACGCGCGCCTTATGACGTGCGCGAAGTGATCGCCCGCATTGTCGATGGCTCCGACATGCATGAATTCAAGCCGCTGTATGGCTCGACCCTGGTCTGCGGCTTTGCCCATATCTGGGGCATGCCTGTGGCGATCCTGGCCAATAACGGCGTGCTCTTCTCTGAAAGCGCGCTCAAGGGCGCCCATTTCATCGAACTGGCCTGCCAGCGCCGGATTCCGCTGCTGTTCCTGCAGAATGTCTCCGGCTTCATGGTGGGCGGCAAATATGAAGCGGGCGGCATCGCCAAGGATGGCGCCAAGCTGGTGACGGCGGTGGCCACCGCGACGGTGCCCAAGATCACCGTCCTGATCGGCGGCAGTTTCGGCGCGGGCAATTACGGCATGTGCGGCAGGGCCTATTCGCCCCGGTTCCTGTTCACCTGGCCCAACAGCCGCATCAGCGTGATGGGCGGCGAGCAGGCGGCGTCGGTGCTGGCCACGGTGCACCGCGACGCGGACCGCTGGACCAAGGAAGAAGCCGAAGCCTTCAAAGCGCCGGTGCGCCAGAAATACGAAGACGAAGGCAATCCTTATTACGCCACGGCGCGGATGTGGGATGACGGCATTATCGATCCGGTGCAGACTCGCGATGTGCTGGGCCTCGCCTTCGCCGCGACGTTGAACGCTCCGATTCCGGCCGCGCCCCGTTTCGGCCTGTTCCGCATGTGATGCCATGTTCCAAAGCCTCTTGATCGCCAACCGGGGTGAAATCGCCCGCCGCATCATCCGCACCGCCAAAAAGCTGGGCATCCGCACCATTGCGGTTCATTCCGACGCGGATGCCGCAATGCCCTTTGTGCGCGAAGCGGATGTGGCCGAATGCATCGGCCCGGCGCCCGCGCGGGAAAGCTATCTCGATGCCGGAAAAATCCTGGCGGCGGCGAAGAAAACCGGTGCCCAGGCGATCCATCCGGGCTACGGCTTTTTGTCGGAGAATGCCGATTTCGCCGAAGCGGTGGCGCGCGCCGGATTGATCTGGGTGGGCGCGCCGCCTGCCGCGATCCGCGCCATGGGCCTGAAGGATGCCGCCAAGAAACTGATGCAGGATGCGGGCGTGCCGGTCACGCCCGGCTATCTGGGCGAGGACCAGACGCCGGAGCGCTTGAAAACCGAAGCCGGGCGCATCGGTTATCCGGTCCTGATCAAGGCCGTGGCGGGTGGCGGCGGCAAAGGGATGCGGCGGGTTGATACGGCGGACGCCTTTGCGGACGCTTTGGCATCCTGCAAGCGCGAGGCTGCGTCGTCTTTCGGCGACGACCGGGTTCTGATCGAAAAATACATCACCGCGCCGCGCCACATCGAAGTCCAGATTTTCGGCGACGGCCACGGCAATATGGTGCATCTGTTCGAGCGCGACTGTTCGATGCAGCGCCGCCATCAGAAAGTGGTGGAAGAAGCGCCCGCGCCCGGCATGGACGATGCCACGCGCACCGTGCTCACCGGCGCGGCGGTGAAGGCGGCCAAGGCAGTCGGCTATGTGGGCGCGGGCACGATCGAATTCATCGCCGATGCGTCGGACGGGCTTCGCGCCGACCGGATCTGGTTCATGGAAATGAACACGCGGCTGCAAGTCGAGCATCCGGTCACTGAAGCGATCACTGGTCAGGACCTGGTGGAATGGCAGCTTCGGGTGGCGTCCGGCGAGAAGCTTCCCAAGACGCAGGATCAATTGGCCATTGACGGCTGGGCGATGGAAGCGCGGCTTTATGCCGAGAATCCGTCGGCGGGCTTCCTGCCGTCCACCGGACGCCTCGCGCATCTGCAATTGCCGCCGGGCATCCGGGTCGACAGCGCAGTGGAAGAGGGCGATCCGGTCACGCCCTATTACGATCCCATGATCGCCAAGTTGATCGTGCACGGCGCGACGCGCGCTGCTGCAGTGGCGGAGTTGGCGGCTGCTTGCCGGGCGGTGGAAGTCTGGCCGGTCAAGACCAATGCGGGATTCCTCGCCCGTGCCAGCCTGCATCCGGATTTCGTGCGCGGTGGCATCGACACGGGTTTCATCGAGCGGCATGCCGCCGAGATCGTCCCGCCCCCCGAGCCCGATGCGCCATTCGTGGCGGCGGCCGCGGCCGCGCTGTTGCCGACAGACAATAGCGATCCCTGGCTGGCGCTGAGGGGCTTTCGCGGCAACGCGGCCCCGGACACGCAAGTCGCGGTGGAGATTCACGGCAAGACCTATCTCACGCAGCCGGCGCCGGCGGGCGCGGCGCGGGAGATCGGCGGCGAGCAGGTTCTGTTTCTGGCCGGTGATGCCTGGGCCTTTTCGGCACCGGTGCCCCGGTCCTCCGGCGAAGATGACGCCGGTGACGGTGCCGTGCTGGCCCCCATGCCGGGGGCCGTGATCCAGGTCACGGCCGCGAAAGGCAGGACCGTCCAGCGCGGCGAGCGCCTGCTGGTGCTGGAAGCGATGAAGATGGAATATGTGATGGCGGCACCGTTCGACGGCATGGTGGTGGAATTGACCGTGTCGGCGGGATCGCAAGTTCAGGAAGGCGCCTTGTTGGCGCGGATCGAAAAGGCAAGCTGATGGCCGGGCGCACATTCGAGCAATGGAAGATCGGCGACCATATCGCGCACGATCTCAGCCGCACGGTGACGGAAGCCGACAATCTTCTGATCACCACCCTCACGCACAATCCCCAACCGCTGCATCTGGATGCCCAATATGCCGCCGGGACGGAATTTGGCCGCATCGTGGTCAACGGGCTTTTCACCTTTTCACTGATGGTGGGTGTTTCCGTCGCCGACACCACATTGGGAACGCTGGTCGCCAATCTGGGCTATGACAAAGTCACCATGCCAAAACCCGTCTTTATCGGCGATACGCTGAAGGTGGAGACCGAAGTGGTGGATTTGCGTGGCTCCAAGTCGCGGCCGAATGCGGGCATCGTCACCTTCCGCCACCGCGCCTTCAACCAGCGCGGCGAGATGGTGTGCGAAGCGCTGCGCACCGCTTTGGTGTCACGGGCATGAGAATGCGTTCGCTGCTCTTTGTGCCGGGCGACCGGCCAGACCGGATGAAAAAGGCGAGGGGCCTGGATGCGGACGCGCTGATCCTGGATCTGGAAGATTCCGTCACCGCGGCGAAAAAGGACGACGCCCGCAAAAGTGTGGCGGATTTTCTCGGCGAGCCTCGCACAGCGCTGGTCTTTGTCCGGGTCAATCCGGCGCCGGCACTGATGGAGCGCGATCTTGCCATGGTGATGCCCGGCCGTCCCGACGGCATCATGCTGCCCAAGGCGGAAGGCGGCGCTTCAGTTGCCGCGCTCGCCCGCCGCCTGGATGCGTTAAGCGACCGCCACGCGCGCATCCTGCCCATCGCCACCGAAACACCGGCGGCGATTTTCGCGCTGGGCACCTATGGCAACGTCACGGACCGGCTTTGTGGCCTGACTTGGGGGGCGGAGGACCTGCCCTCCGCCATCGGCGCGGTCACGGCGCGGGAAACGGATGGCAGTTTCACGGCGCCTTATCAGATGGTGCGGTCGCTGGCTCTATTTGCGGCGCATGCGGCCGGTGTCGCGGCGATCGAGACGGTCTATCCCAGCCTGAAGGACGAGCAGGGCTTGATGGATTATGCCCTGCGCGCCCGGCGCGACGGTTTTTCCGGCATGCTGGCGATCCATCCCGCGCAGATCGCCTCCATTCATGCCGCCTTCACGCCGTCCAAAGACGAAATCGCCTGGGCACAGCGGGTCGTGGAAGCGTTCGATCAAAATCCGGATGCGGGCGCGCTTCAAGTCGGCGGCCAGATGATGGACGCGCCGCACCTGAAGCTGGCGAAGCGAATTCTCGCCGCCGCGTTTTAAGACGCGCTTCGCCCGACACCCTATTTCGCGGAAACGACCGGCAACAGAATGGCGCTGGCCTCAGTGCCGCCATGGAAGACCGATTGCGTGGCGGCCTTATAATCCTGCGGCTTGGCCAGGAATATATTGTCCACATAGGTCTGCGGATTGCGGTCATACAAGGGGAACCAGCTCGACTGAATCTGCACCATGATGCGATGCCCCGGCAGGAACACATGGTTGGTCGGCGGCAAGGTGAAATGATAGCGCTGCGCCGTGTTGGCCGGGATGGCGGAGGGGTGCTCGAAGCTTTCCCGGTACCGGCCCCGGAAGATATCCATGGCGATGGGCAATTCGTATCCCGACATATCCTGGCGTGCGGCGTTCATGTCGGGATAGACATCGATCAGCTTCACCACCCAGTCGCTGTCGGTCCCCGAGGTGGCGGCAAACAGGTCGACGCTGGGAATGCCGCTGATGCGGACTTCCGAGGTCAGTGCATCGGTGACATAGGTGAGAACGTCGGGACGGTTTTCGTAGGGGCGCTGGTCGGTGGTCAGCCAGGATTGCCAGCGGGGCGTATCGGAAAACCGGATCGGCCGCGGGATGTAGGGAATGGGCTTGGCGGGATCGGATATATAGCTGTCCGATCCGGCGGCCGGCTTGTTGAAGGACAATCCGCCATTGGCGCCCAGAAACAACGGCGTGAGCGGATTTGAGCAATTGGCCTCACAGGAGAGCGGCCAGTCGTCGAAGCGGTCCCAACGGTTGGCGCCGACATTATAGATCATCGCCTTGGGTGTTACCGGCGCTGCCTTGTCCTTCAGATAATGATCGAAGAAAGGCTTGAGGATATCGCGCCGCCATTGCAGGGCGGTGTCGCCTTCGAATTTGAGATCGCCCAGCACCGTGCCGTCATAATTGGCGCCGCTGTGGCGCCAGGGTCCCATCACCAGGAAATTGTTGGCGCCATGTCCGGCATTCCGCAGCGCCTGGAAGGAATGTATGGCGCCCCACATGTCTTCCTGGTCGAACAGGCCTTGCTCCCACATGGTCGGAACCTGGGAGGGATGCTGAACCAGAAGCTTGTCCAGCGCCTGGCCCTGCCAGAACGCGTCATAGGCCGGATGCTTCAGGGTCCTCAGATAATAGGGATATTGCTCCAATCCATACTTTCTGGCCCAGCCATCGACGGAGCCGGCGCGCAAGAAGCTTTCATAATCGTCGTAGATTGTCCGCGGATTGTCGCTTCCTTCGCCGCGCGCGCTGGTCTGGGCCGGGATGAAATCCAGATTGTTCTGGCGATAGGCGCCATAGTGGAACCAATCGTCGCCCATCCAGCCATCGATCATGGGGCTTTCGGGCGCGGTGACTTTCAAGGCCGGGTGCGGATCCAGCAGCGCCATCACCACGGTGAAACCTTCATAGGACGAGCCCACCATGCCCACCCGGCCATTGCTTTCCTTGATGTTCTTGACCAGCCAGTCGATCGTGTCCCATGCATCGGTAGTTTCGTCGGTCTTGGTGGGATTGAGAGGCCCGCGAACCGGGCGGGTCATCACAAAGTCGCCCTGAGATCCATATTTGCCGCGGGTGTCCTGAAACACTCTTATATAGCCGTCATCGGTGAAGAGCTGATCGCCTTTGGGCAAAGTGACGGCGCGATAGGGCGAGTCCTCGGCCTGGGCACGCTTGGCGGCATTGTAAGGCGTGCGGGTAAGCAGCATGGGCGCGTCATGCGCGCCTTTGGGAATGACCAGCACGGTGTAGAGCTTGACGCCGTCCCGCATCGGGATCATCACCACCCGCCGCTCGTAATCGTTGGCGGCGGTGTTCTTGACCACCTTGGCGGGGATATCGGTCAGGTCGGATTGAATCTGGGCGCTGGCCGGCACCGCCAGAAGCGTGGACAGGAATAAAGGCAATAGGGCTTCACGCATCGTTCTGCTCCTTGCTTCAATCATCTGGCGCCCGGCGATGGGCGCGCTTCTTATATCAAAGAATCCCAATCCGACGGCTTGGACGACAGCGCGCCTTTCAGGCGCTCCAACCCGACTTTCAACTGTTCGATGCTTGAGGCCGTGCCCAGGCACAAGCGTATGCCGGAAATGCCGGCGCCCGGCAGGATCGGGCTCTCCGGCGGCGTGATCACCAGCCCCGCGCGCAAGGCCCGGCCCGCCACCAGTTCCGCTTCGCGCGCCGGCATGGACAGCCACAGATGCGGCGCCGAGGTCGGCGTCTTCTGGTCCAGCCCCAGCATGGTCCGCGCCAGAACCAGGCGCCGGCCGATCTCCTCGGTGACGGACTTTGCGATCTTGAAGGCCGAGCCGTCTTCGACCCATTGGGCGAAGAGAAGCCCGCCCAAGGCGGACGGCGAATAGACCGTCGCCCGGATCGCCTGCACGATGGAGTCGAATGACGGGCCCGGCGGGCAAACCAGGAAACCCAGGCGCAATCCCGGCGCCAAGGATTTCGAAATGCCGCCAATGTAAAAGCTGCGCTCCGGCAGATACGCCGAGATCGGAATGGTGGCGTCCTCGCCGTGATTTCCGAACATGGCGTAATTGTCGTCCTCGACCAGCCATAATTTGTTGCGCTGTGCGATCTTCGCGATCGCCTGGCGCCTGGTCTTGCTCATGGTGCGGCCTGTGGGATTTTGCGCCGTGGGCATCAGATAGAGGATCTTCGCCCTGGTTTGCCGGCAGGCGGTTTCAAGCTCGGCGGGAATGATGCCTTCGCAGTCCATCCGAATCCCGTGAAGCTTGTAGCCGCGATACTGCGCCAGGGTCTTCATGCCATAGAAGGTCGCTTCCTCGCAGAGGATGGTGTCTCCCGGCTTGCTGAGCAGTTCGAAGACCAGGAAAATCGCATGCTGGGCACCGGTGGTCGGGATCAACTGCTTCCAGTCCGCATCGTAATTCGCCACCCGCTTGAGCCATGTGGCCGCCGCGCGGCGCTGGTTCTCCGGTCCGGCGGCGGGGGCATAGGCCAGCGCGCGGAATGCTTCCCATTGGCGCAAGGCATAGGATTTGTAATCGACGAAATAGGGCACCGCCGCGTGATGGGGCACGACATTGACCGAAAGATCGATGATCTGGTCTTCATAGCTTTCCGGCGACAGGTCTTCGCCAAAAGGGCTTGTCACATAGGTTCCCCGGCCGACCTGGCCCCGCGCCAGCCCGCGCCGTTCCGCTTCGAGATAAGCTTTGGTGATGGTGCCGACGCTGAAGCCCAAATGATCGGCGAGCAGGCGTTGCGCGGGAAGCCGTGTTCCGTTTTTCAGCGTGCCGCTCCGCACATCGCGTTCGAGAGCGGAAACGATCCGGTCGTGCAGAGGACCAGAGCCGCTCAGCTTGGGTTTCCAGGATATGCGATCGTCCGGGGCGGGGCGCAAAATTTTCTACATCCGAGAAGTGTCGTCGCACAATTGTGCGCCCGCCGCTGCGGGGCGCAAACCGGCCATAATGTTGTAATCCAATAATGGAATTGGCATATAACATGCAACAGCATTCGTTTTCCCGGCTCCGCGCATCCTGGTTGTTCTTGCGCGCCCCGCAAAATACGGCGTCTTCACGCCGGCCGGTCGGCTTTGGGACATGTAGGCGGCGGCGGATTGAGTGAGGCGTTGCCGCGCGATATGCTATGCCCGCACTGGAACCAGGATCGGTACGCGCAGTTATTATTCAAATCCCTCGTACGCTTTGCGAAGAAACGGGATGGGATGGCATGCGATGACCCACGAAAAGACCGGAAAGACCCACTCGCCATCGGCCGGATTGGAGCGGGATTTTGCCGCGCTGGCCGACCAATGGGCCGACGAAAATTGGTACCTGCCGCCCGGCGGCGACCAATCCTGGCGTGAGCGGGAGGCGCGGCGGCTGTTCGGCGGCGATGGCGAAGAACCTGTTAACGATCGCGAAGACCCGCCGCCGGTGGACCGGATCGATCCGCTTACGGATGAAATGAACGCGGGCCCCGGCCCCAAGCGCATCAGGGCACTCGGTGCCGCGCTTCCCTTGCTGGCCGCCGGTGCCGTGCTTTTTGTTCCCATCTTCATGCCGCAAATTCTGACATCCGATTTTTGGGCGCCGTCTGAACCCAAGGCGCCATCCGTTGCGCCAGTCCAACTCGCGAGCCAAGCGGCGATCCTGGATGATGCGAACCTCCGGCCCGCCTATGACGGCGGTTCGGATCAGGGCAAGGCTGCGAACGAGGTGCTTCCTCGGCAAACGGGGGCGGCTGCCGCGCCGCTAAAGATCTACCGGGATACGGTGTTGCCCAATCCTCGGCCCGCCATCACCACGGAGGATGATCGCAAAAACAGCGGACCCGCGGCGCCCGTCGTTTCGAAGGTGCAACCAACTCCGTCACCGGCCGCAAAAGCACGCGCCGCGAAATCCCTCCCGCCAATCGGAGCCGCTTATTTTGCCGGTCACACGCCTGCGGCCGCAAAGCAGATAGCCAACTCCACACAACCCATCGGACAAGCCTATTTCGAGAGCCATTCTCCGGCCCGCACGGACTGAAGGTGGAATGCGCCCGAAGGACATTCGCATACGTAACGCGCGCCGCGAGAAGGCTGGCCAGTCCCCGATAGGCAGGGACCAGAAACATCCAAGCTGTGCGATTTGAAATTGGCTGGGGGACTAGGATTCGAACCTAGACAGGCAGAGTCAGAGTCTGCAGTCCTACCATTAGACGATCCCCCAAAACCGGGGGAAAACCCCTTTGGGACCGCCCGTTTAGACCAGCCCGCAGGCCCTTTCAAGGACGCTTTTGGGTGCCTGTTATTGCTTCTTGATCTGGCCCCTGATCTCGCCCCCGGCATAGGCCGGGCTGTGCATGTCCACATAAAGGGCCCCGGCCAGAAGGCTGTCCGCCTGGGCTTTTGTTAAGGTCACTGAGCCGCTGACGGGGGATGCCGAAAGGGGAAAGGCCAGGACGGGCGCCGCATTTTCGCCGGCCCGGGCGGGGCCATGAAGATCGATCCGGGTGGGCGCGGTGCCATCATAGGTCAGGTAATAGTCCAGTTTTCCGGTTTGACCGTCATAGTGGAACTGGCCCTCGCCGAAGGCGTCGCTCTTGTTTTGGGGAACGGCGTTATTTCCCAAAAGCTGTGCGGACAGCGAAACCGTCTCTGCCCGTGCAGCCGTGATCGCCGTCAGCAGGCCAAAGACCGCGCCTGCGAATTCAAGTGTCACGCGCATGTCGCCGCCGTTTCCTGACATGTGTTGCCGCTGCGGGTCACAGTTTAGCGGGGATTTCCCCGTGGGAAAGCGCCCGCAATTGGGTTGCCCGTCCGGCTTTTGCCCATGCTAGCGTCGGAGCGCGGACAGGTCCGCATTCCGAGGTGAAATGCAGCAAAACCGGGCTTATTCAGGTGAACGTCAAGGCGAATCGCACCGGCTATCGGCGGGAACCGGCCCTTTGCTGGCGGTGCTCGATCTGGGCACCAACAATTGCCGGCTGCTGATCGCCCGCTCCGCTTTGCCCGACAATTTCCGGGTGGTCGATTCCTTTTCCCGGATCGTGCGGTTGGGCGAGGGGGTTGGCGAAAGCGGCCTTCTGTCCGACGCCGCCATCAACCGTACGAT
Source organism: uncultured Alphaproteobacteria bacterium (assembly GCA_937865685.1). Taxonomy (GTDB): domain Bacteria; phylum Pseudomonadota; class Alphaproteobacteria; order Micropepsales; family Micropepsaceae; genus Rhizomicrobium. Next base: position 1,061 of record CALMGU010000052.1, on the reverse strand, counting down.
TGCGGCGCTGAAAGTCTGCGCCCAGCGTATTTCGCGGCACCGCGTCCGCCATGTGCGCGCCATCGCCACCCAGGCCGCGCGCCAGGCGGCCAACACCGACATCCTGATCGCCCGCGCCCGCGACGAAGCGGGGATCGTCCTGAATGTCATCTCGCCGGAGGAGGAGGCCGATCTGGCCGCGCTGGGCTGCGCGCCCCTGATCGGGCGCAAATATCAAGGCGCTTTGATTTTCGACATTGGCGGCGGTTCGACCGAAATCGTGTGGCAGCGCAAATGCGACGGAATACCGGTCAAGCGTTTCGCCGCCTCCTTGCCGGTGGGGGTGGTGAATGTCGCCGAACAATATGGCGCCGCCGCCCGCACCCGGCCCGGATTCGAGGCCATGTGCGAGGCCATGCGGGCGCGTTTTGCGCCGCTGGCGGAGGAGATGCCGGACTTCGATCCCACGCGCGAGCATCTGCTGGGCACCTCCGGCACGGTCACCACCCTGGCTGCCATTGCGCTCAAGCTGCCGCGCTATAACCGCGCCAAGGTGGATGCGAGCTGGCACGAGACGCCAAAGCTTTTGCAGGTGGCCGATCGCATCTCCCGCATGGATGTGGGGGCGCTGGCCAAGATCGGATCGATCGGGCCGGAACGCGCGGACCTGATGCTGGCCGGTTCGGCGATCTTCGCCGCGATCTGCGCGCTTTGGCCCAGCCCGGTGCTGCGGGTGGCGGATCGCGGATTGCGTGAAGGCATGTTGCGCCAGATGCGCGACGAGCTGTCGGCCCGGCGGCGGAGGGCTCAGGCATGAAAGGACCCTCGGGATCGGGGCGCGGGGAAGTGCGCGTCAAAGTGAAGAAGAAGCGGGGCCTGACGGCATCTTCACGCGAATGGCTGACACGCCAACTGAACGATCCGTACGTTCATGCCGCGAAAGCCAAAGGCTATCGCAGCCGCGCCGCCTTCAAGCTGCTGGACATGGACGAAAAATTTCATTTCCTCAAAAAGGGCGCGCGGGTGCTGGACCTGGGCGCGGCGCCGGGCGGCTGGAGCCAGGTGGCCGCCGCCAGGGGCGC
>CALMGU010000051.1 GCA_937865685.1 uncultured Alphaproteobacteria bacterium | reverse complement strand
CGGCACCGGCCGCCGCCAAAGCAGCCGCGCCGGCCGCCAAGCCGCCGCAGAAGAGCGCGGCCCTGGAACCCAAAAAGAAAGTCTACCGGCCGGCCCTGATTCCCGCCGATCCCGACAATGTCGACAGCGACGGCATCGCCGCCACCGTCAACGATATTTCCGTGTCCGAATTCGAACTGCGCCAGCGCATGTCGCTGTTCCTGGCCACCGCGGGCATCCAGCAGGCCAATGACGAGGAAAAGAAGCGCATCCGCGGTCAGATCCTGGAACAGCTGGAAAATGAAAAGCTGCAGCTGCAGGAAGCGATCAAGAAGCACATCACGGTCTCTCCCGCCGAAGTCGACAATCAGATCAACCATATGGTGACCGATAATCACCTCACCATCGAGCAGCTGCGCGAAGTCCTGACCAATGCGGGATCCAGCGAACAGGCGCTGCGCACCCAGATCACCGCCCAGATCGCCTGGGAAAAGACCGTCTCGCAGGAATATCAGGACCGCATCAACATCAGCCCCGCCGATGTGGATGCCGAAATGGCGCGTTATGCCGAAGGCGCCGACAAACCCCACTATCTGGTCAGCGAAATCTTCTTTCCCGTCGACAATCCCGACAAGGATGCGGAAGCGCACAAGACCGCGCTCAGCGTCGAAGAGCAGCTCAAGACGGGCGGCAATTTCGCGCTGGTGGCCCGCCAGTTCAGCCAGTCGCCGTCGGCGGCATCGGGCGGCGATATTGGCTGGGTGCATGAAGGCCAACTGGCGCCGGAGCTGAACGCCGCGCTCACCAAGATGACGGTGAACACGCTTTCGCCGCCGATCCGCTCTATCGGCGGCTATTACATCATTTCGCTGAGGGCCCGGCAGGAACCGCTTGGCACCAAGATCGCCGCGCCCCAGGAAGCGGCCACCGGCCCCGACAGCACCTTGCCGCTGGCGCGCCTCTTGCTGCCGCTGGGCGGCAATCCGTCCAAGGATGTGATCACCACGGCGATGAAGATCGCCGTCAATCTGCGCAACGCCTATTCCGGTTGCGAGATGCTGGAGAAAATGCCGGCCCAGATTTCCGGTGCGATCTACATGAACCTGGGCAACATGAAGGTCGGCGATCTCAGTCCGGAAATCCAGAAAGCCCTGGCCGCCACCCATTCGGGCGAAGCTGCGATGCCGTTTGCTTCCGATGCCGGCATCGAATTGATCGGACGTTGCGACAAGAAAGTCGTGGTTCAGACCGCTTATGTCATGCCGACGCGCCAGGATGTGGAAAATCAGCTCTTCCAGCAGCAGATTTCCGCCATGGCGCGGCGCTATATGCGCACCTTGAGGCGTGGCGTCGATGTCGAAGTCCGCTGACGCATCGCCCATTCTCATCACCATGGGCGAGCCGTCCGGCATCGGTCCGGAAATCGCGCTTGCGGCTTTCGACCAACTGAATGGACGGATCGGCCCGCGCCCCCTGAAGCTGGTCGGCGATACCGGAATTTTCGCAAAGCGCCCTGAGGCGTTGATCGCGACGAAGGCGGACGTCCGCGCGGTTCCCGGCAAGCCCGACGCCGCCAACGCCCCCGCCGTGATCGAAGCGATCGAGATCGCCGTCAAAGCCTGTCTTGTGGGCGAAGCCGCCGCCCTGGTCACCGCCCCGATCCACAAGGCGATCTTGAGCGAAGCCGGCTTCCCCCATCCCGGTCATACCGAATTTCTGGGCCATCTCACCGGCGCACCCCGCGCGGTGATGATGCTGGCCAGCGAAAAGCTGCGGGTGGTGCCGCTCACCATCCACACGCCCTTGAACAAAGTGCCGGGTGCGATCAGCGAGGCCGCGATCATCGAAACCGCGGAGATCATCCTGGAGTCCCTGGCGCGGGATTTCGGCTTTGCCGCGCCGCGCCTGGCCATCGCCGGCCTCAATCCGCATGCGGGCGAAGACGGGATGCTGGGCGCCGAAGAAAAAGAGATCATCGCGCCCGCGGTTGCTGCGTTGAAGGCCAAAGGGCATCGCGTTTCCGGGCCGCTTTCCGCCGACACGTTGTTCCATGACGAAGCCCGCAGGAGCTATGACGCGGCGCTCACCATGTATCACGATCAAGGCCTGATCCCGATCAAGACCTTGTCCTTCTGGGACGGCGTGAACGTGACATTGGGCCTGCCGATCGTGCGCACCTCTCCGGATCACGGGACCGCCTTCGATATCGCGGGCACCGGCAAGGCCGATGTGCGCAGCATGATTGCCGCGATCAAGATGGCGGCGGTGATGGCGAATGCGCGAGCCAGCGCAGTCAGCAAAAGTGTCCGATAACCTGCCGCCATTGCGAGACGTGATCGCCGCGCATGACCTGGCGGCGAAGAAATCGCTGGGGCAGAATTTCCTTCTCGACCTCAATCTCACGCGCAAGATCGCCAGGGCCGCCGGCGCGGCCGAGGGTGGGATATTTTACGAAGTCGGCCCGGGTCCGGGCGGCCTGACCCGCGCGCTTCTGAGCGAGGGCGCGGAAAAAATCATCGCCGTAGAACGGGATCAGCGCTGCCTGCCCGCACTGGCCGAGATCGCCGCCGCTTATCCTGGCAAGCTGGATGTGATCAATGCCGACGCCCTGAAACTGGACGAGCGTGCCATCCTCCCAGCGGGTGCACGTATCGCTTCCAACCTGCCTTACAATGTGGGGACAGGCCTTCTGATCAAATGGCTGACGGGAGCATCGGCCAGCAAAAGTGCGGAGGGCGGCTCGCAAAGCGAGGCGTCTGGAGCGGTTTTGCGTCCGGACGGGCGACCCAAAAATCCCTGGCCGCCCTTCTGGGCCAATCTCACGCTGATGTTCCAGCGGGAAGTGGCCGAGCGCATCGTCGCCAAACCCGGCGGCGAACATTATGGCCGGCTTTCCGTTCTGGCCGCCTGGCGGACCAAGGCGAAAATCCTGTTCGACGTGAACCGCAATGCCTTCGTGCCGCCGCCATCGATCACCTCTTCCATCGTGCAACTCACACCGCTGCCCGAACCCGTAGCGCCTGCCGATCTGAAAAACCTAGAGGCGATCACCGCCGCCGCCTTCGGCCAGCGCCGCAAAATGCTGCGCCAGAGCCTGAAGCCTCTGGGCGGCGAAGCGCTGCTGGAAAAAGCCGGGATCGATCCCACCGCGCGGCCGGAAAATTTGTCGGTGGAACAGTTCGCCGCGCTGGCGCGCGCGCTGGCCCCTTAATCTTCGCGCATCAATTTCTGCACAAAACGCGCCAGGCCGGGCTGCCGGGCGCGCCGGCTGCGCTCCACCCGCAAAATTTCTTCCAGCTTGCCTTGCGCGTGCTGGATATCGTCATTGAGCAGAAGATAGTCATATTCCGCCCAATGACTGAGTTCGTCGCTGGCCTTGGCCATGCGCTGACGCACCACGGCTTCGGAATCCTGCGCGCGGATGCGCAGCCGCCGTTCCAGCTCCGCCTTGGATGGTGGCAGCACAAAGACGCTGGCCAAATCCTCGCGGGCCTGGACTTTGAGCTGCTGGGTCCCCTGCCAATCTATGTCGAATAACACATCCTTGCCCGCCTCCAGCGCCGCCATCACGGGCCCGCGCGGCGTGCCGTATTTATTGCCAAAGACACTCGCGTGTTCCAGAAATTCGCCGGCCTCCACCATCTGGTCGAATTTCGCGGGCGAGACGAAGAAATAATCTTGCCCTTCGACCTCGTTCGGCCTGGGCGCCCTGGTGGTGGCCGACACGCTCATCACGATATCGGGATCTGTCTGCAGCAGCCGCCGCGACAAAGTTGTCTTGCCCGCCCCGGAGGGAGAAGACAGGACCAGCATCAGCCCGCGGCGCTGCAATTCATTCGACATTCTGGGCCTGCTCGCGGAACTGGTCGATCACCGCTTTCAGCGCCAGCCCCACCCGGGTGAGCGCGATGTCGGCGGATTTGGAACACAGGGTATTGGCTTCGCGGTTGAATTCCTGGGAGAGGAAATCCAGCTTGCGGCCCACCGCCTCGCGGCTTTTCAGCAGCGCCCGCGCATCCTGGACATGGGCTTTCAGCCGGTCCAGCTCCTCGCGCACATCGGCGCGGGTCGCCAGCACCGCCACCTCCTGCGCCAGCCTTTCCTCGGAAAGGGCCGCGCCGCTCAGCAATTCCTGGAGCTGTGTGGTTAGCTTCTGGCGCAGCGCTTCCGGCTGCGTTGCCGCCAGACTTTCCGCCTCACCCACCAGCCGGGAAACCTCATCGATCTGGGCGGTGAGAAGCTGCGCCAATTTGGCGCCTTCGTTCATCCGTGCCCGGCTCAGGGCTTCGAAGGTCACCGTCAGGCTTTTGAGAATCTGCGCGTCGCGATGGCCGCGCGCCACCGGGTCCAGGGTGATCCCGTCTTCCTGCACGATCACGCCCTTGAGCGCCAGAATGCCATCGACTCGCGCGGGCGCGAGGCCCGTCTCGGCCGAGATCTCCCGTGCCAGCTTCACGGCGCTGGCCAGCGCCGCCGGATCCACGCGCAAGCCCCGCGTTCCGGCATCGGTCTCCACCGTCAACGCGATCTGGAAGTTGCCCCGCCGGAACCGTTCGGCCGCCAGCATGCGGGCCGGCTGTTCCAGGGAATCGTAGCCCGGTGGCGTGCGAAGGCGCAGATCCAGGCCGCGGCCATTGACGCTTTTGGCCTCCCAGCGCCAGCGCAACCCTTCATGGCTGCCCGCGCTTTCGGCAAAGCCGGTCATGCTGACGATGCTCATGCGAAACTCCGGATTCGTGGAATTCTAGACGGCGGGCCCTGGAGCGCAATCCGAAAAGTGTTAAGCGGTTTTCGGAAAAATTGCGCGACAAAACAAAAGACTATCCTGTCACCTTGCGCGGCGGCGGCGCTGTGTGGATTTCGCGCCGGATTTCGCCGCGGGTTTGGCCTTGGCTTTGGCGGGCTTGGCTTCGGGCAGCGGCGGCAGTCCCTGGCGCGCCCGCTCCACCGCGCGCCACGCCACCACATTGCGCTCATGCTGCGCCATGGTGGCGGCGAAGACATGCCCGCCCTTGCCGTTGGCAACGAAATAAAGATCGGCGCTGGCCGCCGGATTGAGCACCGCCGCGATGGAATCCTTGCCAGGATTGCAGATCGGCGTGGGCGGAAGTCCCGTGATGGCATAGGTGTTGTAGGGCGTGTCGGCCGCAAGTTCGCTTTCGCGGATGCCCCGTCCCAGGGGATAGCCCTTGGTGATGCCATAGATGATGGTGGGATCGGATTGCAGCCTCATCCCGGCCTTGAGCCGATTGACGAACACGGCCGCGATATGGCGGCGCTCCGCCGGCAGGGCGGTTTCCTTTTCCACGATGGAGGCCAGGATCAGGGCCTGCTCGGGCGTCGCCAGCGGCAGATCCGGCGCGCGCTTGGCCCATTGCGCGTCCAGGAATTTCTTTTCCGCGTCTTCCATGCGGGTGATCATCTCGGCCCGGCTGGTGCCGCGGGTGAAAAGATAAGTCTCCGGCAACAGCGTACCTTCGGCGGGAACAGGGCCCGCATCCTTCACCAGCACCGGATCGGCCGCCACCAGCTTGTGAATCATGTCGGAGGTAAGACCTTCGGCGGCGGTCAGCTTGTGCTGGATGGATTTGCCTTCCACCAGGATCTTGGCGATGTCCGCCATGCTGGCGAAGGCCGGCAGGGCATATTCGCCCGCCTTTATCTTTGAATTGGCGCGGTGCAGGTACAGTTCGGCCGTGAACAGGAGCGTATTGCCGACCGCGCCTGTCTTCTGAATCTGGGCGGCAACATCATGCGCGCGGCTTCCCGGCGCGATCAGCACCACAGCCTCGCGCTTGGCCGCGCCCGGCGCCGTCCAGACCTCATTGGCCCATTCCGCCACGCCGACGCCAATCACCCCCAGCAGCACCAGGATGATCAGGAATCGAAACATCAGACCTTGGAGAGGATCAGCGCGGCATTGGTACCGCCGAAGCCGAAACTGTTGGACATGGCGACATTGACGTCATGACGCCGCGCTTTCTGCGGCACCAGATCCATCACGGTCGTCACGCCGGGATTTTCCAGATTGATGGTGGGCGGCAGCATGCTGTCGCGCATCGCCAAAAGGCAGAAGATCGCTTCCACCGCGCCGGCAGCACCCAGAAGATGGCCAATGGAGGATTTGGTGGAGGACATCGGCTTGCCGGGAGCGGCGTTGCCCAGAAGACGTTCCACCGCGCCCAGTTCGATGCCATCGGCCATGGTCGAAGTGCCATGGGCGTTGATGTAGTCGATATCGGCGGCGCAAAGGCCCGCCCGCTTCAAGGCCATCTGCATGGCGCGATAGCCGCCATTGCCGTCTTCCGACGGTGCGGTGATGTGGAAGGCATCGCCGGAAAGGCCATAGCCTTTGACTTCGCCGTAAATCTTGGCGCCCCGCGCCTTGGCATGCTCCAGCTCCTCGAGCATCACCACACCGGCGCCTTCGCCCATCACGAAACCGTCGCGATCCTTGTCGTAAGGACGCGATGCTTTTTCCGGCGTGTCGTTGAAGCCGGTGGAAAGCGCGCGGCAAGCATTGAAGCCGGCAATGCCGATGCGGCAGACCGCCGCTTCCGCACCGCCCGCCAGCATCACATCGGCATCGTCCAGCGCGATCAGCCGCGCCGCATCGCCGATGGCATGCGCGCCGGTGGCGCAGGCCGTCACCACCGCATGATTGGGGCCCTTATAGCCATGCTCGATCGAGGCATAGCCCGACACCAGATTGATCAGCCGCCCCGGAATGAAGAAAGGCGATAGCCGGCGGGGGCCTTTTTCATGGACCAGGATGGAGCCGGCTTCGATTCCTTCCAGGCCTCCGATGCCCGAACCGATCAGGACGCCGGTGCGGTAGCGGTCTTCCTCGGTCTTGGGCTCCCAGCCGGAATCCACCACCGCCTGCTTGGCGGCGGCCAGGCCATAGATGATGAAATCATCCATGCGCCTTTGTTCCTTGGGATCGACCCATTGATCGGGATTGAAAGTGCCGTTCGCGCCATCACCCCGCGGCACCTGGCAGGCGATCTTCGTCGCCAGGTCCTCGGTCTTGAATTTGGTGATGGGGCTGGCGCCTGACTTTCCCGCCAGAAGGGCCGCCCAGCTTTCCTCCACGCCACATGCCAGCGGCGTGACCAGGCCCAGACCCGTTACAACTACCCGGCGCATGGGACGCAAATCAGGCGTTGGCTTTGTCGATATATTTGACCGCGTCGCCGACCGTCACGATGGATTCCGCCGCATCGTCGGGAATTTCGATGCCGAATTCCTCTTCGAACGCCATGACCAGCTCGACGGTATCGAGGCTGTCGGCACCCAGATCTTCAATGAAGGACGCCGTATCAGTGACCTTCTCGGCATCGACATTCAGATGCTCGACGACGATCTTCTTCACGCGTTCCGCAGTATCGCTCATGGACTTTAAAGCCTCTCCTAGATTTCAAACCCGAACCGCCAGAAACGGCCGGGACCTCACTTGCTTCCAATGGGGGTGCTTCGTGGGTGGGCGGTTAGGTAACACAATCGTTCCGGCCCCGCCACTTCACATTTAACCCTTTGATTTTGCTGTCATAACATCGCCATTCCGCCATTGACCTGAATGGTTTCGCCGGTGACATAGGCAGCTTCCGGCGACGCCAGATAGACCACGGCGGCGGCGATTTCCCCCGGCATGCCCATGCGTCCGGCGGGAATGCGGGTGGAGATTGTTTCCTTCTGCTGATCGGTCAGCACATCGGTCATCGCGGTCTGAATGAAACCGGGCGCCACCGCATTGACGGTGATGTTGCGCGACGCGACTTCCGCGGCCAGCGATTTGGTCATTCCCACCAGGCCCGCCTTGGCAGCCGCATAATTGCCCTGGCCGGGATTGCCGGTGGCGCCCACCACCGACGTGATCTGGATGATGCGGCCCCAGCGCTTCTTCATCATGCCGCGCAACACCGCGCGCGAAAGACGGAAGGCGGCGGTGAGATTGACCGCGATTACCTGGTCCCACTCCTCATCCTTCATGCGCATGAAGAGATTGTCGCGGGTGATGCCGGCATTGTTGACCAGAATATCGATGCCGGCGCCCGCCGCTTCTTCCGCCGCCTTGGGCAAGGCCTCGACCGAGGCGATGTCGGACAGATTGGCCGGCGCGATGAAGGCGCGCGAACCCAGTTCCGCTTTCAGGGTTTCCAGCGCTTCGGCCCTTGTGCCGGACAGAACCACCGTCGCGCCTTGCGCATGCAAGGCCTTGGCGATCGCACCGCCAATGCCACCGGAAGCGCCCGTCACGAGCGCGGTCTTGCCAGTCAGGTCGAACATCTAGAGCGCCTTTGCGAAGGTTTCGATTTCGTCGGGCGTGTCGAGAGTGAGCGTTTGCAGGTCCTTGTCAATCCGCTTGACCATGCCGGTCAGGACTTTGTTGCCGCCCATTTCGACCGTTGTGTCCACGCCAAGACCTTTGAGCGCCAACACGCTTTCGCGCCAGCGCACCCGGCCGGTGACCTGTTCCACCAGAAGGCGGCGCACCATTTCGGGCTCGGCGGTTTCGGCCGCCGTCACATTGGCCAGGACCGGCACGGCCAGGGGCCGGATGGTCACGTTGGCCAACGCTTCGGCCATTGCATCGGCGGCAGGCTGCATCAAAGGGCAATGGAACGGCGCGGACACGGACAAGGGAATGGCGCGCTTGACGCCTTTGGCCTTGGCAATGTCGGCAACCCGATCCATCGCGTCTTTGGATCCCGACAGCACCACCTGCCCCGGCGCATTGTCATTGGCGACCACGCAGACGCCACCATCCGCCGCGGCCTCCTTCGCCACCGCTTCGGCCGTTTCGATATCGGCGCCGATCAAGGCGATCATGGCGCCTTCGCCCACCGCCACGGCGGATTGCATGGCCTGCCCGCGAATTTTGAGAAGCCGCGCCGTGTCCGCCAGGCTGAAAGCGCCAGCCGCGCACAACGCGGAATATTCGCCCAAGGAATGACCGGCGACCAGCCGCGCATGGCGGGCGATATCCAGGCCGCCTTCCTTCTGCAACACGCGGATCACGGCCAGGCTGGCGGCCATGATGGCGGGCTGGGCATTCTCGGTCAGCGTGAGATCGCTGTCCGGGCCGTTCCACATCAGCGCGGATAATTTCTGCGACAGTGCGTCATCGACTTCCTGGAAAACCTCGCGGGCGGGCGCGAAGGCATCGGCCAGCATCTTGCCCATGCCGACCGCCTGGCTGCCCTGTCCGGGAAATAAAAATGCGCGATTCATTGTGTCGGCAGACAAACCAAGAGCTTGTGATCAAGTCAAGCGGAACCGGGTTTGGCCGGTCTGGACAGCACTTTCTCCATCATGATGCTGGGCACGGCGCCATAGCCGATCCGCTCATAGAACCGCACTACGTCCTCGTTCCCCGACCGCACCGTCAGATGAATGTCGATGACATCGCGCGCGGCCAGCCATTGTTCGGCGGCGCGCACCAGATCGCGGCCCAGGCCATGGCCGCGCCGGACTGGGTCCACGGAAACATAATGCAGCCAGCCCCGATTGCTGTCGTAGCCCATCGCGATGCTGCCGATCAGCATTCCGTCCATGTCGAAGGCGGCCAGGATATCGGAGGTCGGCCTGGCGCGCACCGCCCGAAAGTCGCGCACCGGATCGGAATTGCCCACCACCAAGCCGCAGCTGCGCCAGAGCATCACCACCGCGGATTCATCGCCTTCCACCGCGCCGCGAATATGCACCGTCATGGCAAAGTATCTTCCGCCACCAGCTTTCCCATGCTGATGCGGTCTTCAATTGCATAGCCCAAGCCGCGATAAAAATGCGCGACCGCATGATTGGCGGCGCGGATCTGAAGATTGATCTTGGTGCATCCCAGGGCATGCAATCGGGCCTCGGCAGCGTGCACCAGAGCCGCGCCCACGCCCTGCCCGCGATACGCCTTCAGAACCGCGACCCGGTTGATATGGCCGCGATAGCCATCATACCCGGCGATGATGGATCCGATCACGCGACCCTCTTCGCGTGCGACCAGAAAAAGGTCCGGCTGGAATGCCAGCTTCGCGGGGACGGCGATATTCGCGCGATGACGCGGCTCGTCACCGGCAAAAGCTTCGCGCCACAACGCATCGATGCCCGCCAGATCGTCCTGGGAACAGGGTTCGATGACGATGCTCATGCGTTCGCCCGGAAGAAGGCCCGCCCGATCGCCAAAGTGGAGATTCCGGCGAATGCCAGCATCGCCGCCAGCACCAGCATGCCCATGGTGTAGGTACCGGTCGATTGCTTCAGCCAGCCCATCAAGGTGGGGCCAAAGAAACCGCCCAGATTGGAAAAGGAATTGAGCAGCGCCAGTCCGCCCGCCGCCGCCATGCCGCGCAGGATCGCGGTGGGCAAGGTCCAGAACACCGCCAGCGCGCCATAAATCCCGAAGGCCGCCAGACAGAAGCTGAGCATGATCAGCACGGGGTTGGCGAACAGCACCGCACCCACCAACCCCAGCGCGCCGGCAAAGGCCGCGCCCGCGACGTGACCGGCCCGGTCGCCGGTGCGATCGCTGGAAAGTCCCAAAAGCACCATGCCCACCATGCTCACCACATAGGGCAAGGCGACCAGGAAGCCGGTTTCCAGATTGGAGAAGCCCAGATCCTTGATCATCTGCGGCATCCACAATCCCATGCCGTAAAGCCCGATCACGATGGAGAAATCGGGAATGATGAAGATCCAGATGCGCTTGTCTTTCAGCATCTCCCAGAAGCCGGACATGGTATGCTTACCGACGTCCGCTCGCCGGTCATCCGCCAATCGCACTTCCAAGATTTTCTTCTCTTCGGCGTTGAGCCAGGGCGCGGTGGCGGGCCGGTCGGGCAGAAGCCAGAGCACGGCGACGCCCAGCACCAAGGACGGCAACCCTTCCAGCAACAGCATCCATTGCCAGCCATGCAGGATGCCATTGAAGTCCAACAGCCATCCGGACAGCGGCGCGCCGATAACACTGGCCGCCGGCACCGCCGCCAAGAACAGCGCAATGAAGCGCGCCCGCGTCGCCTGCGGAAACCAATAGGTCATGTAAAGTATCATGCCCGGATAGAGCCCCGCTTCCGCCAGGCCCAACAGGAAGCGCAGAATGTAGAAGGATGTCGGCCCCTGCACGAAGGCGGTCGCCATCGAGATCAGGCCCCAGGTGACCATGATCCGGCACATCCACATCCGGGCGCCGAATTTCTCCAGCATCAGGTTCGAGGGAATCTCGAACAGGAAATAGCCCCAGAAGAAGATGCCCGCGCCCAGGCCGAACACTTCGGGCGAAAAACCCAAATCCTGCTTCATGGTGAGAATGGCGAAGCCGACATTCACCCGGTCCAGGAAGCTGGCCACATACATCAGGGCCATCACCGGAATCAGCCGGCGCGCGGCTCGCGCCAGAATCGCGTCGGCGCGCGCATCGCTCTGAATTGTGTCCGCCATCCACCCCGCCCGCTTCATTGCCGCGCCGTAATCGCGGCGTCATGTGCCGTTCAAGGCCGGGCTGCAAGCTCTTCCAGAGAGTCGCGGCCCGTCGGTCCGGCTTTTGTCAGACTATCGGTTGTGGAGATCGCAATGAAAACCCTCATCATTTCTTTCGTGACCTTGGCCGTCCTGGGCGTATCCGCCGCCGGCGCAGCGCCGGCCCGCCATCGCCACCATCACAAGGTCTGCTCGATCCGGCACCATCACCGCGTCTGCCACCGGGTCTGAGGTCCGGCCGGCCAGGACCGCCCGGAACACCTTTGATTTTCCTGATTTTTTTTAATTTCTGCGCCGCGGCTGCGCGCGACCGGGCATGTTTTCCTTGCTGGACCAGGGGCTTTCCCCTATATCGCCGCACGGCTGCGGTCGCCGGACACCCCTTTTGGGGCAGCGTGATGTCACGCGGGTTCGTCGAGCCGAAGCGGTTTTGGGGCGGTCCGCCCCACGCCGCTCCGCTGCCGAAGACAAGGACCGGACGGACATGGCTCTTTACGAGCATCTCCTGATCGCGCGCCAGGATATCAGCGCGCAAGCGGTGGACGCACTCGCCACCCATCTCAAAACCATCGTCGAAGGCGAAGGCGGCAAGGTCGAGAAGCAGGAATATTGGGGCCTGCGCGGGCTTGCCTATCGCATCAAGAAGAACCGCAAGGGCCATTATGTGCTCCTCAACATCAACGCGCCGTCGGGCGCGGTGATCGAGCTGGAGCGGCAGCTCAAGATCAACGAAGACGTGCTGCGCTTCATCACCGTCAAGGTCGATCAGTTCGACGTCTCGTCGAACAAGAACCGCCGCGACGACAATGACGGAACGCGCGCCAAGCCGGAAGGCGAAGCCACTGAGGAGGCTGCATAATGAGCTATGGTGGAAATCGTGAAGGCGGGCGTGACCGCGAAGGCGGCCGTGGCGGCGATCGTGAAGGCGGACGCGGCGGCGACCGCGACGGCGCGCGCCGTCCCTTCTTCCGTCGCAAGAAGACCGACCCTTTCTCCGGCGCCAACGCGCCCAAGATCGACTATAAGGATGTGAAGCTGCTGCAGCGTTACATCTCCGAACGCGGCAAGATCGTTCCGTCGCGCATCACCGCGGTCTCGAACAAGAACCAGCGTGCCCTGGCGAACGCGATCAAGCGCGCCCGCTTCATGGCCCTGCTGCCTTACGTCGTGAAGTGAGGACCTGACCATGCAAGTCATTCTGCTCGAAAGAGTCGAAAAGCTGGGCCAGATGGGCGACGAAGTCCGCGTCAAGGACGGCTTTGCCCGCAACTTCCTTCTGCCCAAGAAGAAGGCCCTGCGCGCCACCAAGGCAAACCGGGAATATTTCCAGACCCAGAAGGCGCAGCTGGAAGCCCATAACCTTGAGCGCCGCAAGGATGCCGAGGCGGTCGCCAAGAAGCTGGACGGCCAGAAGTTCATCCTGATCCGCCAGGCCGGCGATCGCGGCCAGCTTTACGGTTCGGTCTCCCCGCGCGATGTCGCGGCGGTGGTCGAAGCGGGCGGCTTCAAGATCGACCGCAACCAGGTGCAGATCAGCCAGGCGATCAAGGCCATCGGCCTCTTCACCCTGCCGGTGGTGCTGCATCCGGAAGTCCGGGTGAACATCACCATCAATGTCGCGCGCAGCGAAGACGAAGCCGAGCGCCAGGCGCGGGGCGAAAACGTCCTGGCCGAGCGCACCGAACAGGAAGAAGCCGTCGCGGCGGCCGAAGACATGTTCGAGGAAGGCGCAGCCCCTGCTCAGGACGGCGAAGCATCCGGCGAAACCGCCGAAGCGTAACAGCGTCGCTATCGAGACGAAAAAGGCCGGGCAAATTGCCCGGCCTTTTTTATTTGCGCGTTTCGGTATCGCTAGGCCGCGCCGGATTGTTCGGCAAACTGGCGACGGGTCAACCCGCCCGGCGGATCGCCCATGAAAACCTCCACGCTTTTCAGCTTTCCATTCTCGAGGGTCATGCGCTCCGCATTGCGGAAGCTGGCATCAGGATGCACCGCGTTGGGGAAGTGCATTTCCAGGCAATAGACCACCAGCACGACGCCTCCCTCTTCCATCATCGCCTCGAAATGGAATTTGCGGTGGCTGGCATGGTTCGGCCAGCAGCGCGCGAAATATTCCTCGCGGCCGATATGATCGTCAAAGGGGCTGGTGAAGGTGAAGCCGTCCGCCATGTTTCGTTCAATGAAAGCCCGGTCGCCGGTTTCATAGGATGCGTAATAGCGCCGCGCCAGTTCGATCGGCCGCATGTCAGTTCTCCACCGACTTGCCCAAGGCATCCATCAGCAGATTGGTGCCATGCTCGCGCGAGCCGGCATCGTCATAGCCGTCGAGATAATCGCCATATTCCGTCAACACGAATTTGGTGCCCTTGCCGTCCGCCCGGATCTCGATCGCGGCCTGGGAAACGGAAATCTTCCGCTCATCCACGAACATATTATAGCTGTAGATGATCCGCCCCTCCCCGCTCTCGGTTGGCGGAACGATGTCGCGATAGACACAGTCAAAGCGCGTCACCATCCCGCTTTCCCAACGCCCCGCCAGGGTTTCGAACCCGCCTTCGCGGAAATCGAAACTGCGCGACACCAGCGTCCACTGACCGCCGCCGGAAAACCATTTGTCCTTGGCCTTCTCATTGGCGAAAGCCTCGAAGACCCGCGCGGGGCTCGCATTCCAGGTTCGGGTGATGGTGAAGCTGGCATGGACGACGGATCGGGCGGTCATGATGTCTACCTTTGACGGTTCAGGATTGCTGACGGACATAGCGGAACCGCATCACGTCCGGCTCCAGGCGCCTGGTTTCGGCGATATGGAAACGCGGCTTGTGCGGGTCATGAAAGAAGCGGACGCCCTCGCCCAAAAGAACCGGATTGAGGAACATCCAGTATTCGTCGATGGCATCGATGGCCTGAAAGCTTTTGACCAGGCCGGGGCTGCCGAAGATCAGGAGGTCTTTGCCCGGCTGTTCCTTCAGCGCCAGAATATCCTTGGCGTCGCGATGAAGCCGGCAATTGTTCCAGTCGCAGCTATCCAGGGTGCGCGAAAAGGTGATCTTTTCCGCCGCTTCCACCCAGCGCGCATGGGCGCGCCTGTCTTCCGGCTGCTTTTCATCATTGATGACCGCAGGCCAATAGCCGCGCATCATCCCATAGGTGGTGCGGCCGTAAACCGCCGCCCCCGCCGTTGCGATCACGCGATCCGCATCCTCGAAGATGGCGGGATTGACGGTGATCCAATCCATCTCGCCCTTCGGCCCGGCGCAGAACCCGTCCAGCGACAGATGGATGAGGGAAACAAGCTTTCTCATTTTTCATGCTCCGGTTTGGTCTCTTCCAGAAAGGCGCCCAGCCGGTCCAGGTTGCGTTCCCACATCTGGCGGCGCTCGCTGATCCAACGCTCCGCCTGCGAAAGCATCCTGGGTTCGATGCGGCAGGTCCGCACCCGGCCCACTTTCTCGCTTTTCACCAGGCCGCTTTCTTCCAGCACTTTCAGGTGCAGCATCACGGCCGGCAGCGACATGGGCAGCGGTTTTGCCAATTCGCTGACGCTGGCGGGCCCTTGGGCGAGCCGGTCCATCATCGCCCGGCGGGCGGGGTCGGCCAGGGCCTGAAAGGCAAGGTCGAGGGGAGCCTGATAGTTAAGCATATACTTAACTATCAGGCTCCAGCGCGCTTCGTCAAGCCTGGCCAAGGCTTTGGTCCAGAAATGGGAAACGGATTGCGCCGCCGCCCCGGAGCGGGCTAATTAACACATGCCCTCAAGGGCTTCCCTGAATAGGCCCTGGCCCCAGGCCAGCCGAAAGGACTTTCCGTTGAGTGATATCTTCCGCGAAGTCGAAGAAGACGTTCGCCGCGACAAACTGGTCAAGTTCTGGAAAGCCTATGGCGACTATCTCATCGCCTTGGCGGCCCTGCTCATCATCGGCATCGCCGGCTGGCAGCTGTGGCAGCGCTACGAAGCCCGCCAGCGCGACGCCGCCTCGACGGCGTTCATCGCCGCCCAGAAAATCAATGACCCCAAAGCCGCGGCGGTTGCGTTCGCCGACCTCGCCAAGACCGCCCCCAAGGGCTATGCCCTCCTCGCCCGCCTGGAACAGGCGCACAGCATGCTGGCATCCGGCCAACGGGATGGGGCGCTGGCCCTCTACAAGGAGATCGCGGATCAGGACAAAGGCGGTCCGGGCTCAGTAGCGCGGCTGCGCCTGGCCTGGGCGCAGGCGGACACCAGCTCGCGCGCCGATCTGGAAAGCCTGCTCGCGCCGCTGCGCGAAGCGACCAGCGCCTGGAAGCCGATGGCGGACGAGATTCTCGCCTATAGCGACTATCGCAACAATCAGATCGCCAAAGCCGCGGGCGAGTTCGCGGCGCTGGCGAACGATGCCAATGCCCCGCCGCAATTGCGGGTGCGCGCCAAAGCCATGGGCGATTATCTCAAGCAGGGCGCCGGCAAGGATTTCGGCACCGTGCCGCCGCCGGCGCCGATACCGGCGCCCGGCGCCGTGGCTGTTCCGCCCGCCGGAGCAGCAGCCACGCCATGATGCGCGTTTCCAAGCGCCTGCGTTTTGGCTCAGCGATCGCGGCCGTCCTGATGCTGGCGGGATGCAGCGTCTGGGAAGGCGTGGGCGATACCGTCAGCGACTGGTTCGCGCCCAACAACAAAAGCAAATTGCGCGGCGAACGCATTCCCTTGACCGCGCTGGACGACGCGCTGAAGCCGGACGCCACGCTTGAGGCGTCGCCGGTGGTCCTGCCCGCGCCTTACCGGAATCCGGAATGGACCCAGCCGGGCGGCTTTGCCTCCAACGCGGTTTATCATCTGGAAGCCAACGGCCATCTGCGCCCGGCCTGGGACGCGGACGCCGGCAAAGGCTCGGACACCACATCGCGCCTCACCGCTTCGCCGGTGGTCGGTGGCGGGCGCATCTTCGTCCTGGATTCGGAAGCTCATGTTTATGCCTTCGACACCAGGAACGGCCGGGCGGTATGGGACAAAAGACTGGCGCCCAAGAACGGCACCGACATGCCCACCTTGTGGGGGCTCCTCGGCAAGCCCAATACCATCCAGCCGGTGACCGGCATGGGCGGCGGCGTCGCCTACAATGCCGGCAAAGTCTATGTCACCTCGGGTTTCGGCGTTCTGATCGCGATGGACGCGGCGACCGGCCGCGAACTCTGGCGCCACGACATGGGCGTGCCTATCGTCAATGCGCCCGTGGTCAATGGCGGGCGCATCTTCTTCTCCACCCACGACAATCATTTCTATGCCTTGTCGGAAGCCGATGGGCGCACCTTGTGGGATCAACAGGGCGTGGCGGAATCCGCGGGCATCCTCTCCTCCACCAGCGCCGCGGTGTCGGGGCAATTCGTGATCGCGCCCTATACGTCGGGCGAGCTCTTTGCCCTTCGGGTGCAGAACGGCCAGCAGGCCTGGAACGATGTGTTGTCGCATTCCGGCCAGGTCACCGCCCTCTCCGAGCTGGACGACATCGCCGGCCGCCCAGTGATCGACCGCGACATGGTCTTCGCCATCAGCCATTCCGGCGTGATGGCGGCGATCGCGCTGGCATCGGGCGACCGCGCCTGGACCCGCGATATCGGCGGCACGCAGACACCCTGGGTCGCGGGCGATTATGTTTATGTCCTGACCGGCGATGAACAGGTGATGTGCCTCACCCGCAAGGAAGGCAAGGTCCGCTGGATCCATCAGCTGCCCGCTTTCACCGACCCGGACCGCAAGCGCCATCCCATTGACTGGGCGGGACCGATCCTGGTCTCCAACAAGCTGATCGTGGTCTCCTCGGACGGCTATGCCCAGGCGCTCTCGCCCTATACCGGCGCGCTGATGGGCCGGGTCGAGATTCCCAGCGGCACCAGCATCGCGCCGGTGGTGGCGGATGAGACGCTCTATATTCTCACCAACGACGCCGAACTGGTGGCGCTGAAATAAATCGATTTTTTCACTTTCATCATCGCTTCGGGCGTGAGGGATTTCGGTTCCTGGGCAGGAGCGAGGAGCGATGTGGACATGACGTCCATGAGCGACGAGCGACGAACCCAGGGGCCGAAAGAACCGCGCCCGTTCACTCTTGCCATTGTCGGCAGGCCAAATGTCGGCAAGTCGAGCCTCTTCAACCGCATTGCCGGGCGGCGCATCGCCATCGTGCATGACACGCCGGGCGTGACGCGGGACCGCCGCACCGCCGATGTGGTGTTTGACGGCATGGAACTGCGCCTGATCGACACGGCGGGTTTCGAGGATGCCGCGCCGGAAAGCCTGAGCGGGCGCATGACCGGCCAGACCCTGGCGGCGATCGAAGATGCCGATGCGCTCCTGTTCGTGATCGACGCCCGCGTGGGCGTCACCGCCGGTGACGAGATCATCGCCGCCGCCCTGCACCGGACCGGCAAGCCGGTGATCCTGGCCGCCAACAAATGCGAAGGCCGGCTGATCGAGCCGGCCGCGCTGGCCGATGTCTTCGCGCTGGGTTTCGGCGAGCCGCTGAAAATCTCCGCCGAACATGCGTTGGGCATGGAAAGCCTGGCGGCGGCCCTGGAACCGCTGGCGCCGAAAATCGCCGCGCCGGAAGAAGACGAAGAAACGTTCGAAACCGAAGAGCCGGTGGAAGACGCGGATGTCGAAGAAGAAACATTCGATTACCGCACCAAGCCGCTGCGGCTGGCGCTGGTGGGCCGGCCCAATGTCGGCAAGTCCAGCCTGTTCAATCAGCTTCTGGGCGAGGACCGTTCGATCACCGGACCCGAAGCGGGCCTTACCCGCGATTCCATCGCCGCCCCATGGCGGATCGAGGACCGGGAGGTTCTGCTCCACGACACGGCAGGCCTGCGCAAGAAAGCGCGGGTGGCGGGCGAGACGCTGGAGGAAATGTCTGTCGGTTCGACCCTGGACGCCATCCGCTTCGCCGATTGCGTGATCGTGATGATCGACGCCACCCAGCCCTTCGAGAAACAGGATCTGGCGATCGCCGACCTGATCGCCCGCGAAGGCCGCGCCATCGTCTTCGCGGTCAACAAATGGGACCTGAAGGAAAACAAGAACGGCGCGATTTCGGAATTGCGGGAAAAGCTGGACCGGCTGTTGCCGCAAGTGGCGGGCGCCGCGCTGGTGGCGATTTCCGCCCGCACCGGCGAAGGCCTGAACCGCCTGCCAGATGCCATCATGGCCGCGGACCGGGCCTGGAACAGCCGCGCGCCCACATCGGCGATCAACCGCTTCCTGGAAAGCGCTCTCTCCCGCCACGCCCCACCTGCCGTGCGCGGCCGCCGGGTGCGTATCCGCTATATGACCCAGACCAAGGCGCGGCCCCCAACCTTCGCCCTGTTCGGCAATCAGCTCGACGCCCTGCCCGAAGATTATCAGCGCTATCTGGTGAATGGACTCCGCGAGAATTTCGACCTCAAAGGCACGCCACTGCGCCTGGTGATGCGCAATACCAGGAATCCGTACGACCCGAAGAAATGAATCCTCACCCTGAGCCTGTCGAAGGGTGGGGAGCAGGCTCATGCTTCGACAGTCGCTAGCGGCAGCGTAGCGCGACCAGCGTGAGGACTTATTTTCTGAACTTGATCAACTCGCCATGCTTCTCGTTCGCTGGCGACAAGGCATCCAAAATCGTGGGGGTCAGTTCTTCGGGCCGCGGCAAGGTGGCGGGGTCCTCGCCCGGCATGGCCTTCGCCCGCATGATGGTGCGCACCGGTCCCGGATCCAGCACATTTACTTTCACATTGGTGCCGCTGCATTCGGCGGCATAGGTGAAGGTGATCATTTCCAGCGCCGCCTTGCTCATGGCATAGCCGCCCCAGAAGGCCGTGTTGCGGCGGGCCGCGGCGGAACTGACCATCAGCACCCGGCCCGCTTCGGACTGGCGCAGCAGAGGATCGAAGGACCGCAGCAGCCGCCAGTTGGCGGTGACATTGATGTCCAGCAATTCCTGGAAGATCTTGGGGTCCAGATGCGCCAGTGGCGTCAGCACGCCCAAGGTCCCGGCATTGCCGAAAAACGCGTCCAGCCTTTTCCAGCGCTCGAAGATCGAGGCGCCCAGCCGGTCGATCGCGGCGAAGTCTTTCAGATTGAGCGGCACCAGGGTCGCGGTGCCGCCTGCCTTTTGGATGGCGTCGTCGGTCTCTTCCAGTCCGCCCACGGTGCGCGCCACGCAGATCACATGCGCGCCTTCGCGCCCCAGCGCGATGGCGGCGGCCCGCCCGATGCCGCGTGAAGCCCCGGTGACGAGCGCGATCTTTCCGGAAAAAGCTTTGGTCATAGCGTCCCTGGACGTTTAGGCGACGTCAGCCAGCAGCGACAATTGGCGATCCCGCGCGCCGCCGGAAATATCGGTCAGCGAAATCGGATATTCGCCGGAGAAGCAGGCGTCGCAGAAGCCCGGCGCGCGCGCATCGCGGGCGGGCCGCTCCATCGCCCGGTAGAGGCCATTCATGGATATGAAGGCCAGGCTGTCGGCGCCGATGAAGCGGCGCATGCCTTCGACATCCATGCGATGGGCCAGAAGATCGTCGGTGTTGGGGGTATCCACGCCATAGAAGCAGGAATGGGTGGTGGGCGGGCTGGCCACCCGGAAATGCACTTCGCTGGCGCCGGCGTCGCGCACCATCTCCACGATCTTCTTGGAGGTGGTGCCGCGCACGATGGAATCGTCCACCAGCACGACCTTCTTGCCCTTGAGCTTGGCGCGGTTGGGATTGTGCTTCAGCCGCACGCCCAGATGGCGGATGCGGTCCGACGGCTCGATGAAGGTGCGGCCCACATAATGGTTGCGGATGATGCCCAGTTCGAAGGGAAGCTTCGCGGCATTGGCGAAACCCAGCGCCGCGGGCACGCCGGAATCGGGCACCGGGATGATCATATCGGCATCGACCGGCGATTCCGCGGCCAGCACTTCGCCAATGCGTTTGCGCGCTTCATAGACGTTGCGGCCTTCCAAGGTGGAATCGGGGCGCGCGAAATAGATATATTCGAAGACGCAGAAGCGGTGCTGCTGCGGCTTGAAGGGGAAATGGCTTTCGATCCCCTCTTTGGTGGCCACGATCATCTCGCCCGGCTTCACGTCGCGCACGAATTCGGCGCCGATAATGTCCAGGGCGCAGCTTTCCGAGGCCAGGATCGGCGCGCCTTCCAGCATGCCCAGCACCAAGGGCCGCACGCCGAAGGGATCGCGCACGCCGATCAGCTTTTTCGAAGTGAGCGCCACCAGCGAATAGGCGCCCTCGACCTGGCGCAATGCATCGATCAGCTTGTCGACGATGCGCACGCAAGCGCTGCGGGCGGCCAGATGCACGATGGTTTCGGTATCGGAGGTCGATTGGAAGATCGCACCTTGGGCGACCAGTTCGGTGCGCAAGGTATGCGCATTGGTGAGATTGCCGTTATGGGCCACCGCGATACCGCCGCCGGTGAGATCGGCAAAAATCGGCTGAATGTTGCGGGCGTTGGAGCCGCCGGCAGTGGAATAGCGCACATGGCCCACCGCAAACTGGCCCTTCAAATTCTTGGCGGCGTCGGATTTGCGGCCGAAGGCGTCGCCCACCAGCCCGACATGACGTTCGGCAATGAACTGGCCATTGTCGTAAGTGACGATGCCCGCCGCTTCCTGGCCGCGATGCTGCAAGGCATGAAGCCCCAAGACGCTCAGGGCGCCGGCATCGGCATGGCCGAAAATCCCAAAAACGCCGCACTCTTCATGCAACGTATCCTCATCAAATATATGGTCTTTTTGGCCGGTCATGGCTTGCCGTTTCCGCCGCTCCCCGTGGCCCCGAAAAGGCTGTCTAGCGCGCGGCGGTCCTTGGCGCCATAGCCTTTCTGCCCCGTCCTGGCGGCTGTGCTTTTATGTTGCACATGATCCTCAGCCGGGGCGGTTCCCGGCGCTTTTTCGGCGTCAGAATTGCGCCGTATCAGGTCACCCAGGGCGTCGCGGTGAGGCTTATCGGCCGTGGGCGGACGGCTGGCGAAATCCTCATAGGTCCGGTCCGGCGCCAGGGACAACAGCACTTCGGCGGAGGATTGGATCAGAGGCAGGCTGCGCGCCTGCTTCAAAGCCGCCGGATGGTCCTTGATCGGGACGAAATGGGTAAACGCGATGTAAGCCACGGCCACCACCACCAAGCCTCGCACCACGCCGAACGCGATGCCCAATCCCCGGTCCAGCGGCCCGATGGGAGAATGTTTCACGGTTTCCGAAAAACGGTGGCCGATGAAAGACAGGGGAACGACCACTACCAGGAAGATGCCCGCATAGGCCGCCAGCGCCGCCAGCCAGGGTGTGGCGATTACGCCGTGCATCAGGGGAATCAGCCAAGGTCCGAAATAGAGCGTGGCGAAGGCCGCCGCCGCCCAGGCGAAGATGCCCAGCACTTCGGACATGAAGCCGCGCCACGCCGCATAGCCGCAGGACACCGCCACCGCCAGCAGCACCAGGACATCCACGAATGTGATGGGCAAGGTCATGTGTCGAGTTTAGCAGCTTTGCCGATTCGGATTGGCGGATTGTGGTGCAGCCACTGAAAAAGCCCTAGCCCGTTGAAGGGATTTTTGCCGCCCGCGCCTGCGACGGCCGGGGCGCAAAAACCAGAAGATCCGCCACGCTGGTCATTTCGGTGAGCTTCAGCCCTGCCCCGTCGACCCTGGTCCCTTTGGGGATGAAGGCCTGTTTGAAGCCCAGCTTGGCGGCTTCCTTCAGTCGCGATTCGGCCTGCGGCACCGGGCGGATATCGCCGGAAAGCGAAATCTCGCCGAAGAAAACGCTGTCCTTGGGCAAGGCTTGTCCGCCTACGGACGAAACCAGCGCCGCCGCCGCCGCCAGATCGCAGGCCGGTTCGGAAATTTTCAGGCCGCCCGCGATATTCAGATAGACGTCGGAACCGCCGATCCCCACCCCGGCACGGGCATCCAGCACCGCCAGGATCATGGCCAACCGGCCGGTATCCCAGCCCACCACGGCGCGGCGCGGCGTGCCGTATCCGGTGGGCGCCACCAGGGCCTGGATTTCACAGAGCAGCGGCCGCGTGCCTTCCAGCCCCGCGAATACCGCCGTGCCCGGCGCGCTTGAATCCCGGTCGCCCAGAAACAGGGCGGACGGATTGGCGACTTCGGCCAGGCCCTTGCCCGTCATCTCGAACACGCCGATTTCGTCAGTGGGGCCGAAACGGTTCTTCACCGCCCTGAGCACGCGGAAATGATGACCCCGCTCGCCTTCGAAATAGAGCACGGCATCGACCAGATGTTCGACCGCTTTGGGGCCCGCGATCTGGCCTTCCTTGGTGACATGCCCCACCAGGATCAACGCCGCGCCGGAGGATTTGGCGAAGCGCACCAGATCGAAGCTGGCGGTGCGGACCTGGGCGATCGTGCCGGGCGCCGCATCCAGCGCCCCAGTCCAGAGCGTTTGGATGGAATCGATGGCGACGATGCCGGGCGGCTTGCCGCCCTCCAAGGTCGCCAGAATATCCTCGACATTGGTGGCCGCGCCCAGATTGAGCGGCACTTGGGACAGCTCCATGCGGGCGCCGCGCATGCGCACTTGCGCCATCGCTTCTTCACCGGAGATATAAACCGCATGACCGCCCTTGCGGGCATATTCGCCAAGCGCCTGCAGGATCAGCGTGGATTTGCCGATGCCGGGATCGCCGCCCACCAACAGCGCCGAGCCGGGCACCAGCCCGCCGCCGCAGACCCGGTCGAATTCCGTCACCCCGGTGATCCGGCGGGGCGGCGGCGCGTCTTCGGTCTTCAGGTCCTCAAGCGCGAATTTGCGGCCCTTGACCCGCCTTGTCGCGCTGCCACCGATGGGGGGCGCCGCCCCCTCTTCCGTGATGGTGTTCCAGCCGCCGCAGGCTTCGCATTTGCCCGACCATTTGGGGGCCGTCGCGCCGCAGCTTTGGCAGACAAAAGAGGAAGAGGATTTGGCCATGAATCAAGTCTAACACAGCCGTCAAGATTGCTGGAAAGACCGTGATTTCCGGAATGCCGCTCGCCCAAGCTCGCGGCGTTCGGCACTCAAATCGGTCTGCAGGACCGATTTGCCCGGCTATGCCGGTCGCGCCTCACGCTTTCACAGCCATCTTAATGGGTCCTTCGGCGCGGCCGTGGATGAACTGGTCCACATAGGGATTGCCGCTGCGGTCGATTTCCGCGGTAGGGCCGTTCCAGATGATCTTGCCCTGATAGAGCATGGCGATGCGGTCGGAAATTTTGCGGGCGCTGGTCATGTCATGGGTGATCGACAGTGCCGTGGCGCCCACATCCTTCACCGTGGACACGATCAGGTCGTTGATGATGTCGGCCATGATGGGATCGAGTCCCGTGGTGGGCTCGTCGAAGAAGATGATTTCCGGATCCGCCGCGATGGCGCGGGCCAGGCCCACGCGCTTCTGCATGCCGCCGGACAATTCGGCGGGGCTGAGATACGCCACATCGCTGGCAAGCCCGACCTTGGCGAGTTTTTCGATGGCGATGTCCTTGGCCTTGGACCGCGCCACGCCATGGCCCTGGATCAGTCCGAAGGCGACATTCTCCCAGACCGGCAAACTGTCGAACAGCGCGCCGCCCTGGAACAGCATGCCGAATTTCTTCATCAATGGATCACGGGCCGCGCCCTTGAGCCGGGTGACGTCCTCACCATCGATCCGGATGGTGCCTTCGTCGGGCGTGAGAATGCCCAGGATGGATTTGATCGCGACGGATTTGCCGGTGCCCGAGCCGCCGATGATGACGGTGGAAGACTGCTTCTCGACGGAAAGGTCGATGCCATTCAGCACCACTTTGGAGCCGAAGCGCTTCTTGACCCCGATCAGTTCGATCTTTTTGTTGGAGGAAGATGGGGCGGTCATGTGTGGAACAGGATGGCGGTGAGAGCGAAGTCCGCGGCCAGGATCAGGATGCTGGACGTGACCACGGCATTGGTGGTGGCCGCGCCCACGCCTTGCGCCCCGCCCTTGGAGAAGAAGCCGTTATAGCAGCCCATGATGGCGATGATGAAACCGAACACCGCCGCCTTGATCAGGCCGGACGTGATGTCGTCGCTCTTGGCGAAATCCACCGTGTTCTTGAGATAGATCGAACCGGTGAAGCCCAGATTGTAGGTCGAGACCAGATAACCGCCCAACACGCCGATGGAATCGCCCACCGCTGTGAGGATCGGCAGGGAGATCACCGCCGCCAGAAGGCGCGGCACCACCAGATATTTGATGGGATTGGTCGCCAAGGTGGTGAGCGCGTCGATCTGTTCGGTCACTTTCATGGTGCCCAGTTCGGCGGCGATGGCGGCTGCGACGCGGCCCGCCACCATCAGGCCCGCGATCACCGGTCCCAATTCGCGGGTGATGCCCAGAACCACGATCTGCGGCACGATGGCTTCGGCGCCGTAGCGATTGCCGCCCAGATAGATCTGCAAGGCCAGCACCGCGCCGGTGGAAAGCGCGGTCAGTCCCACCACGGGAAGCGAGAAATAGCCGATCCGCATGATCTGCTGCGCCAGAAGCCGCCCGTAAAAGGGCGCGCTGACCACCGCGGCCAGGGTCTGGCCGGTGAAGCGGGTGACGCGGCCGATCTGTGCCAGCAAATTCAGGACGGCGCGGCCGATAGCGGCGAGGAAATTCATGACGCCGCGTCCGTGTAATGGCGCGGCAGCCTGAGGCCGGTGAGGATTTCATAGGCGTTGGTGCCCGCCAGCGCCGCCACTTCCTCCAACGTCACATGATCGCCCAGAAGCTCCACCCTGTCTCCCACTTTCGCCGCCACCTCGCTGAAATCCATGCCGATCATGTCCATCGAGACCCGTCCCGCGAACGGCACGCGCTTGCCCGCCGCGAAAGCGACGCCCTTGTTGGACAATGTGCGTGGGATACCGGCGGCGTAACCGGGCGCCACGGTGGCGATCATGGTGGGCCTTTTGGCGCGAAACGTCGCTGCGTAGCCAACGCTTTGGCCTGAGTCAATTCGGCGCAGCTGCAGCACCCGCCCGGTCAGGACGGCCACGGTTTTCATGGATTTTCCGCCTTCCTGCGGCGCGCCTCCCCACAATCCGATGCCGGGCCGCACCAGATCGAACCAATAGGGCTTGCCCAGGAAGGAGCCGCCCGAAGCGGCCAGGCTGGCCGGCGCGGGCGGCAGCATGGCCAGCGCGGTGCGGAAGCGCGACAGCTGCTCATCGTTCATCTTGCTGTTGGGTTCGTCGCCCGTGGCCAGATGGCTCATCAAAAGAACCAGATTGATATTCTTCAGCCGTGTCTTCCACTCGCCCGCAAGGACGGACAATTCCTCGCCGGGCAGGCCCAGCCGGTTCATGCCCGTATCGATATGGATGGCGGCATCCAGGTTGCGGCGCGCGGTGGCCGCCGCCGCATTCCAGCCGGCGATTTCGCTGAGCGAATTGAGCACCGGGGTGATGTGATGGGCGATCAGGGCCGGCACGGTATCGGGCGGCGCGCCGTCGAGAAGAAAGATCCGGGTGGCGCGATCCTTCAGCGCGCGGCGCAGCGCGGTCGCTTCTTCGAGCCGCGCCACAAAAAACGTATCACAGCCCGCCGCCGCCAGGGCGGGCGCCACGAAATCCGCGCCCAAGCCATAGGCGTCGGCCTTGATCACGCCCGCGACGGCCGCCGGGCCCGCCAGCCGCTGATAAGTCCGGAAATTTTCCGCGATGGCCCCCAGCCGGACGGTCACATAGGCGGCTTCGAAATCAGTGTCCCTCATGCCCGGACAATGGCCCGCACCGGGCATTCCCGTCCAGCGCCCCCGTCAATTGGTCGGTATGCCAATTCCCACCATCGGGGTACGGGCAACACAGCCAGGTGTGGTGACCAGAATCGGGCAAGGCGGCGCCGTCTCCATCTGGCGGCGCATGGCGTCGGCGCCGGAGATTTTGGGAACGGGCGGCGGCGCGTACGGCGAAATAGGATTGGCGGCCTGCAGCACGATCGTGCCGTCCGGCATTTTGCGGGCGATCCACGGCTCGCGTTTGCATCGGGCGCGTTCGGCCTGGGTGAGATTCTCATAATTCTCCGCCCCGCAAGACAAGGCCTCGCCGATCGCTTTCAGGATATCGGCGGGGGTCTGTGGCGGCGCGGTCTGGTCGGCATTGGGCGGCGGCAGCACGATTACCGGCGCGGTAGTGATGGTCGGCGCCTCGGCATGGGGGACCAGAGGCCGGATCAGGCGAATGGGCGGCGCCACGCCTTTGGGCAGCCGCGTGAGATCCAGAATGATCTCCTTCCGCGGGCGCATGAAAAGGCGCGCATTCTGATATTGCCCCAGGATGAAAGCCGACAATAGCAGGATATGGACCAGCCCGACCAAGGTCCAGGATATGGCACGGCGGATCATCAGCCGCCGCTCCTCCTCATCCGGCAGACCTCGATTTCCGTAATAGGCCAGTGCGTGGTCGGTCAAAAAACAACTCTCTCGCGGCTTGCCGTTCATGCGCATCCGCCCGGCCAGCATACCGCGTGACGCCGCGCCGCACCAATTTCGTTGGGATTTCCCAAAATGCAACCCGCGTTGCATAAACCTGTATGGACATTTACCTGATCAATCTGGCGCGGCGCCCCGACCGGTTGGCGGCCATGGCGTCACAGGCCGAAAAACTGGGCCTCAGCCTGACGCGACGGAATGCGCGCGATGCCAGGGATGAAAGCGACGGAACCCTGGAGCGATGGTTCCGGCCCGGCGGCCCCTTGGGTGAAATCCCCCGCGGCGACAAATGCTGTTCCCTTTCCCATCGCGATGCCTGGCAGGCGCTGCTCGACAGCGGTGCCGACTATGCCGCCGTGCTGGAAGACGATGTGGTACTGAAGGACAATGCGCGTTTTGTGTTGGGCGAAACCGGCTGGATTCCGCAAGGCGCCGATCTCATCAAGCTGGAGCATTATGGGCCGCCGGGACAGATCGTCCTGTTGTCGGACTTCGTGAGCGTCGGCCAGGGCTTCCGCATTGCCCGCATGCATTCGCGCCACACCGGGGCCGCGGCCTATATCCTCTCCCGTCGGGCGGCGGAATTGTTGCTGGCGATCCCGCAATTCGATTTGCCGGTGGATCACCTTCTTTTCAATCCCAACAATTCGAAAATCTTCGCCCGGCTCAGGCCCTGGCAGTTGCTTCCGGCAATCGCGCGGCAGCAGGATTTCATCGGCGACAAGTCCGACATTGAAGGCTGGCGGACGGGCCTGAGGAAATTCGATCTCACCTATGCAAGGCGCGAACTCGTCCGCTTCGGCTATGACTTGAAGCGTCTGCCGCGGCAAATCGCTCTGCTGGCTACAGGCCGCGCCCGTTTCATCAATGTCGGCAGGAGCTAAAGCAGCGCTTTAGTGCGGCTGGAAGGACTCGTCGGCCTTGTTGCTGAAGCGGGTGAAATTGCCCTCGAACATCAGCTCGATCGACCGGGTCTGGCCATGGCGGTGCTTTTCGATCAGCACTTCGGCCTTGTTGGTGGCCCGGTCCAGCTTGTCCATCCATTTGGCATGTTCGGCCGAACCCGCCTCCGGCTCGCGGGACTTCAGGTAATATTCCTCGCGGTAGACGAACATCACCACGTCCGCGTCCTGTTCGATGGAGCCGGATTCGCGCAAATCCGACAGCACCGGACGCTTGTCGTCGCGGGCATCGACGCCGCGCGAGAGCTGCGACAGGGCCAGGATGGGAATGTTCAATTCCTTGGCCAGGGTCTTGAGGCCCTTGGTGACTTCCGTGATTTCCTGCACCCTGTTCTCGGCCCGGCGCGACGGCTCCACCAGCTGCAGATAGTCGATGATGATCAGGCCGATATTCTTTTCCCGCTTCAGGCGGCGGGCGCGGGCCGCGATCTGGGCGATGGAAATGCCGCCGGTATCGTCGATGTAAAGCGGCAGGCTGGACAGGTCCTGCATGGAGAGAACGAATTTCTCCCATTCGGCTTCCGAAAAGCGGCCGTTGCGGATCTTCCAGCCTTCGATCTCGGTATTCTCGGACAGAATACGCGCGGACAGCTGCTGCGCCGCCATTTCCAGCGAGAAGAAAAGAACCGGCGCGCCGCTGGGATATTCGGCGCCCGCTTCCAGGTCGCGCAGATAGGCGCGGGCGGTGTTGAATGCCATATTGGTACCCAGCGCGGTTTTGCCCATGCCGGGACGGCCCGCCAGGATCAGAAGATCGGAGGGCTGAAGTCCGCCCAACACCAAATCGATTTCGGTGAAGCCCGTGGTGATGCCCGAGATGCGTCCGCCGCGGGCTTGGGCCTTTTCCGCCGATTCCACGGTCCGGCGCAGCGCCTCATGGAAATCCAGCGGCCCTTCGCCATATTTGCTGGTCTCGCTGACGGCATAGAGCGCCTTTTCCGCTTCGGCGATCTGGGCCTGCGGCCCCTTTTCGGTGGGCGCTTCATAGGCCGTATTGACGATATCTTCGCCGATACGGATCAGGCTTCGGCGCACCGCCAGATCGTGCAGGATGCGGGCGAAATCGCGCACATTGGGCAAGGACGGCGCGGCCTGGGCCAGCCCGGCCAGATAGGTGATCCCACCCACTTCGATCAGGCCGGGATCGGCCTTCATCGCGGCATGCAAGGTCAAGGGCGTGAGTACGAAGCTGCCGCGCTCCACCGCGACGCTCATGGTCTCGAAAATGCGCGCATGCAGTGGATCGTAGAAATGCTCGGCCTTGAGCAACGCCGCCACGCGCTCCAGCGCCTGATTGTCCACCAGGATGGCGCCGAGCAAGGCCTGCTCGACTTCGACATCGTAAGGGACGTGACGGTAAGCTTCCTGTTCCATCGGCGCTCAAGCTTGAAGGGTTCGCAATCAACCGGGCGCGCCCCAGAGGGGCAAGCGCGATCTGAACTCGCGCACAGCTTCAAAAACTCAGACGCTCGCATTATCTATCCCTAGTAGCGGACGGACAATGGCGATCACGATCTGGACGCCGGATTGCCGGGAGACTGGGGCTCCTCA
This sequence comes from uncultured Alphaproteobacteria bacterium, assembly GCA_937865685.1. Lineage (GTDB taxonomy): Bacteria > Pseudomonadota > Alphaproteobacteria > Micropepsales > Micropepsaceae > Rhizomicrobium. The sequence goes on along the minus strand of CALMGU010000051.1, from coordinate 15,864 downwards.
CGGCAGCGCGAGGCGTTCGCACCGGCCTTTCGCGCAGATCGCACCGCGCGGGCGGGACCGCGTTCCGGCCGTCATTCCGCCGCGACGCCGGCAACGCGCAGGAGATCTTGAACCCCCTGCGCGCGCCGGTATCGCAACGCCCCCACCAACTCGAAATCCCGGGCATAGATTTTTTCGATCCGGCGGCGCTGCCGCACCGACAGTTCCAGGGGATTGCGCAGTGACGGATTGAGCCAGGCCAGCCTGTCCACGCCATGCGATTTCAGGAAATCCGACAAAATCGCGTCGTCCCGGCCATAAAGGAACAGGCGCTTCACCAGCGGCGCGCCCGTCTTCAGGTCGCACACAAACCAGCTTTGCGGCCGCATCACGAAATCCAGCGACAGGTCATCGCGGTCCTCGATGAAGGAAAGATAGTCATCGACATTGCGCAGGCGCGCGGTCTGGCGCGCGAAAACATCGCTGAGGCGGCAGGTTACGGTGCCGCCGCTGCGCACAAACGCATAAGACGAAGCAAAGCGGTCGAAAGGATCGCGCAGCACCGCAAAGGAATTCGCCGCCTCCCAGAAGCGGGGCGCCACCGTCTTGTAATAGCGGATGCTATGGTGGCGGGTGCAGCGCGATCCATAAAGGGCCCGGGCGATCGAAGTGCCGGCCACCCTGGGCACATGCACGAAAATCAGATTGCGCCGGCGCATGGCCTCTTCGATCCGCCAATGAAAGAGGCGCATCACGCGCGGCATCAATCCGCAATATTTGTCGTAGATGTCTTCTTCGTAATAGGCGCCGAACAATGCGCGATGGATCTGTTTGGAGTCGGGAAATCGCGAGCGAAGTCTGCTTTGTGAAAATTCCATCAAATCCGCTCTGGTGCTTCGAAGAGCAGGTTAAAAACCGGCGCGCTTTCTTTCCATGCCAATCATTACCAATTTGTCGTAAACTTTGTCGACGGCACCGATACGCCAAGGTGCAGCATCTTTTTAATGTCGTCGGCGGCAACTCAACGGCAATGTTGGCGGTGCAACACTTACGCGCCGGAGTCTTTGGGGAACCAATGGAACAAAATGTTTGTGCGAAAGCGGACATATGACAGCACACATTCTTGATCGTCCGGTTTGGCACGCCCTCACCACAAGGCAGGCCCAATTCGCACTGGGCGATCCCGCGCATGGCCTGCGCTATCCCACCGATATCGAACCCTTCGGCGCCGCGCGGGACAATACGCCCGATCAGCTGATGGCATTGGGCAAGCTGACGCCGATGGATGGCGGTCTTGCCCTGGTGGAACCACACAAGATCGATCCTCCGCCCGGCTTGCTTGTCCTGTTCCAGGAACCGGTCCGGCAGATGATCGCGGCCCGCATTCCCTCACCCGACGATACTTCCGGCGTCATCGCGCTTGGCGATGACGATGCGGCGGAAATGCGGGCACTGGCGGAACTGACCCAGCCCGGCCCATTCCATGCCCGCACCCATGTGCTGGGAGATTTTGTGGGCGTGCGCGAATACGGAAAACTGATCGCCATGGCGGGAATGCGGATGCGCGTGCCCGGCTTCACCGAAATCAGCGCGGTCTGCACCCATCCCGATGCGCGAGGCAAGGGCCTTGCCGCCAAGCTGATGCGCATTGTTGCCGCCAGGATCGTGGCGCGGGGCGAACAGCTGTTCCTGCACGTCTATCCGCACAATCAGGGAGCGATTTCGGTCTACGAGAAGCTGGGCTTCCGGCACCGCGCCGATGTTCAGCTGACGGTCCTGCGCCATCGCCAGCCGGGCGAGGTCTAGAAGCCGGTCTCGACAAAGGCCGGCAGGACTTCGGCGCGCGCGGAGTGCGCCGCCAGTTTCGGAAACGCGTCCGCCGTAACGATCGTGGGCACGGCATGCCGCATGAAACGCCACCCCACCGCGACCGTGACGTCTGGCTGCATCACCCGGTCGCCGCCGAACCAGCCCGATTGCCGTGCCATCGCCTTTTCCAGTTCCCCATAGGCCGCCAGCAATTGCCCCTGCACGCGGTCGAGCCAGGGCTGATGCCGCTTTTCCGGCGGGCGCAGATTATGTTCATAGAAGATCTGCACCGATTTCTCATAGGCCGCCAGCTGCAGGCCGATCACACGCAGCGCCTCGACATGCTCACTCGCGCCCGCCGGCATCAGGCTGCGCGCGGGGCCCGCCAGGCGCTCGAGATATTCCAGGATCAGGGTGGAATCCATCAACACCACCCCATCGCCGGTCACCAGGGTCGGCGCCTTGACCACCGGATTGATGGCGCGGAATTCGTCGAAGTTGCGAAACAGCGAAATCTGTTCACCGGTGAATTCGATCCCCATCAGTTTCATGGAAATCGCGACCCGCCGCACATAAGGCGAATCCAGCATGCCGATCAGACGCATCGCAGCCTCCATTTCTCGGCCGCGATCCTCCGCGAGCAAAGCGGCTTTGACAAGCGCAGCCCTGCCATGCGCGGAAGAGGTCAGAGCGCGGCGATGATGGCCTGGGCCGCGGCCGGATTGCGCGCCTTGGCGCCGGAGATCACGAACAGGAACACATCGCGGCTCTTCTTCACCGCCGGCTTGGCCAAGAGCGGAAGATCCTTGGGCGCAGTCCCTTCCGACCAGTCCTTGGCGCGGGCCGCCCATTTGGCGATCGCCGTCTTGGAATAGCCCAGCTTTTCCTTATCCGTCGTTCCCATGATCCGGGCATAGGCGAAATCGGCCGTGACGTCGGCGATGAGGGGAAATTCGCTGTCGCCCGCCGTGATGATCGCGACCTTGTGCTTGGCGCAGAGCGACACGAATTCGGGACACGCGAAACTGGGATGGCGCACCTCCACGGCATGGCGCAATGCCGCCCCGTCATGCTTGGCCGGCAGAAGCGACAGGAAAGCGGAAAAATCCTCCGGCTCGAATTTCTTGGTCGCCATGAATTGCCAGTTGATCGGTCCCAACTTCTTTTTCAGCCGGGTGATGCCGCTTTCGACGAAACGTTCGATCGAGTCCCCGGCTTCGGCCAGCACGCGGCGGTTGGTGGCGAAGCGGGGACCTTTCAGAGTGAAGACGAAATCGTCCGGTGTTTCGTCATGCCAGCGGGAAAAGCTTTCCGGCTCTTGCGAGCCGTAATAAGTGCCGTTGACTTCGATGGCGCTGAGATGGCGGCTGGCATATTCCAGCTCCTTCTTCTGGCTGAGACCCTTGGGATAGAAATTGTCCCGCCATTCTTCAAAGACCCAGCCGCCGATCCCCACATAAACCGTCATCGTCCCATCTCCGTTCGCGGCGGTCCCGTGCATGGCTGACCGGCGGATATAGTAGTGGCTTTCCGGCGCGAACCCGGCAAGCTCGACACGCGATTTCAAGGGGAAGATCATGACCGATCCCAGTTTCGGCGTGAACCGCCAGGGCCTGGAACATGCGTTGGATTTGCTGGAAGCGCGCGAATATCCCCAAGCCTCCGCCCTCCCTCCGCACCTGGCAGAAACCGGCATCGGCGAAAAGGCGGCACTCGATCTTCTGGCGCCGCTGGTTTTCGATGGCGCGGCCCGGCTCGATCAGCCTTGCGCTTTCGCGCACATGGATCCGCCCACGCCCTGGGTGAGCTGGGCCGCGAGTTTGTGGAATGCGCGGCTGAACCAGAATCTTCTCCATCCCGCCAGCGCGCCTTTCGCCCGCGCCGCCGAGCGCCAGGCCGTGGCCTGGCTCGCGCCCGCTTTCGGCATGGAGGGCGGGCATATGACGCCGGGCTCCACCCTCGCCAACCTCACCGCGCTATGGGCGGCGCGCGATGCCACCGGGGCACGCCGCATCGTCGCCTCCGAAGCGGCCCATCTCAGCATCGGCAAGGCGGCCAAAATATTGGGATTGGCATTTGAAACCGTACCCGCCGATCCGGCGCAGCGGATGGACGCCGCGAAATTGCCCGGAATTCTGTCGGATGCCATTCTGGTCCTGACCGCGGGCACCACCAGCGCGGGCGCCATCGACCCTCTGAGCTTGTGCGGGCGCGCCGCCTGGACCCATGTCGATGCGGCCTGGGCGGGGCCGCTGGTCTTTTCCCGAACGCATGCGGCGCGGCTGGCCGGAATAGCGCATGCCGATTCCGTCGCCGTGTCGGCGCACAAATGGTTGTTCCAGCCCAAAGAGTCCGCGCTGATTTTCTTCCGCGACGAAAAGCGCGCCCATGACGCGATCAGCTTTGGCGGCAATTATCTCGCCACGCCCAATATCGGCGTGCTGGGGTCGCACGGCGCGGTCGCGATCCCGCTTCTGGCCACATTGCTCGCCTGGGGCCGCATCGGACTGGCCGAGCGCATCGATCGCTGCATGACCGCCGCGGACAGTCTGGCGCATGCTTTGTCGGCCGATCCCGGCTGGCAGGTCTTTGCCAGACCGGAAACGGGCGTGGTTCTGTTCCGCCCGGCCCATGGGGATTGCAACGGCGTCTTTGCGCGATTGCCGGACGGCCTGGCCTCCGTCACGCGGATCGGAACTGAGGCTTGGCTGCGTTGTGTCTCCGCCAATCCCAATGTCGATATCGCCGCCGTGACGGCTGCGGTCCTGAAAGCGGCTTAGCGGCCCGTCACGTCCGCGGGCTTGGGCTCATCCGGGCTCAGCCAGCGATAGACGAAACCCGCCAAAGCCGCGCCCAGGATGGGCGCCACCCAGAACAGCCAAAGCTGCTCCAGGGCCCAGCCGCCCGCGAACAAAGCGGGCGCGGTGGAGCGTGCCGGATTGACCGAAGTGTTGGTGACCGGAATCGAAATCAGGTGGATCAGCGTGAGGCAGAGGCCAATGGCGATGGGCGCGAAACCCGCAGGCGCGCGGCCATGGGTGGACCCAAGGATCACGAACAGGAACGCAAACGTCATCACCACTTCGCAGGCCAGCGCGGCGGCCATGCCATAACCGCCGGGCGAATGTTCGCCATAGCCGTTGCTGGCAAAACCGGCATGAACGTCGAAACCCGCATGGCCGCTGGCGATCAGATACAGGATCGCCGCGCCAGCAATGCCGCCCGCGACCTGGGCGATGATGTAGCCCGGCAGATCGCCGGCGGGAAAACGCCCGCCCGCCCAAAGGCCCACGGAAACCGCCGGATTGAGATGACAGCCAGAGACATGGCCGATGGCGAAGGCCATGGTCAGCACCGTCAGGCCGAAGGCCAGCGCCACGCCGACAAATCCGATCCCCAAAGCCGGAAAGGCCGCAGCCAGAACCGCCGCGCCGCAACCGCCCAACACAAGCCATGCCGTTCCGATGAATTCCGCCGCCAGTTTGCGCATCATGCGTCAGCCCCCCTGCTTTGCACGGGCAGAGCCTACGCCCGCAACCCTGTCGGGCGCTAGCGCCCCAGCACTTTTTCGTAGAGCTCTGGGCGGAAGCCCGCGGTGATTTTTCCGGCCTTCTCCAGGACGGGCCGCTTGATCATCGACGGTTGGGCCAGCATCAGAGCGATGGCCTTCCTTTCCGTCAGACCTGCTTTTTCGGCATCCGGCAATTTGCGGAATGTGGTGCCGGCCCGGTTGAGCAACGCCTCCCAACCCAGCTGCGCGACCCAGGCTTCGAGACGCGCTTTCTCGATCCCGGCCGTCTTATAGTCGTGAAAAGTGTAAGCGATGCCGCGTCCGTCCAGCCAGGCGCGCGCTTTTTTCATCGTGTCGCAATTCTTGATTCCATAAAGCGTCATCATGTCTGACCACCGGCGGCTGGAGATTCGCGGCGTCCTATTTGCGGCCACGGCAGATCCTGATCAAGGCCGAATGCGAGAGGCGCGGCACACCTCTTCCATAAACGCCGCATCGCGGGCGGGGGATATGGACTAAACTCCATGAGAGTTCGGCCGGAAGGGATGAAGGTCATGGAGATCGGGTTTATCGGCCTTGGCGTCATGGGCCAACCCATGGCGCTCAATCTCGCCCGCGCAGGCACGCCGTTGATCGTCTGGAACCGTTCCCCCGGCCGCTCGGACGCATTGCGGGCGGCGGGCGCAAGCGTGGCCGCCAGCGCCGCCGAGGTCTTTGCCCGGGCCCGCATCGTGATGCTGATGCTCTATGACGCCGCCGCGATCGATGCGGTTCTGGGCCGTGGCACGCTGGAATTCCGCGATCTCGTATCGGGGCATGTGATCATCCAGATGGGCACGCCTTCGCCCGGCTATTCGAAATCCCTTGAGGCCGATATCCGGGCGGCGGGCGGCGCCTATGTCGAGGCGCCCGTGTCCGGCTCCCTCAAGCCCGCCGAAACCGGACAGCTGGTGGGAATGCTGGCCGGCGATCCGGATCGGATCGCCGAGGTGCGGCCCCTGATGGCGCCCATGTGCCGCGAAGTTTTTTCCTGCGGCGCGGTCCCCGGCGCGCTTTTGATGAAGATCGCCATCAACGCCTTTCTCATTCCCATGGTGGCCGGACTGGCGGAGGCATTTCATTTCGCCGAAAGGCACGGGCTGGACGTGCGGCAGTTGCAGGCGATCCTGGATGCCGGCCCGATGGCGAGCAACGTCTCGAAAGTGAAAGGCGCCAAGCTGGCGGGCGGCGACTTCACCGTTCAGTCCGCGATTTCCGATGTCCTGAAAAACACCCGGCTGACGACCAGCGCGGCGCGGGAAAAAGGCCTGGCGTCACCGCTGCTGGATGTCTGCGAGGCGCTTTATAGTGAAGCGGTCGCGCAAAACCATGCCGCGCTCGATATGGCGGGCGTGATCAAGGCGATCGCGGCGCGTTCCGACCGCCTCAAAAGCTAAAGGTTATAAGCCATTATCGCAGGGGCCAGCGCGCCACTGTTTCATGCCGCCCCAGTCCGACAAAGCTGTGAACCAGAACGAATTCCCGCGCCATCCACCGCACCGGTTCGACAGGCTGCTTATCCACCGGCTTGTTGGTGTAAAGCAAGGTCATGTGAGGCGTGAAGGCAATTTTCCGCGCCCGTGATCCCATCGCAAAAACGAGCTGCCTGTTCAGATTATAAATGTTTGCGACACTGCGCGTGGCGCCCAACACCAGGATATGCCGCTTGGGTTGGCGGAAACTCATGGCCATGTCCAAGATGATTTCAAATGGCGGCATCCGGACCATCTGAACGCGCGCCGACACGATTTCTGGGAGATCGGGCCGGAATTCCGCTCCCTCCCAAACCAGCGGGAGCGAGATATGGAGATTCTTGTGTTTCAGTGGTCTTCCGGCCAATCCATTTTCCCGCATCAGGCGAAGCGTTACCTCGCTGATCCGCTCGGCCGCACAATCATCGGGCTTCAACGCAAGAAAGGCTTTGTGCTTTGGAAGCCCTGTTGCGCGGGGGCGACGCGGTGCGAGCGCGAACCCGGGAAGAAACGGCTGGTGCGTCTCGTCGGTCATGGTTGGCCCCTTTGAGCCCATTATAGCCGGAATGGCTTTTTTGTCGCCATCGCCGGATGGGTGTGCTGTAATTTTCATGTCGAAATATGGAAACACCAATGTCCGGTCCTGCGAAATCGATCACCGGCGGCTGCCTGTGCGGCGCGCTGCGTTATGAAGCCGAAGGCGATCCTCTCTATATGGGCCATTGCTATTGCGCCGATTGCCAGAAGGCATCGGGCTCGGCCTTCATCCCCTTCATGGGCTTTGCCGCCAGCGCACTGCGCATCACCGGCCCCTCAAAGCCTTTCGAGTCTCCGGCCTTCAATGGCGGGGTCGCGACGCGAAATTCCTGCTCCATCTGCAACAGCCTGGTGTTCGGCGGCGTGGCCGGAGAGTCGGATTCCTTCACCATCTATGCCGGGTCGCTGGACGACAAATCGCAATTCCATCCCATGATCGCCATCTTCAACCGCAACCGTCCGCAATGGGCCCTGCTTCCGCCGGACGTCACCGTCTTCGACGCAATGCCGCCGGCCAGCTGACGCCGCCAAACGCGTGATCACGGCCGACCCGCGCAAACAGGCGGCCATTTGGCCGCGCCGTCCAGATGCACCGCGAACAGTTCCCCGGACCGGTCGCCACCGGCATCGCGCGAGAAAACAAAGCTTTTGCCGGAAGAGGCGATCATCGGACCGATGCCGGTGGCATCGACATTGATTTGAGGCCCGAATTTTTCCCGTCGCTCCCAACCGGTCTTGGTTTTCTCCACGCGATAAAGCCCCTTGTCGGTGGCCAGCACACCCCATTTTCCGTCTGGCGCCGGTTGGAATTCATATTCGGCATCGGTGCTGTTGAGACCGGGCCCGGCATTTTCCACGGTCCATTGGCCTTGCGGTGTCTGGCGCGCGCGCCAGATATCGTCCTTGCCCCTACCTCCGTCCCGCCGTGAGCCGAAATAAAGCCAGCCATCCGATGCCGGCCGGGGAAACCATTCGGCTTCCGGCGAATTCACGGGCGCAGGCAGGCGCTCCGGCACGCTCCAGTCATTCCGCGCATCGCGGCGCGCCATCCAGATATCCAGCGCGGCGCTGGTTCCCGCGCCGGTGGCGCGGGTCGAAATGAAATACAGGCTCCGCCCATCCGCCGTGAAATAAGGATCGGCTTCCAGGCCCGCCCGCGCAAATCTCCAAGGCTTGGGGTCGGACCAGCGGCCCTTGTCGCAATGACTGACCAGGATGCGCCAGCCGGAAAATTTCCTGTCGCTGCGGACAAACCAGAGATCGCCGGTCAAAGGATCGATCGCGGAATGGGATTCCCACATCGGGCTGGATATGCCGGGCAAGTCCCAATGTGCGACAGTCGGCGCAGCCTCCGCCGCATTTGCCAGAATGAGCAGGGACAACGCCAAAGCGCGCATGATCGTCTCCTTGTACCCTGCCAATGCGCGGCACTGGGCCGCCAGCCGTGAACAATGGCGATCGGCCCTTAACCCGGACGGCGCGATCAGATTTATCACGCTGATTGTGGGATTGTCACTTACCGTCACAGCTGGCTTATCGCGAAGCGACGGGTCGAACCGTGGCAGGTCGAAAGCCGCTCAACGAAAAGCATCCGCATGATCGCGCACGAACTGATCGAACATGATCGGTTCGTGGCCGGTGATACTCTTGACGCTCGCTGTAACGCCCGACGCCATTCCGTTTCGATAGGCCCGAAAGAGATCGATGAGGGCATCGGCGTAAAAATCCGGCATCCCGGCGCGGATCATGCCTTCGCGTGCGGCATCGTCGGTCACTGGAATATATTTTATGTCCCTGCCAAGCTGGCGGGAGAGGATTCTGGCCGTATCGCCATAAGACAGGCCTCGCGGTCCGGAGAGGTCATAGGCGTTGCCTTCGTGCCCCGGCTCCGTAAGAACCTTCGCCGCAACCCTGGCGATATCGCGCGCGTCGATCAGGCTGATCTGTGCATCGGCCGCCGGCAGATAGATCGCCCCCTGCCCCTTGATGGTCTCAGCTGTCCGGCCGGTGAAATTCTGCATGAAGCCGTTGGGCCGCAGGAACGTCCAGGCCATGCCTGACTTTTCGACCGCGTCTTCGATCTGCCGATGCATTCGTGCCAGCGCGTATTGCTCTGCGCCGGCACGCCAAGCCGATATCTTGACCAGCCGCCGGACACCCGCAGCCCTGGCGGCGTCGATGAGATTAATCTCCTGCTCGACCTGGCCGCGGATGCCGGCGCCAAGAAGAAACACCGTTTCGACTCCTGCAAGCGCCGGCGCCAAGGTTTCGGGGGCCATCAGATCGATCGCGATGGCATCCAGTCCGTTTTGCCGCGCTTTCTCCGCTTTTCCGGGAGAATGATAACCGGCCCGGAATCGGTGGCTGTTTTTCAACACTTCGACCAGCGCGGTGCCGACGGTTCCGCTGGCCCCGGTGACAAGAATCATGGGCGTGCCCTTCCAAAAATCACAGCGCGGAATCGCGATCGGTGGCCGGCCCGCCTGTTCGAACACAGGCTAGACAAAATGACCGCGATGCCGAATGCTTAAGAGGACGCATTCATTAATCGATCGTCCCGAACATGGATCTACTAAGCGAAATGCTGCGCGATCTGCGGCTCGAAAGCGCCGTGCTCAGTGTGGCGGAGCTTCGCGCGCCGTGGGGAATCGGCAAAAGCAGAGTCGGCGGCGCGCCATTCCACATCGTGGTCGAAGGCCGCTGCTTGCTCGAAACGGAATCCGGCCGCATTGAACTTGGTCCCGGTGATTTGGCGGTCCTGCCGTCTGGCAATCCCCATCTGCTCCTGTCCGATGGGGATGCGCCGCGCACGCCATTCGGACAGGTGTTGGAGGCGAACGGCATCAACGGCACCTGGCGCCCTGGGCTGCGTGTCGAGCGGCTCCAGCATTTGCGGTTTGGAGGCGATGGCGCAATCACCCGCATCATCACCGGTGTTTTTGCGTTCCGCGATCGCCGACGCAATTCGCTGCTGGAGTCCCTTCCGGCCGTCATCCATGTGCGCGGCCGCATGGGCCGGGGACCTGCCTGGCTCGAAGGCTCGCTCAGTCTCCTGATCGATGAACTGACGTCCAACCGGCCAGGGTTTCAGACGATTGCCGAACGGCTCGCCGATATGCTGTTCGTGCAATCGGTTCGCGACCATATCGCCAATACCACCACAAATGGCTCCGGCTGGCTTCACGGGCTCGCGGACCCGCCGGTCGCTCACGCCCTGTCGCTCATGCATGGGCGGCCGGCCGCGACCTGGACGGTGGCATCGCTCGCCAGTGCGGTCGGCCTGTCGCGTACCGTATTCGCCAGCCGGTTTCGCGCCATTGTCGGGAAATCTGTGATGGACTATTTGGCGGCCCAGCGCATGCACGCCGCGGCCGGGCTGCTGGCGGCTTCGCAAGCGAGCCTGGCAGAGATTGCGCATGAAGTCGGCTACCAGTCGGAAATATCATTCAGCAAGGCGTTCCGGCGCTGGGGCGGCATGCCGCCTGGGCAATACCGGCGCGAAGCAAAAGCGAACGGCAGCGCCGCCGGGTAGGGATTCGAATTCGCGCGCCTTTCCCTCGAAGCACGACAGTGTGAATCGATCGTTCAAAACCCGCTAATGCGCGGCGCCGGCCTGCCAGTCGTGAATGGCGGTTATTGGCCCCCAGCCGGATGGCGCGATCAGATTGATCACGTTGAGCGTAAGATTATCACGGATCATCACCGCGGTGAAAATCTCGAACGCCACGGCAATCGCGATCACATACCGGCCAGGCACGCGCGATGCGAACAGAAATCCCGCCGACATCATCACCACATCGAACACCGAATTCAAAATGCTATCGCCCACATAGCCTGCCGCCAGCGCCTGCTGGCGATAATGCTGGATCACCGCGGGGCTGTTCTCGGTGATCTCCCATCCGATCTCCACACCCATCGCCAGAAGAAGCCGCACGCCCAGCGGCAGGCAGGGCGCGATAAGGCGCAGCACGCCAAAGAAAATGAAGCCGTGAATGACGTGAGAGAAGCTGTACCAGTCGGCCAATTGCTGGGACATGTCCGGGCTCCAGGGATCGTTGACCCAGAGCAGAATCCGGCCACTGGCGGCCAGAAATGGCTGGCCAAGCGTATGCAGCACGGCGATTTGAATGCCGATCAGCGCAATGGCTGCGGCGTAATAGCGGGATGTCATCGCTCCCCCAGAAGCAGCTTTCGAGAATTTCCCACAGCAGGTTATGCGCAGCAACCACCCCCCGCCGCAGGATCACGCAAATCGGGCAGCCTGGATATTACGATCCGCCGGGATGAAGGCCCGGCGCCTCATGGCCGGTGCGGGCGACATATTCGGTGTAGCCGCCATCATAGCGATGGACGCCTTCAGGCGTCAGTTCGAGCACCCGGTTCGAAAGCGCGGCCAGGAAGTGACGGTCGTGCGACACGAACAGCATGGTGCCCTCGAATTCCGCCAGGGATGCGACCAGCATTTCTTTCGTCGCCATATCCAGATGGTTGGTGGGTTCGTCCAGCACCAGGAAGTTCGGCGGATCGAACAGCATCTTGGCCATCACCAGACGCGCCTTCTCGCCGCCGGAGAGGACGCGGCAGGTCTTCTCGACATCGTCGCCGGAAAAACCGAAACATCCGGCCAGAGTGCGCAGCGCTCCCTGCCCGGCTTGCGGGAACGACTTGTCCAAGGACTCGAACACCGTATCCTCGCCGTCCAGCAGATCCATGGAATGCTGGGCGAAGTAGCCCATCTTCACGTTGCTGCCGAGATTGACCGTGCCCTGATCCGGCGCCGTCGCGCCGGCCACCAGTTTCAAGAGCGTGGATTTGCCCGCGCCATTGGCGCCCAGGATGCACCAGCGTTCCTTGCGGCGGACCTGGAATTCGAGCCCGGCATAGATCGACTGGCTGCCATAAGCCTTGTGAACATTCTTGAATCCGGCCACGTCGTCGCCCGAACGCGGCGGCGTCTTGAATTCGAACCGTACGGCCTCGCGGCGGCGGGGCATTTCCACCCGCTCGATCTTGTCCAGCTTCTTCACCCGGCTCTGCACCTGGGCCGCGTGGGAGGCGCGCGCCTTGAAGCGCTCGATGAATTTGATTTCCTTGGCCAGCATCGCCTGCTGACGCTCGAATTGCGCCTGGCGCTGCTTTTCGCTTAAGGCCCGCTGCTGCTCGTAGAAGTCATAATCGCCCGAATAGGTCGTGAGCGAGCCGCCATCGATCTCCACCACCTTGCCGATGATGCGGTTCATGAATTCGCGGTCATGCGAGGTCATCAGCAATGCGCCGTCGTAATTCTTGAGGAATTCCTCAAGCCAGATCAGGCTTTCCAGATCGAGATGGTTGCTGGGCTCGTCCAGCAGCATGCCGTCGGGGCGCATCACCAGGATGCGGGCCAGCGCCACGCGCATCTTCCAGCCGCCGGAAAGCAGACCGACATCGCCGTCCATGCGTTCCTGGCTGAAGCTCAGCCCAGCAAGAACCTCGCGCGCCCGTGCATCCAGCGCATAACCGTCCAACTCCTCGAACCGGTGCTGCACTTCGCCATAGCGTTCGACCAGCGCGTCCATCTCGCCCATCCGTGCCGGATCGACCATGGCCGCTTCCAGCTGGGCCAATTCGGCGGCCAGCGCGCTTGCCGGTCCTACCCCATCCATCACCGCGGCAACCGCGCTCTGGCCCGACATTTCGCCGACATCCTGGCTGAAATAGCCGATGGTCATGCCGGGATCGATCGTCACCTGGCCGTCATCGGGCCGGTCCTGGCCCGCGATCATCCTGAAAAGCGTCGACTTGCCGGCGCCGTTCGGCCCGACCAGTCCTACTTTCTCACCCTTTTGAAGGCCCATCGATGCATCGACGAACAAGAGGTGATGGCCGTTCTGCTTGCTGATGTTGTCGAGGCGGATCATGGAAATCTGCGCTAGTGGCTGTTCGGTGTTTTCGTCGCCACTCGCTTGGGCTCGCGGCGTTCGCGTCTCAAATCGATGCCCCGCATCGATTTGACCGGCGGCTGTGCCGCCGGTCGACGCTCACTCCCACTCAATCGTCCCGGGCGGCTTGGAGGTCACGTCATAGACAACGCGATTGATGCCGCGAACTTCATTGACGATGCGGGTCGAGACCCGGCCCAGAAAGCTGTGCTCAAAGGGATAATAATCCGCCGTCATGCCGTCCGAGGAGGTCACGGCACGCAGCGCACAGACATGATCGTATGTGCGCCCGTCGCCCATCACGCCGACCGTGCGCACCGGCAGAAGCACCGCGAAGGCCTGCCAGATCTTGTCGTAGAGCCCGGCTTTGCGGATTTCGTCCAGATAGATCACATCGGCCTTGCGCAGGATTTCCAGCTTTTCTTCCGTGATCTCGCCGGGAATGCGGATGGCAAGGCCCGGTCCGGGAAACGGATGGCGGCCCACAAAAGCCGGCGGCAGACCCAGCTCGCGGCCGAGCGCCCGCACTTCATCCTTGAAGAGTTCACGCAAGGGCTCGACCAGCTTCATCTTCATGTAGGCGGGAAGCCCGCCCACATTGTGATGCGACTTGATCGTGACCGACGGGCCGCCGGTCGCCGAAATGCTTTCGATCACGTCGGGATAGAGCGTGCCCTGGGCCAGGAATTCCGCCCCGCCGACCTTGTGGCTTTCCTTGTCGAACACATCGATGAAGGCGGCACCGATGATCTTGCGCTTCAGTTCCGGGTCACTGATACCCTTGAGGCGTCCCAGGAACAGGTCCGCCGCTTCGGCATGGATCAGGGGGATGTTGTAATGATCGCGGAACAGGGTCACCACCTCGTCCGCCTCGCCCGCCCGCATCAGGCCTGTATCGACGAAGATGCAGGTGAGCTGGTCGCCGATCGCTTCATGGATCAACACCGCCGCCACGGACGAGTCCACGCCGCCCGACAAGCCGCAAATGACCTTCGCTGCGCCGACCTGCTTGCGGATCTTCTCCACCATGGCGGCGCGGAAGGCATGCATGTTCCATTCCGGCTCGATGCCGGCGATGCCCCGCACGAAATTGGAAAGGATTGTGGCCCCGCGCGGCGTATGCGCCACTTCCGGATGGAACTGCACACCATAAAAGCGGCGGGCCTCATCCGCGATTACGGCATAGGGCGAACTTTCGGAGGTGGCCACAACTGAGAATCCTTCCGGGATCGCCACGATCTTGTCGCCATGGCTCATCCAGACCGGCTCGCTGCCGCTTTCCGCCAGCCCTTCGAGAAGACGCGACGGGCGCTGCACATGAATGTCGGCGCGCCCGAACTCGCGGGAATGCCCGGCTTCGACCCGCCCGCCCAGCTGGGCCGACATGGTCATTTCGCCATAGCAGATGCCCAAGACCGGCACGCCCATCTCGAACACGCGTTGCGGCGCGCGCGGCGTGTCGGATTCGGTGACGCTGGCGGGACCGCCCGACAGGATGATGGCGCGGGGCTTTTTCGCCAGCGCCTCGTCGGCCTTGTTGTAGGGAACAATCTCGCAATAGACGCCCGCTTCGCGGACCCGCCGTGCGATGAGTTGTGTGACCTGACTTCCGAAATCGAGAACCAGTACCGTCATTGCGCCGAAATTGTCATTGTTGGTTGGTGTCTGCCTTTGCGGCGCGTTGATCGTCGCCACGTTCCAAGGCGGCCATCGCCTTGGTCGCGTCGGCCTCCCACGTGTCCTGCGAGATGCAGCCCGCGCATCCGATCGAGCAACCCTGAAGCCAGATGCCTATCCGCCGACCCGGGCCGAGCACCGTGACAGGAAAATGCGCCTTGTTGAGCAGAATGTTCATCCGGCGGGCTGCAGCGATACCGTCCAGATCCGGTCGATTTCGACGAGATCGGTGACCGCGATCTCAACGTTTGGCGCGAGGGCGGCGCCGAACAACGCCCGCGCGAGCGGATTGATGAAAACGGATTCCATGCGATTGCCGATGCCGCGTCCACCGTTCGAGAGATCCGCGGTACAAAGCTTTCGCAAGCGCTCGAGCAGTGCGGGCGGGATCGTGAGCGTCACGCCATGCTCGCGTCGCACGCGCGACACGACATTGGCGAGCATGCCCTCGAAAATGCGCGCGGCGACGTCGGGCGCGATGAAGTCGAAGACGACGACGTTGTCGCCGATGCGATTGAGGATCTCCGGACGCATCAGCCGAAACTTGAAATGGTCGGCGATGGCGCCGCGCACCTTGGCTTCCACCTCCTCGTACGGCTCGCCCGGCGCGACGTTTTGTCGGCGCACGCCGGCTTCGTCTTCTACGTAAATTCCGAGGTTCGAGGTGAAAACGATGATCGCCTCGGAGAAGTAGGCGGTTTGGCCGCGGCCGTCGGTGAGCCGACCGTCTTCGAGAATCTGCAGAAACTTGTCGAGGATGCGCGGATGCGCCTTCTCGATCTCGTCGAACAGCACCACCGAGAACGGCCGCGCACGCACGGCGTTGGTGAGCTCGCCGCCGGCGTCGTAGCCGATGTAGCCGGGCGGCGCACCGAGCAAGCGCGCCGCCGAATGCTCCGCAGCGAACTCGCTCATATCA
>CALMGU010000050.1 GCA_937865685.1 uncultured Alphaproteobacteria bacterium | reverse complement strand
GGCCGTCTGCGGTCCCGTCTCGCGGATCGGGAATCGCTCCATGATGTTGAGCAATTCGATCAGGTGAACGCCGCCCGACGAGGGCGGCGGCATCGAGACGATGTCGTGGCCCCGATAGGTCCCGCGCACGACGGGCCGCTCGACCGGCGTGAAGGTCTTCAGGTCCTCGATCGTCATGCGGCCGCCCGTCGCCTGCGTCGCCGCAGCGATTTTCTCGGCCGTCTCGCCCTCGTAGAAACCCTTGGGGCCGCTCGTTGCGATTCGTTCGAGCGTCGCGGCGAGGTCGGTCTGCGCCAGTCTTTCGCCGCGCCCCCATACCTGCCCGTCCGGCCGGAAGAAGATTTTCCGGCTCGACTCCCAGCGCCCCAGCCGTCGCGCGGCGGCCGGAAGCGAATCGGCCAGATCGTCCGAGACTTCGAGGCCTTCGCGGGCCAGCCGGATCGCCGGCTGCAGCACGTCCGAGAGCGTGAATTTCCCCGATCCCCATTTGGCGAGCGCATGGGAGAGGCCCGCCACCGTGCCGGGAACGCCGATGCCGAGGCCGGAGTCGCGCGATTTCGCGGGATCGGCGTCGCCGGCGGCGTTCAGGAACATGTCGGCCGTCGCCGCCGCCGGAGCGACCTCGCGATAATCGAGGGCGATCTGCCGGCCTTCCCTGGCCAGATGCACCAGCATGAAACCGCCGCCGCCGAGGTTTCCCGCCCGGGGCAGGGTGACGGCCAGCGCGAATCCTGTCGCCACCGCCGCATCGATGGCGTTGCCGCCCCGGCGCATCACATCGGCGCCCACTTCGGAGGCCAGATGCTGGGCGCTCACCACCATGCCGCCCGACCCCGCCACCGGGTCCGGCGACGCCGCAAAGGCGGGCGATGTGAAAACGGCAAGCAAAAGCCCCAGCTTCAAGGCGCGCATCGGAATCCCCACAGGAACAGCCCAGACAGATTGCGACATCCGGGGCCGATTTCCCAATGCATTTATGGGAGGGCACCTGCGCTTGCCGGGGCCGCCCGATGTAACCGGCGGCGGGGGCCTTGCGAATTCGTCGCGTGTCGATTGCTGGAGCCGGTTTTGGACGAAATTCCCATCGTGATGGTCGATGATGCGGGTCTGATCCGTTTCTGGAGCAAAGGGGCCGAGCGCGCCTTCGGGCATCCGCAGCAGGACGCGGTGGGCCAGACATTGGACCTGATCGTGCCGCCGGAATTCCGCGACGCGCATTGGGCGGGCTTCCGCCGCGCCATGACGAGCGGCAAGGCCGCCGCCGAAGGAAATCCCGGCCCCTTCCCCGCCATGGCCGCGGGCGGAAAGAAGCTGACGATCAACGGCACGCTGACCCTGCTGCGCCGCGCCGGCGGACAGGCGATGGGCGCGATGGTGATCTTCGACGAGCGCGACATGCAGCGCGGCCCTGGCAGTGATTTCCCGGTTTAGCGCGGTCAGCGCCGGGCGCGGCTGAGTTTGGGTGGCACAACATCGGCAAATCCGGTTCACCCGAAAAGACGACATCTGACTGGGTCGCTGGCTGGCTTCGCGAGTCGGCGACTTTTCAATTTGGCCTTGGCCCCCACAAGGCCTATATCGTCAATGTCGAAACACGACCTTGGAGTTGGCGTTGGTCAATAAAAAATTGGTTCCAGCAAACGAGTTCAAAGCAGTCACCAGCATTGTTGCCAGATACATAGAGGCGCTAAGGGTCGGTAACGTCGATATGCTTTCGGAATCCTTCCATAAGAATTCCGTGACGTATGGCACTGTCGATGGAAAACTTATGGGCGGCGACCTCAATGCCACGGTCGATTTCATCAACAAACACGGAAAATCGTCGGAAATTGAAGCTCATGTCGATGTGCTCGATATAACACCGACTTCCGCTGTCGTTCGAGTGGTTGCCGAAAAAGATGCAGTGGATTCAGACAGCATCGAATTTCTGACACTCATAAAAATCGATGGGCGATGGGCAATTTTCGCCAAGGTTTTTCATCAATTTGATCGGTAAGGAGTGGGTCAAAACCGGCGCCGGTATATAGACCTCGCCATCGAAATGGCTTGCCGCCCGATTTCGTGACATTCACGAAATCCGCATTGCGCCAACGCGGGGGGAGCCCGACGATCAACGGCACCCTCACCCTGCCGCGCGGCGTCGACGGGCAAGCAATGGGCCAGATGATGATTTTCGAGTGAGGAACGTTCGCGCAGCGGCGCAATCTCCGCCAGCGACAAAAGCGGACATTCTGGAAACGTTAATTTGCGACTGGCGGATGAATTGGCCGCCATGGATCATTTCCATCGCGTCCAATCGGTGCCGTTCGCGTCATGCCTTGAGGAAAGGCACCAGCGCGCCAAAATAGGCCTGCTGGTCATCATACATCGCCAAATGCGTGCCTGTGCGGCTCATCCACAGCTTCGAACCGGGAATCAGCGACGCCTCGCGGCGGATTTGGACCGGATCCATCTCATCATTCTCCGCTCCCATCACCAGGGTGCGAGTCTTGATCCGGGGCAGGTCATTCCAGCGGTCCCAATTCTTGAAGGTGCCGGTGACCAAAAACTCATTGGGCCCCTGCATCAGATTGTAGATGTGCTGGTTCACCTTGGCGAATGTGCGGTTCACCGGTTCGGGCCATTCCTTCAGGCTTAGCACATGGGCGTGATAGACCTTGTCCATTACCGCCTGGTAGGCGGGATCGTCGGTCTTGTTCAACTTCTCGTACTTGTCCAGGGTGGCGCGGTCCGCGGGCGGCAGCGCGGCGCGGATAGCGCGCGTATGTTCGACATAGGAGGGAATGCTGGCCGTCATATTGGAAATGACCAGCTTGGAAAGATGCTGCGGGTATTTCAGAGCATATTCGATCGCCAGCATCCCGCCCCAGGAATGGCCGAGAAGAGTGAAATGATCGAGCCCCAGGCCTTTTCGTACCGCTTCCACCTCCTCGACATAACGGGGAATGGTCCAAAGCTTATCATCATTGGGATGGTCCGAATTGCCACAGCCTAGCTGGTCGTAATAGTAAAAGCCCAATCCGGCCGGCGGCAGAAAATCCTCGAAACACTCCATGTAATCGTGGCTGAAGCCCGGTCCGCCATGCAGCAGCAGGATATTGGGATTGGGGCCCACCGCCTTGGTCCAGACCATGCCTCCCGGCGCGGCGATCATGCGCGAGCCGCCATCTTTTATTTCCGCCGCCATCACCGGCTGTGTCAGCGCCAGCGCGGCCGCACCCACCATGAAATCCCTGCGCTGCATGACCTTCGGCCTCCCAGCCGCGTTCGCATCTTTTGACTGTACTTGACCCGGCAATTCGCGGCTAGACCATGGGCGGCGGCCGCCATCACGAAGCGCTCATATCCGCCGCGAGAATGACGGGCCCGCGCCAACACTGGCTTTTTTGCGACTCCATGCGAGCATTGACGGAAATTGCCGCGCCGCGCATTGCAATCGCCGCACCGACGGACAGGCGATGGGCGCGATGGTGATTTTCGACTGGCGCAACACGCGGCGCGGCCCCTATGGTTCACCCCTCGACAAGCTCGGCGTGAGGAAGCTCAGCATGAGGATTTAGAAAGAAATCCTCACCCTGAGCCTGTCGAAGGGTGAGGAGCGGCGCGCAAAGCGCGTGAGCCGGTCCAGTGGACCGGTGAAAGCGACGCCTCGCTCGCTTCGCTCGGCGAGGGGCAAGCTTTTCCAGGCTCTCTTCGTTCGCCAAGAAAAGCTAAGCCAACGCCCGGAGCGTAAGCGAAGGACCGCATGGTGTTTCGCGCTGGCGAAAAAACTGCGAATAGCTCGCGCTCTAATCTACCGGATCGCCTTCACCGCCCGCCATCGAACGCCTTCTTTGGTAAAACGCTTGATCATGCCGAGCTGAATCCGTGACAGATTGATAATCGGAATTCCGCAAAAGATCGCGAACTAATACCGCCTGTTGTCTGGCGACATAACAGTGGGCAACGGCTTTTCCCTTTTCCCTCTCTTGTCGCGCTTTCGATACTTGCTCTGATATTCCCGCCGCTGTTTTGTGACTTCATACAGAACAATCCCCGAACTCGTTCCGAGATTCAGGCTCTCTATCATTCCGAACATCGGAATGGAGACGCACATATCGCTTCGCTCAACCGCACGATCACTAATGCCAACCGCTTCGCTGCCAAACCAGACTGCGAGCTTAGAGTGGGCCGTGTAATCCCCTTCATGAAGAAAAATGCTGGCCTTTCCCTTCACATGGGGTGATGTCACGACGGACTTGAAATTCTTGCTTTCGAGATAGTCGAAACATTCGTCGGTGCTGTTAAATCGCTTAACGAAGGTCCATTTGCTGGCAGAAACGGAAAGCTTTGAAAGTGATCCACGCTCCCGAATCTCTTGCCAATCGTCCGGTAGAGAGTGGCGCGGATCGACGACATAGACTTTCTCGACACCCAACGCGTTTGCGTTCCGGATCACAGATCCAATGTTCTTCACATCCGTGGGGCATTCGAGAACCGCGATAAGGTTTTTGCAGCGAAAATCCTTTATCGCATCAGCACGCTGACGGACGGACCGCTTGGATTTCTGATTGTCCTCGGGCATATGGCGTCGGCCTTGATAGATGTAGTTCGTCCTACTTCGCCTTTGCCGCGATCCCCATCACTTCAAAGCGCGCATTGCCCTGAAGGCTTCCCGCGCCGATGAAAGCCCGCGCGGGCAATGGGCCTTTGAAGTAAGTGCGATAAACGGCGTTGAAATCGGCATAATCCTTCAGGTCCGACGCCATGATCTGCAGCCACACGATATCGTCCATGGTGTAGCCTGCCGCCTCCACCGCCCGCTTGATATTGTTCATCACCACCTTGGCGCCGGTGGTGGCGTCCACCGGGCGCTGGCCCGTGGCCGGGTCGGTCACGTCGGTGGTGCCTGATATGTAAAGCGTGCCGTTCGCTTCCACGGCGGCGGAGTAGGCGGGGGACGGCCCGCTCACCACGCTGCCGCCGGAGGGATAATGCTTGTTGGGCGCGGCCTGCGCGGCCAACGGCAGAACACAAAGCGTGGCGGCGAGGATGGCAATGACAGGCTTCATGGGACTCTCCCGGATGGCAGGGTGCCATTACGGCATGCCACCGACCGCGAGGCAACATGCGACCGGATAATTATCGCGCGCGATTCAAATGCGCGTCGATGATGGCCTCCACCTTTCCCGAGAGCTGCCGGACTTCGGCTTTTTTGGCCCACTGCATCTGCTGAACCAGCCTCTGTATGGGCTCAGCCGGTACCAGCGCCGCGTCCTGCCGGTGGTCGAAGAAATGGGTTTTCCCCTGGGCGTCGAAGCGGATCACCCACGGCGCGTCCTGCATGATGAAATACCAATTCGAACCTACCTTATAATTGAAAGCGTATTCCTGCCCCTGATACCGCGTGCGGACCGTGCCGCTCGGCCCTTCTCCCTCGGTGGAACTGCAGCCATATGCCTGCCTGATGGGCGCGGGCGGTTTCCACACGATGAGATAGAGCTTTCCATTGATGGAAAAGCCTTCGTCATAAGGCAGCGCGCATCGCGGGCCCGAGAAATCTTCGATCTTCGCTAAGACGGAAGGATCGCTTTGGCCCCCAAAGAAATACACTTTGTTCAGGTGATGCTTGTTCAGCACCGCCATTTCCGTTTCATGGTTTTTGATGGACGCCATTTCGTCCGGTGTCGTCAGCTGCTCGCGAGTCTTAAGGTCGAAAAGACCGGAAAAGTGTGACGGCCCGTAATCCCTCAGCTTTCGCTTGTTGACGAAATACGCGACCAAATCGCCCTGGTCGGACTGATACAGGGCAATAATGCGAACGGGCTCGCCCAGATCCGGCAGCTCGTGGGCGCGCACCGTTGAGGGAGACCACCATGGAGCTCGCGCTGCCCTTACCCGTGCAAGTCGCAGGTCGTCGCCTGGAAGATGCGTGGCGTCGGATCGGTCCGCGGAGCGGCGCCGTCGCCGCGGTCGTGCTCTTTTTGGCGAGCGCCGTCGGGGACTACCTGACCGGCGTCGAGCTGGCGTTCACCGCCTGCTATCTGCTGCCCATCGCGCTCGGTACCTGGGCACGCGGCCGTCCCTTGGGGATCGCGCTGACGCTGGGCAGCGAGCTCACGCTGCCGCCGCCGCGCATGCATCGCGTCGTGCGCGGCGAAAGCTTTGAAGACGTGGCGCGCGCCTACAATGTCGATCTGCGTTCGCTGGCGCTGCTCAATCGCATGCAGCCGCCGTACACGGTGCGTCCCGGGCAAGACATTGTGCTGCCAGCGATGGCGCGTCAGCAGGACAATCTTGGACCGCCGGAGCCCCCGCCGGCAAACACCGCGCGGATTGCAAGCAATCCTGCCGGCGAGGCGCCGGCGATCCAAACGGGTGCGTTCGCGTGGCCGCTGCGCGGGCAGGTGGTGGCGCGCTTTGGTCCCCAACCTGGCGGCGCGCGGCTCGATGGCATCGAAATCTCCGGCCGCGAGGGCGACGCTATAACAGCGGCCGCCGATGGCGATGTCGTCTATGCCGGCGCCGATCTGCCT
>CALMGU010000049.1 GCA_937865685.1 uncultured Alphaproteobacteria bacterium | reverse complement strand
ATGCGGTCCAGCGCGGCGGCGTCATGCTCATTCTCCGCCGTCACCCAATCGCGCAAGAGCTGCGAGACTTGCTGTTTGGCGTCGGTTGCTGAACCCTGGGCCTGCGCGGCCGCGCCCCATGCGACAGAAATTGCCAGCGCAGCGCTCACTAAAATTCTTCGCATGTTCCCTCTTCAGCCCGGTTCGCCCGCCGCCGTCAGACAATCGCCTGTAACCTGGCCTTCCGACCGGCGACACGCTTCATGTCTAATGGCCGAGTTTGACATTTTCGCCCAGTGCGCGGAGCTCGAAGACCGCACCGCTATATTCGATGAAGCCCTTATAGCATTTATCGGCCGCTTCCGTGAGCAGGGTCATCGCGCCGTCCCGGTCGCGGGCAAGCTTGTATTCGCCCATATAGAAGTCGGCCTCACATTTCCGGTTCGAAGCAGTTTGAGCGTCAGTGCCCGCGCTGGCCGCTGCCCACACTTGCTCCTCTGCGATTTTGCCCTGTTCATATGCAATCACGCTATAGGGCCAGGCCTTTTGATCGATCTTTTCGCTGCGGCGCGAAAAATCTTGATCATTCGACTTTCCCGCATGCGCCCGCATCAAATTGAGCCATAACAGCATATAGGCATTGTCCGGTGCTGCGTCGGCGGCGATCTGGGCCTGCACCACCCCGTCGGCGTATCGCCGCTGATCAAGCAGAGAAATGGTTTTCGCCAGCGCGATCGGTTGGGCCTGGCCTTTCGGATCGAGTTTCAAGGCTCGGTCGTAATCACGCATGGCATCTTCGTACCTGCCCAGGAAGGTTTTGGCGTCTCCACGATAATGCAGCATCTCCGCATTATCGGGTTCGCTGGCGAGAATCATTTCGTAATCCGCCAAGGCCCGTTCCCAATAGCCGTTGTTGAAATAGATTTCCGCGCGATCTTTCAGCGAGGAAATGCGGTTCGGCACAAGTGCCATCGCGGCATCGCTTTCCGCCGCGAATTTGTCGATGTTCCCCAATCTCCAATAAAGAGTTGCGCTGAGGCCGTGCCACCGCGGATCATTGGGTTCAAGCCGCGTCAGCGCTGCGAAATCATCCAGAGCGGCAGAGTAATTTTTCGCAAGGGCATAGAGTTGCCCGCGTATGAGCCGAGGCGTCGCCGAATCGACCAAATTTATTGATTTGGTGCAGTCGTCCAGCGCACCTCGGATATCCCTCGTCTGCACTCTGGCCCCACAGCGGCCTAGATAGGCGTCGGCCAACTGCTGGCCAGTCAGCGCTCCGGAGATAATTTTCCGGGTCAAGTTCTCGATTACAGCGTCTGGGTCTGAAAGCTGAGGCAAGCCAAGCGTCGGTGCTGGAACATCGGCCACGCCCACTTGCGGCACACACAGGCAGAGGAGCACTATGACCTCCCGCGCCATCCATTTTCGCCACAACGACCTCGGAACGCGACCGTTCGGATACCGCATTGTCCAAGCCCCAATTGCCAAAGCAAGCTAAGCACGGTTCACATGCAATCGCCAACGACCCGATGACCGATTTGCGGTTGTAGCGCGCCTCTTTGGCTTTGAACCTGATATCCAACTTCCGGATCGGATGATTCATTGCCAGTCCGCCCGAGAGCGAAAACATCCTATCCATGACAGAGCCGTTCCCGATCAGTTGCACATTGCCATCGCGCTACTGCGACTGGTGGATGATCCGTCCTGAACCCATGATGTGAGTCCGGATACTTTCCGGTTCCGTGCGCAGGATAACGGTGACCGCACCGGCCGCATTGACTTCGAGAACACCCGTGGCCGCGATTTCGACCGTGCTGGCGCCCGCCAGATTCAAATGGGCATCGTCCACGGCCAGATCGCCCAGCTTGGCGTCGCTCAGGCCGGCGGCGTTGATATGAACATTGTCCACGCGCCCCTTCGCCACCACATGGCTCGATCCGGCCAGATTGAAATGCAGCAGGGGCTGATCGATGTTGCTCAGCATCAGGTTGGTGACGCCGGCCAGGGAGAAAGTCTGAAAGCGCCGCTTGCCCGGCATGGTGATGGTCAGGCTTTCGGGCGTCAGTTCGGCGGACCGGCAATCCAGCTTGATATCGTTCTCGTCGATCGTGACATGCGGAATCAGCGCGGCATCACCCGCGATGCGCACTTGATCGCCGGTGCCCGGCTCGTAACGCAAGGTCGCGGGAATCGCGACGCCGACGCTTTCCCCGCCGCTCCATGCGGTCTCGCGGATCCCCGCCCGGCCGGAAAGCGCCTCGCATCGCGGCAGCCGCCATTCCGAGATGCCGAGCCTGAAGTCCCGCCAGCCACTTTGGCCCTCCAAAAGCCAGGCGCCACCCAGGAATATCGCGGCGATGAAAAGACCGCCAATGGCGATCAGACCCAGATGTTTCCGCATGACTCACGTTTCCGGTCACGATGCGGAGAATAATGTATCACATGATACCTTGTAATGCAAGATATCAATAAGTGCGGTTTTGCGAGCTTTTTAAGCCTGCCTAGCCATCACTTACACTTGGTACCCGAGTTTCCGGAACGGCATGATCCGCACCCGCTCGCCGGTGGCGGCGAAGATGGCGTTGGCGGTGGCGGGCGCCATCGCGGGCAGCGCCGGTTCGCCCATGCCGGTGGGCGGGAAGTCGGACTGGATGAAATGCGCTTCCACCTGATGGGGCGAGAAGGCAATGCGCAGCATCGGATAGTCGTTGAAATTCTTCTGCTGGATGCGGCCCTTCTCGATGGTGACGTTGAGCCCCATCGCGGTGGAGAAGCCGTCGATGGAGGCGCCTTGCGCCTGGGCTTCGGCGCCCGCCATGTCCACCACGGGCCCGATATCGGCGGCGACCACGATGTGATGGATGGTGATGCGCTTATGGGCATCGACGCTGAGTTCGACCGCCTGCGCCACATGCCCGGCATGGGAATAGCACCAGGCGAGGCCCAGGCCCCTTCCCTGCGGCAGTTTCTTGCCCCATCCCGCCTTCTCGGCGCAGAGCTTGATCACGGCGCTGGCCCGCGCGGGGCTGAAATTGATCTTCGCGTCCTTGGGCGCCAATTCCGGCACGCCGCGATTGACCGCATCCAGCAGGAAGGCAACATGGTCGCGCCCCGCCGCCGTCGACAGCTCATGCAGGAAGCCCTGCTGCGCGAACACTTGCGCATTGTCGCCCGGCGCCCGCCAGGGACCGGTGGGGATCATCAGCGGCATCATGGTGGTGGCGCGGCGCAGGTTGGGCGCGATGGTGGAGAGCTTGACATTCTCGGTCAGCCCTCCCCCCGACACTTCCTTCTTGCCGTCGGCGGTGAAGGTGATGAAATGCTCCTGCCAGGCATCCAGCTTGCCGTGTCTGTCGATGGCGCCCTTATATTGGTGGTATCCGGCGGGGCGGAAGAAATCATGCGCGAAATCATCCTCGCGCGACCATTGCAGCTTCACCGGGCCCTTGACCTTCTGCGCGATCATGGCTGCCTCGACCATATAGTCATTCATCAGCCGCCGGCCGAAGCCGCCGCCCGCGCGGGTCTGGTGGATCACCACTTTATCTTCCGGCAATCCGCCCAGCGCCGCCTGCACCAGAGGCTGACCGCGATTGGGCTGCTGGGTGGGCGACCAGATTTCGATGATCCCGTCATGCCAATGCGCCGTGGTGTTCATCGGCTCCATGGTGGCGTGGCTGGCGAAACCATATTCGTAATAAGCGTCCACCGTCTTGGCCGCGTTCTTGAAGGCCTTGTCCACATCGCCCACTTCGTCATCGGCCTTGGCGGGGAACGCATCCGCGATCTGCCCCGCCCGCGCCGAGAATTCGGTGGTGGAGTCTTTCGAGGCTTCGCTTTCGTCCCAATCGACTTTCAGCTTGGCCTTGGCCTGGAACGCCGCCCAGGTGTTCTGGGCGATGATGGCGACGCCGGGCATGCATTCGGTGGGCTTGCCGGTGCCGGTGACGGCAAAAGCGTCGATCACGCCGGGCATGGCCTTGATCTCGGCCATGTTGAAGGACCGCACCTTGCCGCCCACCGCCGGGCATTTGACGAAGTTGGCATAGACCATTCCCGGCAGCCGCACATCGCTGCCGAACAAAGGCTTGCCGGTGACGATCTTGGGATCATCCACGCCGCGATGGCGCCGGCCGAGCAGCCGATATTCCGCGCGGGTCTTCAGCTTCAGCGAAGCCGGATCGGGCACCGGCATCTTGGCCGCGGCATTGGCCAGCGCGCCATAGGTGGCGGTCCTGCCGCTGGCGGCATGCTTGACCACCGAATCCTGCGCCGTGATTTCCGACGCCGGCACATTCCACTTTTTCGCGGCGGCGGCGATCAGCATCGCTTTGGCGCCCGCGCCCGCCTGGCGCAGCTGGTCCCAGCCGCGCGGGATCGAGGTCGATCCGCCCGCGCCCTGATAGCCATAGACTTTGGGATTGAAGTCCGCCTGCTCGACCACGACATGGTTCCAGTCCGCGTCCAGCTCTTCGGCGATGATCAGGCCGAAGGCGGTCTTGATCCCCTGCCCGATTTCCGGCGCCTTGGAATAGACGGTGATCTTGTTGTCCGGCGCGATGCGGACAAAGGCGTTGATGCTCTGGTCCTTGCTGGCCTCGGCGGCGGTCTGCGGCGTCTCGCTGGCGGCGAAGGCCTGGCGCGGCAGGTGAAAGCCCAGCACCAGGCCGCCCGCGCCCGCCACTTTCAGGAAAGTGCGCCGCTTCATGGCCATGGTGCCGCGCGCCGGCCGGGGCATGGCGCGGGCTTCGCGCATCAACTCCGCGACATAGGCATCGGCTTCTGCGAATTTCTGAGCGGTGGTTCCAACCGGCATGACACGACTCCGTGCGGGCGAGCGGGCCGGAGTGTGAACCCGCCTGCCCATCCCTTCAAGCGCCGTCCGGCCCGGGTCCAACCGTTTGACAAATTGATACAATTTGGGCGGCCCGTCAGGCCAATCCGGGCCTTGGCCGCGCGTCCCATCCGCTCGCCGATCCACGGCTTGCGGGAAACGACGAAGGCGCGCGAAGGCCTCGCGCGCCTTGTCTGGAAACAATCCGGGCTACTTCTTGTTGATCGCGAACGCGCCGGGACCGGCGGCGGCGAGATACAGGAAAATAAAGCAGAAGCAGATCGCCTCGCCCCCGCCATTCAGCAAGGGATAGGGGCTGGTCGGGAAATGACCCATGAAATAGGCAAATGCCATTTCACCCGAGGCAATGAACGCGGCCCAGCGGCTGAAGAGACCCAATACGATCAACGCACCCGCGACCAGCTCGATGATGCCGGCCGGGCCCGCCGGAAACGACATCGCATTGAAGACATGGGGCGAAGCGCCCGCCGCCAGGGGAAAACTCAAAACCTTGGCCGTGCCGTGTTCCAGAAACAAAAGTCCGATGACAATGCGTGTAATGCCAAGCAGCTGTGACGAGTATTTGGTCAGGAAATCCATGACACCTCCCAGCGTGTTGAGGGCGCGACCATAACGGAACCCATGCAGGCCGCCCAGTACCACGCTGGGAGGACATGGATGCCGGCATTGCTGCATTTGCGTCCTTCGCATTGCGATATCGTCATGTGACGATTGCGCGGCGGCGCGATTGACCCGACACTTGGGTCCAACGACCGGGGGACATTCCATGAAGCGCAGAGACATGTTGGGCGGCATGACGGCCGCCGCCATCGCCGCCGCCTTGCCCGCGCGCGCCCAGCCCGTACGACAAAATGGGGCCCGCAAGGGTTACGACTTCATCCAGGTCGATGTCTTCACCCACACGCCGCTGGAAGGAAATCCCCTGGCGGTCTTTCCCAATGCCGACGGCATGAGCGATGCCTTGATGCAGAACATCGCCCGCGAGCTCAACCATTCGGAGACCACCTTCATCCAAAGCGCCCGCAGCGGCGGCGACGCCAGGGTGCGCATCTTCAGCCAGAACAGCGAGCTGCCTTTCGCGGGCCATCCCACCTTGGGCACCGCCTTCATCATGGCCCAGACCCGGCCCGGCAAGACTAGGCTGGTGCTGGAAGAAAATGTCGGCCCGATCACCGTGGCGCTGGAGAAACGCAGCGACGGATTGTTCGTGGAGATGACGCAGAAGGAACCGGTGTTCGGCGAAAAAGCCGATCCCAAGGTGCTGGCCGAAGTGATGGGCTTTTCCGTGGACGAGATCGACAGCCGCTATGCGCCGCAGATGGTCTCGACCGGATCGAACTTTCTGATCGTGCCCCTGAAAAGCGTCTCCACCCTGGCCAAGCTCACCTTGGGGCACACCTTCCCGGAGGCATTCCGCGCCCGCTTCAGCGGCAGCGGTTATTATGTGGTGACCGGCGAAGCCGAGATCGAAAGCCGCATGATGGGCGCCTCCAGCGAAGATCCCGCCACCGGCAGCGCGGTGGGCTGCGCCGCCGCCTTCCTGGTGCAGAACGGCATCCGCAAGCCGGACGAACGGGTGCTGGTGCGCCAAGGCCGCTTTGTGGGCCGGCCCAGCCAGCTTTATGTCACGGCCGGCATGGCGAACGGCAAGGCCACCAATGTCCGCGTGGGCGGCGCTGTGGTGGAAGCCATGCGGGGCACGTTCAACGCATAAGCGGTTTTTGTGCAGCGCGGCGCGGGATGTAGCCGCCGGTCACGGCTTGGTTCCATCCTGGCGCCTCCACTTTTGTCCAGCTTTGCGGATGCTTTCGTGCATGTCCGGCACGCATGGCGGTGCTAGGCTTCGCCCGCACTGGAATCGCGCCAGGTACTCGCGTCTTTCGCCTGGCATAAACGGGGAGAGAGTTGCATGGAACAGGATCACAAGAACGGCCAAGACCGCCGCTCGTTTCTGACGCGCGCCGGCGTCTTCGCCATGGCGCCTTTAGCGGCCAACATCGCGGCAAGCGCGCCCGCCGCCGCGCAAGCAAAAATGGCGAACGGCAAATTCGACTTCGACACGCCACTCAATCGCCTGGGCACCGACAGCGTGCATTGGGACATGCCGGTGCGCGACGAGAAGATGACCAAGATCGTGGCGGGCATGGGCGTGGCCGACATGGATTTCCGCTGCGCCCCCGCCATCACCGAAGCCCTGCAGAAGCGCGTCGCCTTCCCCAACTGGGGCTACAACATGATCGACGGCGACCTGTTCCTGGGCACCGCCGGCAACACGCCTTTCGTCAAGGGCATCATCGACTGGAACAAGCGCCGCTACGGCATCACCGTCGATCCCAAGCTGGTGGGCATTTCGGCCGGTGTCATTCCCGGCATCATCAGCGCGCTGCAGGCCTTCGCGCCCAAGGGCAGCAAGGTCTTGATGGTGACGCCCAGCTATGTGGGCTTCTATGCCGCCATCGGCATCACCAAGACGGTGCCGGAAGAAAGCCCGATGAAGCTGGTCAATGGCCGCTACGAGATCGATTGGGCCGATCTGGAGCGCCGCATGACCGGGGATGTGAAAGTCTCGATCCTGTGCAATCCGCACAATCCGGGCGGCCGGGTTTGGACGCGCGAGGAACTCACCCGCTACGGCCAGCTCTGCAAGAAGCACAACATCATCGTCCTGTCGGATGAGATCCATTGCGACTTCGTCTCCAAGGGACAGAAATATGTGCCCTTCGCCACCTTGGACAAAGAGATCGCCGACAATTCCATCACCTTCAAGTCGGGCTCCAAGAGCTTCTCGCTTGCGGCGATGAAATGCGCCTGGTTCTTCTCCTCCAATCCCAAACTGTTCAAGGCGACCAACGACCAGTCGCTGCCCTCGATCTCCAATCCGGCGATCGTGGCGGAACAGGCGGCCTATGCGGGCGGCGAAGCCTGGCTCAACCAGTGTGTCGATTATATCGACGGCAATCTGGACTATGCCCATCAATATGTGACCAAGAATCTGCCGCTCATCAAAACCGGCAACAAGCCGGAAGGCACCTACCTGATGTGGCTGGACGTGAGCGGCATCGCCGCCAAGATCGGCGCCCAGAAAACTGCCGACGAGGCCAATGCCAAAAAGCCACTGCCGATGAACCCGCTCACCAACCAGCCGGTGCTCACCACCCAGGGCGATGTGGTCAGCCATTGGCTGGCCAAGAACGCCTATGTGTTCCTGGAATCCGGTTCGGGCTTCGGCAAGGTGGGCGCCAACTTCGTGCGCATGAATGTCGCCACCCCGCGTGTGACGTTGAAGGCGGGCCTGGACAGCATGGCGGCGGCGCTGAAGAACCTGGCCTGATATGTCGACCTGCGAGACCCTCATGGTTCGACAGGCTCACCATGAGGACATTGAACGTGGACACCTCGATCGGGAACCTCCCACCATATCCTCACCCTGAGCTTGTCGAAGGGTGAAGAGCGGTCGAGTCATATAAGTACGAGCAGGCCCGGAGCGCACGCCGCTCCGGGCCTTTTTCTTTGGCATGCCGTCACAAATCCACGATCAGCCGAAGGTCGATGCGCCGCCCGCTTCCGGAGAAGAAGCCGTAGGTGCCCGCGTCCAACACGCGAAAGGACCGGACATTGAACATGTTCATGACGGCGAATTTCAGCGAAGCCGCATCTCCGCCCATCGCAAAGCCGTAACGCGTATCCCAATCGACGGTGGTAAAGGCCGGAATGACGGCGGCATTGTTCAATGTCGCCGACACGCTGCCGTAATGGACCAGGCCCAGATCGAAGGAAAGATCGGCCGTTCCCGGCGGGCGCCAGTTGGCGTCCAGAATCAATTTCCGGGAGCGAATGCCCACTGGCTTGTCACCCGACACGCCCAGGCGCACGGCTTCTCCGCTCACTCGCGGCTCCGAAAGCACCGCGCCCGCTACCACGTCAAGCTGGTCCGTCAGATTGCCGGACAGCGACAATTCCAGGCCCCTGTTCTCCAACTCTCCCAACGCGCGGTAAACGTTCGCTGGATCGAGGTTGAAGTAGAGTTTCTTCAGGTCGAACACGCTGGCGACCAGACTGGCCCCCGGCAAGATCTTCCAGCGTATGCCGCCATCTTTTTGGCGCGTGCTGGTCGCGGGAAGCGCCTGATTGCTATTGGCGGCGTTGCTGGGCGCGATACCGCTTTCCTCCAACCCTTGCGTATAGCCGGCAAAGATCGCCAGCGTGTCCGACAGATAACCTGTCGCCGCCCCCGTCAGCAGCCATGGCGCGGTATCCAAGGATGTGGGCGGATCACCTGGCACGAGCGTGCGCTTGTGATAGCGCACCTTCTGCGCGCCCAGGCTGATCTGCAGCCGGTTGTCCCACCCCGCCTGATACGCCAGGCCGATCCGGCTTTCGTCCACATGATCGCGGATCAAAGGGCCGAATGGCACGTCCGGCTTGGGCGTGTCGATCCGCTGGCCGATCGCTTGCGGTCCCGCATCGATCGTGACGGCGCTGCCATAAAGCCCGTTCCAGTTGCGCCCGCGCAGGGAAAAGATCAGGCGATGGGCCCAGGCACCTATCGCGATACTTTTCTCGAGCCGCAATTCCCCGCTGGTCGAGCCCAGATGAGATGGCGGGCTCAGATCGACTTCCATTTCGCCATGACCGGTGCGGTCGAGACCGGCAAGCTGCGGGAAACTGCTTTTGGGATTGACCAGCTCGGAGCGGAAAATTCCCAGCCGCACCACCCAGGACGAAAGCGAATAATTCAGCAGCCCGCCATAATTGATGCTGAAATCCTGACCCCGCGCCCAGGATGGCCCGAAGAAATGATGCGGCGCCATAGGCGCGGGCAGAAAATCGTCTCGCGGCTCATAAACCTCTCCATCCTTGGCCGAATATGTATCCTTGCGCGACCAGAAGGGCAGTAACTCCAGATTGGGCAGTGGCCGCCATTTCACCAGTACGCCGATATTGCCCTCGTAATTGTCGCCGCCGCCGGGAGAGATATTGCGATTATAGCCAATGCCGCCGCCCGCGCTCAGCGTGTCGCCCAGCGGCAGGCCGCCATCGATCTGGACCGTCGAATAGCCGTAACTGTTCGCTTCCTCAAGAACACTGAGATGCGCGGCGCCGCCGGGCGTTCGCAGCGCATAATCCACGATGCCGGTGGGCGCGGGGAAGGCATAGCCTTGCGCGGCGATCCCCACCCGGATGCGCGAGGAATCCTGCAGGCGGTCATTCTCATCGCCCACCTTGTCGAAATAAAGCCCTTCGATCCGCACATTGCCGGCCTGAAGCGGCGAAAAGCCCCGCACATCCTCGTCACTGTAGATGCCGATCTTTTCGTTGCCCACGCGGGTGCCGAAAGCATCTTCCGCCTGGGTCACGGCATTCTCGCCCGCGCGCTGCGCAAACGCGCCGGACGCGGCGATCAAGGGCGAAAGCCCGGCCAGCGCGATGGTCAAAAGACCGCTCCGTCCCTTGCGC